>NZ_JBNBBE010000012.1:0-4481 GCF_050031795.1 Stenotrophomonas sp. SrG
CGGTTGCCGGGGCAGACGATCACGCCGTCCCGGTGAAAGCGGGTCTCGACCACCGGTCGTGACCTACCCGATTGCCGATCGACTGGTCGGTTCGAATGGTCGGTTCGAATGGTCGGTTCGAATGGTCGGTTCGACTGGTCGGTTCGAAGGGTCGGTTCGAATGGTCGGTTCGAATGGTCGGTTCGAATGGTCGGTAGGCCACGACCGTTGGTCGTGGCCCACGCGGAGGTGATTACTTTGCCGTGTACCGCGGGATGAAGACCTCGTTGACCGCCTTGGCCAGCTGGTCCGGCGGCAGCAGGCCCTGGTCGAGCAGGAAGTTGTTGAACGCCAGGCGGTCGAACTTTGCGCCCAGTGCCAGTTCGGTCTGCATGCGCAGTTCCAGGATCCGGGTGTAGCCGTAGAAGTAGCTGCCCGCCTGGCCCGGCGACCGCACCATGTAACGGTCCAGTTCCTGGGTGGCCATCGCCTGCGACAGGCCCACTTCGTCGATCAGCACGCGCTCGGCCTTGGCCCGGTCGATCAGGCCCAGGTTGAGCATCGGATCAAGCATCGCGCGCGCGGCGCGCAGCAGGCGGAACTGCAGGGCGATCAGCTGCCCGTCCAGCGGCTCGTACGGCACCATTTCGGCTTCGGCATACAGCGCCCAGCCTTCCACGTTGACCGAATTGAACGCGAACATGGTGCGCGCCAGCGACACGCCGCGCTCCACCATCGCGGTGAACTGCAGCTCATGGCCCGGGCGGCCTTCGTGCGCGCTCAGCGTCCACGCGGCTGAGCCGAAGTTGAAGTCGTCGTACTGCGCGGCCTTGTCGCCGGCGGCCGGGTTGCCCAGCGGCAGCACGAAGGTGCCCTGCTGGCCGGTGTTGCCCACCAGCGGCGCCGGCAGGAAGTGCGGGGCCGGCGAGGCAGCGCTTTCGGCGGCCGAGCCCAGCCGCATCTGCATCGGGCGCTGCGGCACGTCCACGATCTTCTGGGCGCGGATGATCGGGTCGATCGCATCGATCACGCCGCGGTAGTGGTGCTCCAGCTGGTCGTTGGCGATCTTGTCACCCTTCAGCGCGCGGATCACCGCCACCGGGTCGGTCGGGTCGGCCACCTTCAGGCCCTTGGCCTTGACCACCAGCGGCGCCAGCTGGCGCATCGCCGAACGGGTTTCCATGAATTCCAGCTGCGCCCGCTGCATCAGCAGCTTGGGGTCGATGTCGATGCCCACGCGCTTGAGCTGGAAGGCATACAGCGGCTCGGGCAGGCGCGCATCGGCACGTGCCTTGGGCAGCACCTCGCTCTTCGTCCAGTCGCGGTACTCGCGCAGCTGGGTGGCGATGGTCTTCAGCGCCTCGTCGGCGCCGGCGACCTTGTACTTGTCGAACAGCTTTTCGATGCCGGTGATGTAGGTATCGACGTTGGCCAGCGACTGCTCGACCTCGATCTTCGTCGGCTGCAGCAGGGTCTTGTCGGCCAGGCGCTCTTCATAGCGCTGGCGCGACAGCGTGGTGATGGCGGTGGTGCCCGGGGCCAGGCCGGCATACGCCTTCAGGCGGTCCAGCGCCTTGGCGCGGCGCTCGGCCGGCACCTGGTCGGACAGCAGCAGGTTGATGCCGCTGAACACCGTCTGCGGGGTGTCGCTCCACGGCAGCAGGTACTTTTCGTTGAGTTCGCTGCCTTCGATGTTCTCGTCGGCGGCGGCGATCATGATCGCCAGGTCCTGGCGCACGTTCGGGTCGCGCTCGGTGGCCAGCTTGGCCTTGAGCTGGTCGCGCGCCTTGGCCATCGCGGCGCGGTAGCGCTTGGCGTTGTCCGGCCCGAAATCGGCCACCTTGTCGTCGTAGCCCGGCACGCCGAAGAAGCCGGTCTCTTCCGGCTGGAACGGGCCCTGCGCATCGAGCAGGATCTGCGCCAGTTCGTTGCTGCGGGTCACCCAGGCCGCACTGGCCGGGGCCTTGGTGGCGGCAGGAGCGGCAGCGAAGGCCGGCGGCGCACTGAGCGCGGCGGGGACGGAAAGGGCCAACGCGACGGCAAGGGCAAGCGGCTTCATGCAGGACTCCAGTGAGCGGGTGCCTGCGACCCTACGCACTCGGGGAGGCAGCGGCAATCGGCCGGAGGTCATGGCCGCCGCCCGGCGGGCCCCGCCCGCGCCCCACCGGCACGGACGGCGCCAGGTGGGGCTCCCGGAAGCGTGCGTTACGGCTTGAGGCAGCGGGCCAGGAAATCCTCGGCCAGGCGGTAGCGGTGCAGTGCGTTGCTGCCCGACAGGCCATGCTTGGCGCCCGGGTAGGTCATCAGCTCAAAGGGCTGGCCGCGCTTCTGCAGCGCGCTCATCAATTCGGTGGAATTGGTGAACAGCACGTTGTCGTCGGCCATGCCGTGGATCAGCAGCAGGCGCGAGCGCAGGCCGTCGATGTGGGCCAGCACCCGCGCTTCTTCATAGCCCTTGGCGTTGCGCGCCGGCAGGTCCATGTAGCGTTCGGTGTAATGGGTGTCGTACAGGCCCCAGTCGGTAACCGGCGCGCCGGCCACGCCGCACGCGTACTGGTCCGACGCCTTGGCCAGCAGCATCAGGGTCATGTAGCCGCCGTTGGACCAGCCCTGCACGCCGATGCGCGCCGGGTCCACCCATGGCTGCTGCTTCAGCCAGTCCACGCCCTTGAGCTGGTCGGCCACTTCCACCGTGCCCTGCACGCCGTACAGCGCACCGCCGAAATCGCGGCCACGGCGCGGGGTACCGCGGTTGTCCAGCGAAAACACCACATAGCCCTGCTGGGCCATGTACTGGTTGAACAGGTGGTCGCCACGGCCGGGCCAGCTGTCGGTGACGGTCTGGCTGGCCGGGCCGCCATACACGTACACCACCACCGGATAGCGCTTGGCCGGGTCGAAACCAGCGGGCTTGATCAGGCTGTAGTTCAGCGCGGTGCGGCCGTCGGCCGCGGTGAGGGTGCCGAACTCCACCGGGCGCTGCGCGTCCAGGTAGCGCGCGTACGGGTGGCTGGGATCGGCCAGGTTGTTTTCCACCAGCGTGGCGATCTTTTCACCATTGGCGCGGTGCAGCGCGATCTGCGGCGGCGTGGTGGTATTGGACCAGCTGTCCACGTACACGCTGGCGTTCTTCGCGAAGCTGGCGCTGTGCATGCCCGTTTCATTGGACAGGCGCTGCAGCGCCCCGCCCTGCAGCGGCACGGCGTACAGCTGGCTTTCGCGCGAGGAATCCACCCCGGCGCGGAAGTAGACCTTGCCGGCGTCCTCGTCCACCGCCAGCAGTTCGTCCACCGGCCAGTTGCCGCTGGTCAGTGCGGTCACGCTCTTGCCGTCATCGGACACGCGGTACAGGTGCTGGAAACCGCTGCGCTCGGACGACCACAGGAAGCCGCCCTGCTTGAGGAAATGCAGGCTGTTGTGCAGCGGCACCCAGGTCGGCGACGTTTCAGTGACCAGGGTGCGCTGCTTGCCGCTGGCCAGGTCGGCCTGGATCAGTTCCAGGGTCTTCTGGTCGCGCGACTGGCGCTGGAAGGTGAGGTGCTGCGGGTCGCGCCAATCGACGCGGGCCAGGTAGATGTCCGCGTTGCGGCCCAGATCGACCCAGCGCGCGGCGGCATCGGCGCGCGGGGCGATCACGCCCAGCTTGACGGTGACGTTGTGGTCGCCGGCGGCCGGGTAGCGCTGTTCGATCATTTCGGTGCGGTCGGCGTACATCTCATAGCGCTTCTGCACCGGCACCGGCGATTCGTCGATGCGCGCAAAGGCGATGGCCGAGTCGTCCGGCGCCCACCAGTAACCGGTGTGGCGGTCCATTTCCTCGTCGGCGACGAATTCGGCCACGCCATTGCCGATGGTCTCGCTGCCATCGCGGGTGAGCTGGATCTGGCGACCGCTGGCCAGGTCGATCACCCACAGGTTGCGGTCGCGCACGAAGCTGACGAAGCCGCCCTTGGGCGACAGCTTGGCATCGGTGGCGAAGCCCTCACCGTGGGTGAGCTGGCGCACGGCGGCCTTGCCCTGCTTGTCCAGGTCGTACAGATACAGTTCGCCGCCCAGCGGGAACAGCAGGGTGCGCGCGTCGGGCGACCACTGGTAATCCACGATGCCGGTCATGGCGGCAATGCGCTGGCGCTCGCGGCGGGCCTTTTCGGCATCGCTCAGGGTTTCATCGCCGGGCAGTACCACCTTGGAATCGACCAGCAGGCGGGTCTGGCCGCTGGCGATGTCATACGCCCACAGGTCCAGCTGGTTGCGGTCGGCCTCTTTGCCGCGCAGGAAGCTCACGCGCGAGCCATCCGGCGCCACCTTGGGCTTCATCAGGGTCGGGCCGGACAGCGGCAGCGGCCCGGTGATGGCATCCAGGGTGAGCTTTTCGGCGTGGGCGATGGTGGTCGAGGCGAGCATGAGGGCGAGCGAGGCAACAAAGTGGCGCATGGAATCTTCCGGCGGCGGCTGGGCGTTCCCGGTCCGGTGGGGCGGGTTGGGAGCGGACCATCCTAACA
>NZ_JBNBBE010000012.1:4491-162083 GCF_050031795.1 Stenotrophomonas sp. SrG
TCCAGGAGTACCGGGCGCTCCGGGCAGCCGACTGACAGTCGGCTCTACCGCGGCAGATCGGCGGCGATGCCGCCTGGTTTACCGCTGGCCGAACAGGTGCTTGCGCTCTTCGTCGCTCAAGGGCTTGCCGGCGTCCGGGTTCACTTTCTGCTTCAGCGCATAGGCCCGCTGGGTCGCGGGGCGCGCGGCGATCGCGTCGTGCCAGCGCTTCAGGTTCGGGAACGCGGCGAAATCGGCCGGCAGCTTGTCGTACGCACCGATCCAGGGGTAGCTGGCCATGTCGGCGATGCTGTAGTCGTCGCCGCCCAGGTAGGCGCTGCTGGCCAGGCGCTTGTCCATCACCCCGTGCAGGCGGCGCACTTCGTTGCCGTAGCGCTCGATGGCATACGGAATCTGCTCCGGCGCATACACATTGAAATGGCCCATCTGGCCGCTCATCGGGCCCAGCCCGGCCATCTGCCAGAACAGCCATTCCAGCACCGCCACCCGGCCGCGGGTGTCGGCCGGCAGGAATTTCCCCGTCTTCTCGGCCAGGTACAGCAGGATCGCCCCGGACTCGAACACGCTCTGCGGCGCGCCCCCGTCGGTGGGCTGGTGGTCGACCAGCGCCGGCATCTTGTTGTTGGGGGAGATGGCGAGGAATTCGGCCTTGAACTGGTCGCCGCTGCCGATGTTCACCGGCTTGATGGTGTACGGCAGGCCCAGCTCTTCCAGCAGCAGGGTGACTTTGTGGCCGTTCGGGGTAGGCCAGTAGTACAGATCGATCATGACAGGACCCAGCGGTTCAGGAATCCCGAGTCTAGTGCGTCAGCTGGCTTGGCAGGGTCATGCCGGCCCGCTACTCTGCGGCGTCCCCCGCAACGCAGCATCCCAGCATGAGCTCGACCGAAAAGCCCATCAGCCCCCTGTCGTCCCTGATCTTCGCCTCGCGCTGGCTGCAGCTGCCGCTGTACCTGGGCCTGATCCTGGCGCAGTGCGTCTACGTGTTCCTGTTCGGCAAGGAGCTGTGGCACCTGGTCCACAAGGCCAACACCATGGGCGAGCAGGAAATCATGCTGCTGGTGCTGGGCCTGATCGACGTGGTGATGATCTCCAACCTGCTGGTGATGGTGATCGTGGGCGGCTACGAGACCTTCGTTTCGCGCCTGCGCCTGGAAAACCACCCGGACCAGCCGGAGTGGCTGAGCCACGTCAATGCCAGCGTGCTGAAGGTGAAGCTGGCGCTGTCGATCATCGGCATCTCCTCGATCCACCTGCTCAAGACCTTCATCGGCGCCGGCAACCTGGACGGCCTGCCGGCGTGCAACAGCCCGGAGTACGTCACCGCGGTGCTGGATGCCGTGGCCAAGTACGGCCCGGCCGTGGAAGCCTCGTTCAAGTGCTCCACCATGACCGGCAGCGGCGTGATGTGGCAGACCATCATCCACGCCGCATTCATCCTGTCGGCCATCGGCATTGCCTACACCGACAAGCTGATGGCCCACACCCCGAGCAAGTCGCTGGCGCACTAAGCGCCCGCCCTGCCCGCCCCGGCCCTGCAAAGCAGGGCGCGGGGATGCTAGATTGGGCACCTGCTGCACCGCGCCGGACGCTGGGAAACGTACCGGGGCTTCGGTCGGCCTGACCGCATCAGGCCTTACGTATCGTCGTTCTTCAAAGGGGAGTTGGATGTCGCACGTCAACACGAACACCAAGGCGCGCCTGCTGGTGCCGCTGACCCTGGTGGTGGCTCTGGCCGCCTGCTCGGGCAAGGACGAAACGGCTCCGGCCGCGCCGACCGCACCGGCTGCCACGGCCGCCGCACCTGCCGCCGCGCCGCCGGCGCCGGCGGTTTCGGCCAAGGTCCAGTCAATGGGGACCGAGGAACTGCGTGACCTGGCCAGCAAGGCCCTGCGCGAAAACCGCATGTACGGCCCGGCCGGCGACAACGCCATGGAGTACTACCTGGCGCTGCGCGAGAAGACCCCGGACGATGCCTCGATCAAGAGCGCGTTGTCGGACCTGCTGCCGTACACGCTGATTGCCGCCGAGCAGAGCCTGACCCGCGAGGACTTCACCGAAGGCCAGCGCCTGGTGGCGCTGATCGAGAAGGTGGACCCCACCGCACCGGCGCTGCCGCGCCTGAAGTCGGGCATCACCAACGGCATGCAGACCGCCCTCAAGCGCACCCAGGAAGAGACCGACAAGGTCAAGAAGGACGCTGAGAACAAGGTCAAGCTGCTGGCCGACCAGCAGCGCCAGCAGCAGGCCACCGAAGCGGAAGCGGCCAAGCAGATCGCTGCGCAGCAGGATGCCGCCCGCCGCGAAAGCGAGCGCCAGGACACCGAGCGCCAGGCAGCGGCCCGCCGCGAAGCCGAACAGCGGCAGCAGGCTGCCGCTGCCGCCCAGGCCGCTGCTGCCCGCCAGCCCACCGCCGCACCGGCCGCCGCCGCCGCCCTGCGTCCGATCAGCACCCCGGCGCCGCGCTACCCGACCGACGCACTGCGCGCCGGTACCTCGGGCGAAGTGCTGGTGGAGATCACCGTGGGCACCGACGGTTCGGTCACCAGCTCGCGCGTGCTGCGCGCCACCCCGGCACGCATCTTCGACCGCGAGGCGCTCAACGCGGTCAAGCGCTGGAAGTTCGAACCGGTCAGCGCCCCGGTCACCACCCGCCGCACGCTGTCGTTCGCGCCGGGCGGTTGATCCACGATTGATGGGCAAAAAGAAAAACCCCGGAGCGATCCGGGGTTTTTTGTTGCCGCCGTATCGACCAACGGTCGATACCTACCGGCTGCCGTGGCGGTAGGTACCGACCGTTGGTCGGTACACAGCCGCCCGGAAATCAACCGGAGATCGCGAGGCGCTCCTGGTGGTAACGGCGTACGGCGGCGAACCACAGCAGTGCGGCCAGGCCGAAGCCTGCCACCAGGTACACCGCCCACATCTGCGGGCTGATCGGTTCGTGGCGGATGATCTTCAGCAGCATCTGGTTCTGCGCCAGGAACGGCACCGCCAGCTGCCACAGCTCGGACTTCACCGGGTACACCATCAGCGCGTAACCGGGCAGCATCGGCAGCAGCATCAGCCAGGTCATGTGGCTCTGCGCCTCCTTCATGCTCTTGGCCGCTGCCGAGAGGAAGGTCAGCAGCGAGGTGCCGATGAACAGGATCGGCATCATCACGAACAGCATCTGCAGCATCGACAGCAGGCCCATGTTGAGCTGCCGCGCCGCTGCACCGGTGGACAGCTGCGCGCTGAGCTTGAACGCCGCCAGCGTGAGCAGCAGCGACACCACGCCCACCACGCAGGCGGCGGCGATCTTGCCGCTGACGATGGCGCTGCGCCGGGCCGGGGTGGCCAGCAACGGTTCCAGCGACTGCCGCTCACGCTCGCCCGCGGTGGTGTCCATCACCAGGTAGGCACCGCCCAGGAACGAGGTGATGGTGAGCAGGATCGGCAACAGCAGCGACAGCATCACACCGCGCTTGGCCTCGGCCGTGGCCAGGTCCTGGGTGGCCACGTCCAGCGGGCGTGCCACCTGCGCGTCGATACCGCGCGCCAGCAAGCGCAGCGCGCCCACCTGCTGGCTGTAACCGTTGAGGGCCGCCTTCAGGCGTGCGGTGGGAATGTCGGCATCGCGGCGGGTGCTGTCCTGCACGATCTCCACCAGTGCCGGGCGCCCCTCTGCCCAGTCCTTGCCGAACTCCGGACTGATGCGCAGGGCGATGTCGATCTTCTGGTCACGGATCTCCGCGGTCAGGTCCTTCGGCGGGTCCACCGCGTTGAGTCCCTGCGAGGCCAGGAAGCGCACCAGGTTGGGGGCGTGCTCGCGGCCGATGGTGGGAATGTCCAGCGGGGTGTCGATCTGGGTCTTGAACCGGGTCTCGGCCAGCTTGCCCATGCCCAGGATCAGCACCGGGTACAGCAACGGCCCGAGCAGCAGGGTGAGCGCCAGGGTACGGCGGTCACGCGAGAGATCGCGCAGTTCCTTGCGCATGACGGTCAACAACGTGGCAAACGCGCTCATGCGTGCAGTCCTTCTTCATTGCCGATCGCCTTCACGAAGGCATCTTCCAGGTTCGCTTCGCCGGTCAGCGCGCGCAGTTCATCGGCCGTGCCGGCAGCCATCACCGTGCCCTTGGCAATGATCACGATCGTGTCGCACAGCGCGGCCACCTCCTGCATGATGTGGCTGGAGAAGATCACGCAGCGGCCTTCGTCGCGCAGCTCGCGCAGGAAGCCACGCAGCGCGCGGGTGGTCATCACGTCCAGGCCGTTGGTGGGCTCGTCCAGGATCACGTTGCGTGGGTCGTGCACCAGCGCGCGCGCAATGGCGGTCTTGGTGCGCTGCCCCTGGGAGAAGCCGTCGGTCTGGCGGTCCAGGATGTCTTCCATGTCCAGCGCCTTGGAGAGCACCTTGGTGCGCTCGCGGATGTGCGCGGCACTCATGCCGTGCAACTCGCCGAAGTAGGCGATGTTCTCGCGCGCGGTCAGCCGCTTGTACACGCCGCGTGCGTCGGGCAGCACGCCCAGGCGGCGACGGACCTCCACCGGGTGGGTGGCCACGTCCAGTCCATCCACCAGCACCCGGCCCTGGTCGGGTGACATCAGGGTGTAGAGCATGCGCATGGTGGTGGTCTTGCCGGCGCCGTTGGGGCCGAGCAGGCCGGTGATGCGACCGTCCTCGGCCTGGAAGCCGACGTTGTCCACTGCCTTGATCAGGCCGGTCTTGGTCTTGAACGCTTTATGCAGGTTCTCGGCGACGATCATGGTTCCCATCCGTTGAACGAGGTGAAGGCCGGCACCGCGGTGAGGGTATCCAGGCAGGAGGCGTCGAGTGCCTTGGCGTCGGCCTTGTCCATGAACTGCGCCAGCAGCCGCGGCATACAGCCGGCACCCAGGGTGCCATGGCCTTGGCCCTTGGCCACGATGTGGCGGCCGTTGGGCAGGTGCTTGAGCACCTGTTCTGCGTAACGCGGCGGGGTGACCGGGTCGAATTCGCCCGACAGCAGCAGCACCGGCACGTCCGTGCTCAACGGCGCGGTGAAGTTCTTCGGGCGCGTGCCCACGTTCCACACCGGGCAGGCGGCGAAGAACATGCGCGCCACTTCCGGGCCGAGCAGGCGGTCGCCGGCCGGCGCTTCCTGGTAGCGGTCGGCGTCTTCGGCGCAGATCACCGACCACTGCATGCCCTGGTTCATCTGCCCGGCCATGTTGCGCGTGGCCAGGCTGTTGAGCGACATCAGCGGCGCGTAGCGGCCCTGCGCGGCTTCGTCCAGCACCACCGGCAGCAGCGAGGACAGTTCCGGCATGTACGAGAACATGAAGGCCAGGCTGGTCACGGTGTTGGCGCTGATCGGATCGCGGCGTACCGCGGCGGTGCCCGGGTCACGGTACTCCACCTCCACCGGGGCCTTGGCCAGCGTGGTCATCACGTTGCGCAGCTGGGTGCGGGTATCGACCGGGAAGCGCTTGGCGCAGGCGGCGTCCTTGCGGCACTGGGCGGATTGCAGCTCGATCGCCGATTCGAAGGTGTTGGCGAAATCGCCGCCCACCGCCAGGTCGTTCGGCGCCACCCCGTCGATCACCACCGCACGGGTGTGCTGCGGGAAGCGCGCGGCGTACTGCTGGGCCACGCGGGTACCGTAGGAACCGCCGACCAGGTTGATCTTGTCCACGCCCAGCGCAGCACGCACCGCGTCCAGGTCACCAATGGCCTGGGTGGTGGTGTAGAAGCGGGTGTCGGCACGCTCGGCCACCGCGGCAGCGCAGCGGGTGGCGAACTCGGCGATCACTTCGGGCGTGGCCGCCGCGTTCTCGTCGAACGAAAGCTCCTTGCCGTCGGCATCCACGCAGCTGAGCGGGTTGGATTTGCTGGTGCCGCGCTGGTCCACCAGGATGATGTCGCGCTTCTTGCGCACGTCGCGCAGCGACTGGTTGATGATGGCCGCCACCTGCGTGGCGGACTGGCCCGGCCCGCCGGCCAGGAAGAACACCGGGTCCTGCTTGCCCTCGCCTTCGTTGGCGGTATCCAGCAGGGCGATGTTGAGCCCGATCTTGCGGCCAGTGGGCGCATCGGGGTTCTCGGGCACCTGCAGGGTGGCGCACTCGGCTTCGACGTTGTTGCTGGCCTGGGCGCTGGTAAGGGTGCAGGGCTTGAACGTCAGTGTTCCGTACTGGCGCTCGGCTCCTTCCGGCGGTGCACCCGGAGTGGCCTGGCAGGCCGCCAGCAGCAGAAACGCCGCGCTGGTGGCCAGGGGACGGCAGGAAAGTCGCATTTCGATCGCATCCTGGATTGAAGGGTCTCAGCATGCCATGACGGATGGGCGGGCTGGATGTGACATGCCCGATTCGACGAGGGAATTCGTCCCTGCGCCAGCGCGAGGAGACCGACCAGGATAGGGTGCTGAACTTGCCGGAGACGGGCCCGTAACCGGATTTGCATTGGTGCGTGGTGCGAACACTTACGTGGCAACGCGCTCCGGGTAGCGGTGGCGTTGCTACCTCTTCACCGGGAGCACTGCCGGTTCGGCTGCCTCGTCGCTTCACCTTCCAGCGGGAAGCAATCGCCCCAGACCTCAATATCAAGGCCATTGAGGTTCCGATCCAGGGACACGCAGTTCTGGATCAACGACCGGAGCACGTAGCTGGGTGATCGTTCGCTGCGCCACGCGGAGAGTTGGAAGGCGCGGCGTAGAGCGGGATCCACCTTCACCCGCAAGTAGACCTGCTTCTTCATGGGATGACGTCCTCGGGCAGGAACTGCCCCAGGTCGGCGTTGACCTCGCCGTGGAAGATCGTGCGTTCCACGAACCTGGGCACCCGTGGGTCTTCCACCGCTGGCGTGCCCAGCAGCTTGATGGTGATGACGCCAGCGCAGGCTTCAATCTGCAGCTTGCGGCCCACGTTGAAGCCCATCTGCCGCAGCCACTGGCCGCGGATCTTGAGGTAGGGAACCTTCAGCTCTTCGTGGAAGTGTGCGGGTGGCGTGCACGGCGGGGATTGCGTACGGCGTTCGCGTGCGCGCCGGGCAATCGCGGATTGGGAAGGGTAGTCGTTGTAGCTGTCGTCGGGTAGTTGACTTTTCATGGTCTGCCTCCAGCAGGAAGATCCCTCGCCGGGATGGCGAGGGAGTCGGGAGGTTAGAAACCGTAAAACACGAAAACTCGGCGGGCGTATTTCCACGAGGGTGTTGTATTAGCCACCCTCCCGACGCAGGACATCCAATTCTCGTGTTTTTGGAGTTTCTACGCTCCGGAACACACCATGCGTGCCGCTGCCAGCGATGGGAAATTGTTTGTGCTTCTTGATTTCCCGACTTCGGTAGGCAAAACCTTCTCCATGACGCATATGGCGCTGAAAGCGCAGCTACCAACAGTCAGGGCATATGAACTAGCGGAGTTCAGTAGGAACAATCCATCGTACTCATGCTCGCGTTCATCAGCGCGCGTCAGAAGACGAGTGCGCGCACGGGGCAAGCGTTCCCTGAGTTCGGACATGCTCCCGAATTGCGAGCCATGTGTAGGGATACCGCATGACCGAGCGAAACTGTGCGCCCGGCCTGCTGTAGGCGTGTCTGGCCCAGCGGTTCTGGGGGCGGCGTCACGGCAGTGGGACGTGAATTATGGCATCTTATGATTGAAATCATAATTATGGGTTTCCCCATAAATTCCCATAATGAATACTCTTGCCGATATCCACTACTTCCCTCGTGCAGACCTCGTCCACGCCATCCATCAGGCGCTTGGCTCCGGGCTCACGCACGCCATCACCATGTTCGCCGCGCGGCGTATGGGGAAGACCCTCTTCGTGAGGAACGACCTCGTCCCGGCGGCTGAGGCGTGGGGCTGGCGGGCGTGCTACATCGACCTTTGGGTCAGGCGGGACCATCCGGAAGTAGCTCTGGTGGAGGAGCTGGAAGCCGCCGCGCGGCCCAAGGGCCTTTTGTCCAAGGCCATCAAGCCTGACAAGGTGACCGCCAAGGCGGCTTACGCGGGATCAGGGGTACACGCCGAGTGGACAAAGACGGGTGCGCAAGCTGACCTGCAAGGCAGGCTCAGAACCGCAATGCAGAATCTGGCGCAGGCCAGCAACAAGCCGGTTCTGCTCATCCTGGATGAATTCCAGACGCTCGCTGCCGGAATGCACGAGGATTTCGTCGCCTGCTTCCGCGCTTCGATGCTTGAGCTGCAGCCGAAGTTGAAACTCTTCTTTACGGGATCCTCCCGCGACGCACTCAATGAAATGTTCCGCAAGCGTAGAGCGCCGTTGTTTGATGCGGCGCTTTCATTGCCTCTGCCGCAGCTGGGCGACGACTTTGTGGCCAACCGCGGCCACATCTTTGCGCAGATAACCGGACGCAAGGTTGATCAGGTGGAGTTGGCCAGGGTCTTCGAACGCATTGCCCGGGTGCCGCTCTACCTCAACCAGATCATCCTGCACATGGTGGTTGGCATCATATCGGACCCGTGGGATGGCCTGCGCCGCTGGCAGCACGAGATAGGCGAAACCGGTCTACGCGAGCAGTGGCTGAGGTTGAAACCGATCGACAGGATCATCCTGCAACACCTGGCTACCCAACAGCCGGAGAGCCTGTTCAGTACGGACTTCAGCGCCATGGTCACGGATCGACTGGAAGAGAAGAACGCGTGCAACCCCCAGCGGGTTCAAACCGCCGTCAATCGACTGGTGAAGAACCTGGTGCTGGCACCCAAGGGTGAAAAGGGCGAGTACGAGATCGAAGACCGCGCGTTGGCAACGCACCTCGCGAGTGGGTCGATTCCAGCCCGCTGAAGCTCCCAGCGCATATGCCCGAACGTCAGCCGCCCAGCCGCTCGTCGACAGAATCAAGCAGTCTCCTACCGTGAAGGACTGCGAGTACTGCAATCTGGTCAGCACGAATTTCGTAAATGACTCGATAGCTGTAGAGGAAGCGCTCTCGCAGGCTTGTACGGCCAACCTCTGGCACTACCCTACCCGCAAAGGGATGGACCTCAATCACATTGCCCAGCTCAAACAGCGCTTCGATGATCCGTCTGGCGTGGCGCGGGGAGTCTCGTGCAATGAACTCTGCGATGGCGTCGATATCTTCGAGCGCCTCGCTCGTCCAGTTCAGCGGTCCAGCCATTTACCCAGCCGCTCGCGCGCCTGTTCTGTGGTGTGGACCCGGCCAGCATCCACATCCGCGCGGCCGCGCTGGATCTTCTCCAATACATAGACGTGGTACTGGATGTCTTCAAGCGTGGAATCGTCCGGCAGTTGATTCAGCAACTGGGCGACTTCCTGCTTGGCAGTCACGGGGGGCGTCATGGCGGTAGCTCCGGATCTGATGGGGCCATTCTAGCCCCCTTACTCCAGCCCAGCGTCACTTGCTGCTGACGTACTTCTCCCGCCGCACCTGCGGCGTCGGCAAGCCCGCTTCCTTCAGCGCCTCGAACGTCGCATCCACCATGTCCGGGTTGCCGCACAGGTAGGCGATGTCGGTGGCCGGGTTCGGGGCGAATTCGGCCAGGTGCTGCTGCACGTAGCCGTGGCGGACGTCCGGGTGCGGGTTCTCAGGGAGCTCGCGGGACAGGCACGGCACGTAGCGGAAGCCCGGGTGGGCGGCGGCGAAGGCGTAGAAGTCTTCGCTGTAGAGCAGCTCTTCCGGGGTCCGGGCGCCCTGCAGCAGCACCACTTCCACCCCGCGCTCGGCCATGGCGGTGGCCAGCAGCGGCAGCATGGAGCGGTACGGGGTGACCCCGGTGCCGGTGGCGATGAGCAGGTAGCGGGCGTTGTGGTCGCCCGG
Organism: Stenotrophomonas sp. SrG; assembly: GCF_050031795.1. Taxonomy (NCBI): domain Bacteria; kingdom Pseudomonadati; phylum Pseudomonadota; class Gammaproteobacteria; order Lysobacterales; family Lysobacteraceae; genus Stenotrophomonas; species Stenotrophomonas sp. SrG. The sequence continues at coordinate 14,261 of NZ_JBNBBE010000012.1, forward strand.
CATCAGGCAGAACCGGCCGAACGGGCCGCTGGCGGTCACGTGGCCGCCCAGGTCCAGGCCCTCGAACAGGGCCGTGGCGGCGCCGCCGGGCACAAAGCTGACTGCAATATCAACGGCTTCGCCGGGGGCCATGGCGTGGTCGTGGATGGTGGCCAGGGAGTAGCTGCGCTTGGTGGCGGTGCCGTCGGCGTACTCGAAATGGACCTGGATGAACTGTCCGGGCTGGAAATCCAGCGGTTGGCCGTCATCACGCAGGAACTGGTAGTGGCCGACGGTGGGGGCCAGCATGCGCCGGTCGATCAGCTTGAGGGGGAATTGAACAGGCACGAATTTGGGAAACAGTGTGTAGCCGGGGCAGACCCTCGGGGCCTTCTATAATAGCCGCTCCCCCGCCCCTATCCAGCGCCGTCCCATGGGCGCGAAGGCAAGAGCTTGGCATCCCAGAACACTCCCGCGACCAGTACCGCCCCCGCCCTGCGGGTGCGCGACCTCCGCAAGACCTATGACAACGGCACCCAGGCCCTGAAAGGGGTTTCGCTGGACGTTGCCCCGGGCGACTTCTTCGCGCTGCTGGGCCCGAACGGGGCCGGCAAGTCCACCCTGATCGGGATCATCAGCTCGCTGGTGAACCTCAGCGAGGGCCAGGTGGAGGTATTCGGCAGCGACCTGGTGCGCAACCGCAGCGCCACCATGCGCCTGATCGGCCTGGTGCCACAGGAAATCAACTTCAACCTGTTCGAGAAGCCCTTCGACATCCTGGTCAACTACGCCGGCTTCTACGGCGTGGCCCGTGCCGAGGCCGAGAAGATGGCCGAGGAAGAGCTCAAGCGCGCCCATCTGTGGGAAAAGGCGCAGGTGATGAGCCGGACGCTGTCGGGCGGCATGAAGCGCCGGCTGATGATCGCCCGGGCGATGATGACCCGCCCGCGCCTGCTGATCCTGGATGAGCCCACCGCGGGCGTGGATATCGAGATCCGCCGCGACATGTGGCGGGTGCTGAAGGAGATCAACGCGGCCGGCACCACGATCATCCTCACCACCCATTACCTGGAAGAGGCCGAGCACCTGTGCCGCAACCTGGCGATCATCAACCACGGCCAGATCGTGACCCAGGGGCCGATGCGCGAGCTGCTGGCCAAGCTGGACGTGGAAGGCTTCCTGTTCGATATCGACGGTGAGCTGCCGACGCAGCTGCCGGTGATCGAGGGCACCACGATGGTGGCCATCGACGGGCACACGCTGGACGTGGACATGCCGCGCGCGATGGATCTGAACCGGGTGTTCGCGGCGCTGAACGCGTCGGGCATCCGGGTGCGGTCGATGCGGACCAAGAGCAACCGCCTTGAGGAGCTGTTCGTGCGCCTCACCGGCAACCAGGAGAACGCGGCATGAGCAGCACCCCGACCCCGGTCCTGACCGACGGCCAGCGCAACCGGATTGCGCTGATGACGATCGTGCGCCGCGAAGTGGCGCGCATCCTGCGCATCTGGGGCCAGACGCTGGTGCCGCCGGCGATCACGATGACGCTGTACTTCCTGATCTTCGGCGGGCTGATCGGCTCGCGCGTGGGCGAGATGGGCGGCTACAGCTACATGCAGTTCATCGTGCCGGGCCTGGTGATGATGAGCGTGATCCAGAACAGCTACGGCAACATCAGTTCGTCGTTCTTCGGGGCGAAGTTCGGGCGGCACGTGGAAGAGCTGCTGGTGAGCCCGATGCCGAACTGGGTGATCCTGTGGGGTTACGTGGCCGGTGCGGTGCTGCGCGGGTTGATGGTGGGCGTGATCGTGCTGCTGATCGCGATGTTCTTCACGCCGGTGCGCATTCCGCACCCGCTGGTGACGCTGACCACGGTGCTGCTGGGCGCGACGATCTTCTCGCTGGCCGGTTTCATCAATGCGGTGTACGCCAAGAAGTTCGATGACGTGGCAATCGTGCCCACCTTCATCCTGACCCCGCTGACCTACCTGGGCGGCGTGTTCTATTCGGTGAAGCTGCTGCCGACGTGGGCGGAAGCGGCCACGCACGCGAACCCGATCTTCTACATGGTGAACGCGTTCCGCTACGGCCTGCTGGGTACGAGCGACGTGCCGCTGTGGGTGGCGTATGCGCTGATGATTGGTTTCGTGGTGGTACTGACCGCGCTGGCGCTGTGGCTGCTCAAGCGCGGCGTGGGTATGCGGAGCTGACCTGCCCCGGTAGCGCCGGCCATTGGCCGGCCCTCGAAGTCGTTGGAGAAACGCATGCGCATACTAGTATTGGGTGCCGGTGGTACCGGCGGTTACTTCGGCGGTCGCCTGGCCCAGGCGGGGGTCGACGTGACCTTCCTGGTCCGCCCTGCCCGCGCTGCTCAGCTGGACAGCGAGGGCCTGGTGATTCGCAGCCCGCTGGGTGATGCGAGCTTCCCGGTAGCCCACGTGACTGCCGATGCGCTGCCTGCGCTTGCCGCAGAGCAGCCCTTCGATCTAGTGATCCTGAGCTGCAAGGCCTACGATCTGGACAGCGCCATCGAGGCGATTGCACCTGCGGTGTCCTCGCGTACGACGGTGCTGCCGATCCTCAACGGGCTGCGCCACTACGCGGCACTGGATGCGCGCTTTGGCCGCGATGCGGTGCTGGGTGGGCTGTGCTTCATCAGTGCGACCAAGGCCGCCGATGGGGCGGTGCTGCACCTGGCGCCAGCGGCGAAGCTGACCTTTGGCGAGCGTGATACGCCCGGCAACAGTGCGCGGGTACTGGCGCTGGCGGCGGCGTGCGTCCAGGCCGGAGTGGACCATGTGGCCAGCGATGCCATTGGGCAGGAGCAGTGGGTCAAGTACACGTTCCTGACCACGCTGGCGGCGGCAACCTGCCTGATGCGGGCGGATGTGGGCACGATCGTGGCCACGCAGGATGGCGCGGAGATCGTGCGCGGGCTGTATGCCGAATGCCTGGCGGTGGCCGAGGCAGCGGGTGAGCCGATTCCGGAGAAGGCGCAGGCCGTGGCACTGGCGGCGACCACGCAGGAAGGTTCCGCGCTGAAGGCGTCGATGCTGCGCGATCTCGAGGCCGGCCAGCAGGTGGAGGCCGAGCAGATCGTGGGCGACATGCTGGTGCGGGCACGCGCGGCCGGCCAGGCGGCGCCGCTGCTGGCGGTGGCGTATGCGCATCTGCAGGCTTACCAGCGCCAGCGCCAGCGCGCGGGCTGAGCATGGCTGCCGGCGCTGCACCGACGCGGGTTCTGGTGCTGGGGCTTGGCTACAGCGGGCGGCACGTGGCGGCGCTGTTACGGGCCCAGGGTGTGGCCTGCAGTGGCACGGTGCGGGAGCCGGAGGCGGCGCCCGACGATGGTGTTGTCCGCCACCGGCTGGTGGCGGGGCAGCCTGTTGATGATGCGCTGCGTGAGGCCATCCGCAGCGCGGAGGCGGTGATCTGTACGGTGCCGCCCGATGTGGGCGGCGATCCCGCATTGCGGCTGGTGGCTGCGGCGTTGCGGGAGAGCCCGGCACTTCGCTGGGTGGGCTATCTCTCTTCAACGGCGGTGTACGCCGACCGCGAGGGCGGCTGGATCGACGAGACATCGGTGGCCGATGCGGTGGATGACACGGCACGGCGGCGGTTGCTGGCCGAGGCGCAGTGGTGCGGGTTTGCGCGGGACAAGGGCGTGGCGTCTGCCTTGTTCCGCCTGCCGGGGATCTATGGGCGCGGGCGCAATGCGCTGGTTCAACTGGCGGAAGGCCGCGCGCGGCATGTGCTGCGGCCGGGGTTGGTGTTCAACCGGCTGCATGTGGAGGATCTGGCGGCGGTCGTTGTTGCCGCGATGGGTCACCCCGGTGAGGCGCTGTATCTACCTGCCGACGACGAGCCGGCGCCGCCGCAGGACGTGCTGGCGTTCGCGGCGGAGCTGGGTGGGTTCGCAATGTCACCTGCGGTGGCGTGGGACGACCCGTCGGTAAGCCCGGCGTTGCGGCGATTCTACGCAAGCAACAAGCGCATCAACAGCCGGGGCACGCGCGAAGCGTTGGGGTGGAAACCGAAGTTCGCCACATACCGCGAAGGCCTTCAGGACGCCATCCGGTAGGGTTGGTTCCCGAACAACCGCCGATAGGAGTGATCGGTGCTTTGACGCATTGACCTCTCCGGCGACGTGCCTTCGCCATCGCTCATGCCTTCTACGGCCTGCCCATTGGTATCGGCGGTCGATCCGGATGCGACCCTACCAAGGCAGCGACACGGCAGGCCCGGGTCAGCGCGCGTCTGGCAGGCGGAAGAACGCGCGCGTCGCTGCGGTGGCGTTCGCTGCGGTCAGCTCCACATCCTCGCCGCGATCCCGCGCCAGTTCCTCGACGATATGCGCCAGGAACATCGGCTCATTGCGCCGATCCTTCGGCATCGGCTTCAAACTGCGCGGCAGCAGGTACGGCGCGTCGGTTTCAATCATCAGCCGCTCGGCCGGAATGTGCTTCACCAGCTCGCGCAGGTGCGCGCCACGGCGCTCGTCGCACAGCCAGCCGGTGATGCCGATGTACCAATCCTGGTCCAGGTAATCGAACAGCTCCTGGCGCTCGCCGGTGAAGCAATGCACCACCGCGGCGCCGATGCGGCCGTCGAAGTTCTTCATCTGCGCCATGAAATCGGCATGCGCGTCGCGCTGGTGCAGGAACAGCGGCTTGCGCTGTCCATCGGCAGCGCGCACCTCGCTGGCCAGCTGCAGCTGGCGCTCGAAGGCACGGTGTTGGGCCGGGCGCGGGGCGAAATCGCGGAAATAGTCCAGGCCGCACTCGCCCACCGCCACCACTTCGGCGTGGGCGTGCAGCGCGCGCATTTCGGCATCGCATTCGTCGGTGTATTCCACCGCGTGGTGCGGGTGCACGCCGGCGGTGGCGTACAGGAAGCCCGGGTGCTGGCGCGCCAGGTCGAGGGCCATCGGCGAATGCTCGCGGCTGGCGCCGGTCAGCACCATCTGCACCACGCCCGCCTCGCGGGCGCGGGCCAGCACGGCATCGCGGTCGCGGTCGAAGGAATCGTGGGTGAGGTTGGCGCCGATATCGATCAGTTGCATGGGGCAGCTACAGGGCAATGAATCGCGCCATTGTAGCCCGGCCGGCTCGCCGGCCCTGCCGCCGGCCCGTATCCTTGCGCCATGAGTACGCCGAGTTTTCCGATTTCCGGGCTGCTGCCGCAGATCGCCACGCAGCTGGCCACGCACCCGCGCCTGGTGCTGGAAGCGCCCCCTGGCGCAGGCAAGACCACCCAGGTGCCGCTGGCGCTGCTGGACGCGCCGTGGCTGGAAGGCCGGAAGATCATCATGCTGGAACCCCGCCGGGTGGCCGCGCGCAGCGCCGCGCAGTTCATGGCGCGGCAGCTGGGGGAAGAGGTCGGCGGTACGGTGGGCTACCGCATCCGGTTCGAGAACAAGGTGTCCGCGCGCACCCGGGTGGAGGTGGTCACCGAGGGCATCCTCACCCGCATGCTGCAGGACGACCCGATGCTGGACGGCGTGGGCGCGCTGCTGTTCGATGAATTCCATGAGCGCCACCTGGCCGCCGATCTGGGGCTGTCGCTGGCGCTGGATGTGCAGGCGCAATTGCGCGAGGACCTGCGCATCGTGGTGATGTCGGCGACGCTGGATGGCGAGCGGCTGGCGCAGTTTCTGGACGCCCCGCGCCTGAGCAGCGCCGGCCGCAGCTTCCCGGTGGCGGTGAGCCATTTCCCGGCCCGCCGCGACGAATCGCTGGAAGCGCAGGCGCGGCGCGCGGTGGAGCAGGCCTTGGCCGAGCACCCCGGGGATGTGCTGGTGTTCCTGCCGGGCCAACGCGAGATCGCGCGCACCCAGGCCGCGCTGGAACAGGCGTTGCCGGCCGATATCCAGGTGTTGCCGCTGCACGGCGAGCTGCCGGTGGAGCAGCAGTCGCGCGTGCTGCAGCCCGATCCGCAGGGCCAGCGCCGGGTGGTGCTGGCCACCAACGTGGCCGAATCCTCGGTGACCCTGCCCGGGGTGCGCGTGGTGGTGGATGCGGGGCTGGCGCGCGAGCCGCGCTATGACCCCAACAGCGGTTTTTCGCGGCTGGACGTGGTGAACATCGCGCAGGCCTCGGCCGACCAGCGCGCCGGCCGCGCCGGGCGCGTGGCCGAAGGCTGGGCCTGGCGGCTGTGGCCGCAGTCGCAGCGGCTGGAAGCGCAGCGCCGGCCGGAGATCGCACAGGTGGAGCTGGCCGCGCTGGCGCTGGAGCTGGCTGCCTGGGGCAGCGAGGACCTGCGTTTCGTGGATGCGCCGCCGGTGGGCGCGATGGCCGCCGCGCGCGAGCTCCTGCAGCGGTTGGGTGCGCTGGGCGATAGCGGCGCGCTCACCGCACTGGGCCGGCGCATGCTCACGCTGGGCACGCACCCACGGCTGTCGGCGATGCTGCTGGCGGCCGGCAACGGCACCGAGCAGGCGCTGGCCTGCGACCTGGCCGCGCTGGTGGAAGCGCGGGATCCGCTGCGCCACGGCGGCGATGCGTTGGCCGCGCGGTGGCGGGCGCTGGCCGCATTCCGGCAGGGACGCGTGCCGCAGGACGCCAATCGCGGCGCGCTGGCGGCCATCGATGCGGCCAGCAAGCAATGGCGGCGGCGCCTGCGCTGCGACACCACGCCGCCGTCTTCAGTGGAGGCCCACCAGCTGGGCGATCTGCTGGCGCACGCCTTTCCGGACCGGATCGCGGCCCGGCATCCCACCGATCCACTGCGCTACCTGTTGGCCAATGGGCGCAGCGCGCGCCTGTTCGACCCAAGCGACCTGCGCGGTGAGCCGTGGCTGGTGGCGGTGGAACTGCGCTACGAAGCCCGCGATGCGCTGCTGCAGCGCGCCGCGCCGGTGGATGAGAACCGCCTGCGCCGGGATTTCCCGCAGCGCTTCCAGCAGCAGGACGTGGTGCGCTGGGACGCGGACAAGCGGGCGCTGGTGGCGCGCCGCGAAAGCCGCTTCGATCGCATCGTGCTGGACAGCCGCTCGGCCGGTCGGGTGGATCCGGCGCAGGCCGCGCAGGCGCTGACCGAGGCGGTGCGTGAGCTGGGACTGGAGGCATTGCCGTGGACCGACGGCCTGCGCCAGTGGCAGGCGCGAGCGCTCTCGCTGCGTGCGTGGATGCCGGAGCTGGAACTGCCGGAGGTGTCCGATGCGGCGCTGATGGAGACGCTCACGACATGGCTGACGCCGGCGTTCAATGGCAAGACGCGCCTGGATGCGCTGGATGAGTCCACGCTGGGCGAGGCACTGAAATCGCCGATGCCGTGGGCGCAGCGCGAGCTGATCGACAGGCATGCGCCGGTGCGTATCGCGGTGCCCTCGGGCATGGAGCGGCCGATCACGTATGCGCTGGAGGCCGATGGCAGCACGCCGCAGCCACCGGTGCTGGCGGTGAAACTGCAGGAGCTGTTCGGGCTGGCCGATACGCCACGCATCGCCGATGGCCGCGTGCCGCTCACGCTGCACCTGCTGTCGCCCGGCGGCCGCCCGCTGCAGGTGACCCAGGACCTGCGCAACTTCTGGGCCAACACCTATGCCGAGGTCAAAAAGGAGATGAAGGGGCGCTACCCACGGCATCCGTGGCCGGATGATCCGTGGACCGCCAGCGCCACCCATCGCGCCAAGCCGCGCGGGACATAACGCCGGCTGACCGTGCGCCGCTTGTCCACCTGAATGGATCGCGCGGTTTGGTTATCGTCGTGACCATGCCGTGCCTGGTGGATAACACGCCCTACACGGCCCCCGCGCGACACTGGATTTCGAACCGAGGCAAAGGACCCCCCAATGAGCAGACTGACCGTGATTACCGACCGCGCCCTGGAGCGTGCACTGGATCTGGCAAGCAGCGCAGGCGATGGCCTGAAGCACGCCGGCAGCAACCTGCGCCACCTCGGCCCGCAGGCGACGGACTGGATCAAGACCGGTGCGGCGCTGGGTGCGGTGAAGACCGGCAGCAAGGTGGCCGCGAAGGCCGTGCGCCGTAATCCGGCGGCAACCATCGCCGTGGCCGCGGTAGGTGTAGGCCTGCTGGGCTACGCGCTGTACCGCAAGCAGCAGAAGAAGAAGCTGGCCAACGGCAGCGTGGTGAATGGGCAGGCCGAGCGCATCAGCGCGCGCAACCGCCGCAACACCACGGTGGTGGATGAGCACAGCGATATCGGCAGCGATGCCTGATCCATCAGGCACGTTGCAGTAGACGAAAACCGCCGGTATGTCCGGCGGTTTTTGTTTGGATCAATCGATCCGCCGCCACTGGCCGGGCTGCAGGTCCTCCAGCCGGTGCGGGCCCATCGCCACGCGCACCAGCCGCAGCGTGGGCAGGCCGACCGCCGCCGTCATCCGCCGCACCTGGCGGTTGCGCCCTTCGCGCAGGGTGATGGCCAGCCATGCATCAGGCACGGTCTTGCGGAACCGCACCGGCGGCGTGCGCTCCCACAACGTTGGGGTTTCCAGGTACTCCACGCGTGCGGGCAGGGTCGGGCCGTCGTTCAACTGCACGCCCCTGCGCAACGCCTGTACCTGCTCGTCGGTCGGCGCGCCTTCCACCTGCACCCAGTAGGTCTTGTCTTCCTTGTGGCGCGGGTCCGTCAGCCGATGTGCCAGCCTGCCGTCGTCGGTGAGCAGCAGCAGGCCCTCACTGTCGTAGTCCAGGCGACCTGCCGCGTATACGTCAGGCGGCAGGCCGAAGCCGGCCAGGGTCGCGCGTGGCGGCTGGCTGCTGTCGGTGAACTGGCACAGGACGTTGAAGGGCTTGTTGAAGGCGATCAGCATGGGGCGGGACAGAAGTGACGAGGTGTCATTGTCCCATTACACGGCTTCGGACGTCGTGGTACCGACCAACGGTCGGTACCTACCGCTATCTCAACCGGTAGCGCACGACCGTTGGTCGTGCGCCCGCGTACCGGGCAGGGCCCGGCACTACTTCACGAAACGAAGGGTCATGCGGTCGCTTTCACCGATCGCCTTGTACTTGGCATCATCGGCGGCGTCGTGGTTGTTCACCGGCGGCAGGGTCCACACGCCGTTCGGGTGGTCCTTGGTATCGCGCGGGTTGGCGTTGATCTCGCTGCTGCCGGCCAGTTTGAAGCCGGCCGCTTCGGCCATGGCGATGACCTGGGCCTGGCCCACGTAGCCGCTCTTGTCGTCGGCCGGCACGTCGGCCTTGGCACGGTGTTCGACCACGCCGAGCACGCCACCGGGCTTGAGCACGCTGTAGAAGCCCTTGAACATGCCTTCGGCCTGGTTGGCGCTGCGCCAGTTGTGCACGTTTCGGAAGGTCAGCACGACATCGGCGGAGTTGTCGGGGCCGAACTTGGGGGCTTTGGGGTCGTAGCCCACGATCTTGGCCTTGTCGTAGAGCGCCGGGGTGCCGGCGAACTTCTTTTCCAGCCCGTCGCGACCGCGCTGCTGGTAATCGCGGGCCTTGCCTTCAGCAACCGCCATCGGGTCGACCACCGCCGCGACGTAGGTGCCCTTGTCTCGCAGCAGCGGGGCGAGGATTTCCGAGTACCAGCCGCCACCGGGGGTGATTTCCACCACGGTCTTGCCCGGTTCCACGCCGAAGAACGACAACGTCTGCGCCGGGTGCCGGTAGGCGTCGCGCTTCACGTTGTCCGGCGTGCGGCCCTTGCCGTCGACGGCAGCCTGGACGGCGGCGGTGATGGCGGGCTGGGCGTTGGGGCCGGCTGGCTTGATGGCCATGGCGGGGGCGGCAAGCAGCAGCGTGGACACGGTGAACAGGCAGGCACAGCTGAGCGAACGGGCTTTCATCGGATCACCTACGGTGGCGGGATGCGGCGAGCCTAGCAGTCGCGATGTCAAAGGTGTTCACAAAACGTTAGTGCAGTGCAGCGAAGCGGAACACTGTTTTGTGGCCCGCGCCGCAGCGGTGTCATGGGCAGGCACTTATGCTGTGACATTGGATTTGACTGGAGGATTGCCCATGACTGCACCGCGCGAACTCGGCCGTTCCGGCCTGAAAGTGCTTCCCATCGCGTTCGGCGGCAACGTCTTCGGCTGGGGCGCGGACGAGAAGACCTCGTTCGCCCTGCTCGATGCGTTCGTCGATGCCGGCTACAGCCTGGTCGATACCGCCGATGTGTATTCGGCCTGGGTGCCCGGGAACAAGGGCGGTGAATCGGAAACGATCCTGGGCCGCTGGTTCCAGCGCAGCGGCAAGCGCGACAAGGTGGTGCTGGCCACCAAGGTGGCCAAGTGGGCCGAACACCCGGGGCTGTCCGCCGACAACATCAGCGCGGCCGTGGAAGATTCGCTGCGCCGCCTGCAGACCGATGTCATCGATCTCTACCAGGCGCACGAGGATGACGAGTCCACGCCGCTGGAAACCACGCTGGCCGCGTTTGGCCGGTTGATCGAACAGGGCAAGGTACGTGCGATTGGCGCCTCCAACTACAGCGCCGAGCGGCTGCAGGCCGCGTTGAAGGTATCGGCGGACTACAAGCTGCCCCGCTACGAGACGCTGCAGCCGGAGTACAACCTGTATGACCGTGCCGGTTACGAAAGCGGGCTGGAAGCGGTGGCGCGCGAGCACGGGCTGGGCGTGATCAGCTACTACTCGCTGGCCAGCGGCTTCCTCAGCGGCAAGTACCGCAGTGCCGATGATGCGGCCAAGAGCAGCTCGCGCGGCAGCAGCGTGGTGGCCAAGTACGTCAATCCGCGTGGCCTGCGCATCCTGCAGGCGCTGGATGACGTGGCCGGCACCTACAACGCGACCCCCGCCCAGGTCGCCATTGCCTGGTTGATCGCCCGCCCGGGCATCACCGCGCCGATCGTCAGCGCGACCCGCGTGGATCAACTGCACGACGTCCTCGCCGCTGCCCAGGTAGACCTGACCGCCGAAGACATCGCACAGCTGGAAAGCGCCAGCGCCGCCTGACCACGCCTCCGGAATAGACCGCACCAGCAACGGCCACCCCAGGGTGGCCGTCGCTGCATCACCCCACCACTGCCCCATCCTCGGCCACCAGCGCGTGATGCATGCTGACCCCGGCGCGCACGCCCTCCGCACTGGCCAGCGTGATGTTGCCCATCAACGTTGCGTCACCCGCCGCGTAGACACCGGGCACCGTGGTCTGCTTCTGCGCATCCACCCGAACCAGCACACCGACCGGGCTCTCTTCCAGTTCACAGCCGAGCTGCTCCACCAGCTGCGAACCCATTTCCTGGCGCGCACTGACGAACAGCGCGCGCAGGTCGATGTGGCGTCCATCGGCCAGCAAGGCCCCACTCAACTGCGGCGGATCGCCTTCCAGTGCCACCACCGTTTCCGTTTCGATGTGCACTCCGCGCCGCTGCAGCGTGCCCAGCTGCTCGTCGTCCAGTGCCATGCCCTGCGTGAAAAAGGTGACCTGGCCCCAGTCGGCGATCAGCGCGGCCATGATCGGCGACATCGGATGTCCCCCCAGCAGCCCGATCGCGCCACCGCCCACTTCATAGCCATGGCAGTACGGGCAGTGCAGCACGCTGTGGCCCCAGCGTTCGGCGAGGCCGGGCAGTCCGGGCAACACATCGCGGATGCCGGTGGCCAGCAGCAGCTTGCGCGCCGCCCATGTATCCCCGGCCGCCGTGCTTACCGCGAAACCATCCACGGTCGGCTGCGCGTCGGTGGCGGTGTCGTTGGCCCAGCGCACGCTGGGGTAATCCAGCAGCTGTGCCTTGGCCTGGCGCAGCAGGTCGCCGCCGGAGATGCCATCCAGACCCAGCACGCCGTGCGAGTGGCTGGAGAAGCGGTTGCGCGGCAGCCCGCTGTCGATCACCAGCACGCTGCGGCGCGCACGCGCCAGCATCATGGCGGCGGAGAGCCCGGCGAAACTGCCGCCGACGATCACGGCATCAAAGGTCATGCGGAACTCCCTTGCTGTGCTGTGCCAGGTGCTGGGCAAAAGCGTCGCCCAGGGTCGCCAGCGTGGTGGCATGCAGGCGCTGTTCGAGCAGTGCCTGCGCCTGTTGGTAGCTCTCATCCAGCGCGGCATTCACCACCTGCTGCACCGGGCAGCCGCGCCCGGTTTCGCGCGCGCCGGTATGCAGCAGCGCCGGCGAGCCGATGGCGAGATAGACGTCGTGCAGGGTGATGGTGGCCGGGTCGCGCGCCAGCTGGCTGCCGCCACCATGGCCGCGGGCGGTGCGGACCAGCCCGCCCTTGTGCAACGCGGCGAGCAGGCGGCGGATCACCACCGGGTGGGTCGGCAGGCAGGTAGCGAGCTGTTCGGAGGTGCGCGGCCCGTCCTGGCCGACCAGATGGGCCATGATGTGGAGCGCGTCGGAGAATTGATTGCTGGATTTCATGTAACGCCAATAGTTACATATTTTGCCAGCAACGAGTAGCGCCGGCCGTTGGCCGGCCCATGCACCGCTTTCAGCGGAGGAACGCCCGCCCGGTCATGGATTCGGCGAGATAATCCAGGAAGCTGCTGATCCGCGCCGAGACGGCGGTGTTGCGGTAGTACACGGCGTGGATGGGCTGGCGCACTTCCACGGTGAGCGCCGGCAGCACCTGCACCAGCGTGCCCGCATCGCGGTCGCGGTGGGTCATGAAGTCGGACAGGCAGACCACGCCCGCGCCCTCCAGCGCCAGCCGGCGCAGGGTTTCGCCGCTGGACACGGCCACCGCCGGGCGGATGTGCAGCAGCGCGTCGGTGCGCCCGGGCAGCGGCCAGTGGTTGAGCGAATCCGGTTCGTTGAAGCCGAGCAGCGCGTGGCCGTCCAGTTCTTCAACCGTCTTCGGCGTGCCGTACTGGGCGAGGTAGGCCGGGCTGGCCAATACGCGAAGGCGGCTGTGCGCGAGCGGGCGCGCGTGCAGGGTGGAATCGGCCAGCGGGCCAATGCGGATGGCGACGTCGGTGCGGCGTTCGAGCAGATCGATGTAGCGCTCGCTGCTGTTGAGCTCCAGCTGCACGTCCGGGTACAGCGCCCGGTACCCGGCAACCATCGGCGCGATGACGTGCAGCACGAACGGGGTGGCCGCATCCACGCGCAGGCGGCCGGCCGGGCGCTGCCGCCGCGCCGTCATGTGCTCTTCGGCCGCTTCCACCGAGGCCACGATGGCGCGTGCCTGGGCCAGGAAGGCATCGCCTTCTTCGGTGAGCTGAAGGCGGCGGGTGGTGCGGGTCAGCAGGGTGGTGCCCAGCTTTTCCTCCAGCCGGCCCAGCGCGCGGCTGACCCCGGAGGTGGTCTGGCCCAGTTCCTCGGCGGCGGCGGTGATCGAGCCGCTGTCGATGACGGCGATGAACGCCTGCATTTCGTCCAAGGTGGTCTTCATGGGCCCATTATTGACCATGAAGCAAGAGTCATTGGCGTGAAGACCGGTTTTTCCGCAAAAGTCCCGCGCGCAGACTGCGCACCTTCTCTTCCACCGGTAACGCTCATGTCCCGTGGCATCCCCTTGGCCCTGTTGGCGCTTACGCTGGGTGCGTACGCCATCGGCACCACAGAATTCGTCATCGTCGGGCTGATCCCGACCATTGCCGCCGACCTCGGCGTGTCCCTGCCCTCCGCGGGCCTGCTGGTCTCGCTGTACGCGCTGGGCGTGGCGGTCGGCGCGCCGGTGTTGACCGCACTGACCGGCCGGGTGCCACGCAAGACCCTGCTGGTGGCCCTGATGGTGCTGTTTACCCTGGGCAACGTGATCGCCTGGATGGCGCCCAGCTATGGCTCGCTGATCGTGGCGCGGGTGTTGACCGGGCTGGCGCACGGTGTGTTCTTCTCGATCGGCTCGATCATTGCCACCTCGGTGGTGCCGAAGGAAAAGGCGGCCAGTGCGATTGCGATCATGTTCACCGGCCTGACCGTGGCACTGGTCACCGGGGTGCCGCTGGGCACGTTCATCGGCCAGCACCTGGGCTGGCGGGCGACCTTCCTGGCAGTGGCGGCGCTGGGCGTGGTCGCGCTGATCGGCAGCCTGCTGTTCGTGCCGCGCAACCTGCAGCGCAGCGAGCCAGCGACGTTCGGCCAGCAGCTTTCGGTACTGGCGCAGCCGCGCCTGCTGCTGGTGTATGCGATCACCGCGCTGGGCTATGGCGGTACGTTCCTGTCCTTTACCTATCTTGCGTCGATCCTGCAGGACGTCACCGGTTTCTCGCCGAACGCGGTGAGCGGCGTGTTGCTGGTGTATGGCGTGTCGGTGGCGATCGGCAACCTGTGGGGTGGCCGCCTGGCCGACCGCCGTGGGCCGATTCCGGCGCTGAAGCTGATCTTCGGGCTTCTGGCGCTGGTGCTGTTCGCGTTGACCTTCACCGCGCACAACACCTGGCTGGTGCTGCTGACGGTGCTGGCACTGGGCGCGGTGGCGTTCGGCAACGTGCCGGGGCTGCAGGTGTACGTGGTGAAGCAGGCGCAGCGCTTTGCGCCGCAGGCCGCTGATGTGGCCTCTGGCCTGAACATCGCCGCGTTCAACGTGGGCATCGCAATGGGTGCTTCGCTGGGCGGGCTGGTGGTGGATCACCTGGGCCTGATGCATACGCCGTGGCTGGGCGCGCTGGTGGTGTTGGGTGCGCTGGGGCTGACCGTGCTGAGCGGGCGGCTGGACCGGCGCGACGGGATCGAGGATCGCGCCGAGGGCGTGGTTGTCGCCTCCCAATGAGCCTTCTCATTTGATTCGTTTAACGGTGCACGGCGTAGCCTGCACTCCCCCACTGAAGGAGTTTTCCATGAGCATTCCCGCATTCGGCCTTGGCACGTTCCGCCTGAAGGACCAGACCGTCATCGATTCGGTCCGCAACGCACTGGACGTGGGCTACCGCGCCATCGATACGGCGCAGATCTACGGCAACGAAGCCGAGGTCGGGCAGGCCATCGCCGAGTCTGGCGTGGCGCGTGAGGACCTGTTCCTGACCACCAAGATCTGGATCGCCAGCTTCCAGCACGATGCGCTGCTGGAGAGCCTGCGCGAAAGCCTGCGCAAGCTGCGTACCGACCATGTCGACCTGACCCTGATTCATTGGCCGTCGCCGAACGACGCGGTGCCGATGGCCGAATACCTCGGCGCGCTGGCGCAGGCCAAGGCCGAAGGCCTGACCCGGCAGATCGGCATTTCCAATTTCACCATCGAGCTCACCCGCCAGGCGATCGCGATCGTCGGTGCCGATGCGATCGCGACCAACCAGATCGAGGTGCATCCGTACCTGCAGAACCGGGCGCTGATTGCGTTCCTGCGTGAGCAGGGCATCCATGTGACGGCCTACATGAGCCTGGCCTATGGCGAGGTGCTGAAGGATCCGGTGATCCAGGCCATTGCCGAACGCCACGACGCCACCCCGGCGCAGGTCGCACTGGCCTGGGCGCTGCAGCAGGGCTTTGCGGTGATTCCGTCCTCGACCAAGCGCGAGAACCTGGCCAGCAACCTGCTCGCGGCGGACCTGCGGTTGAGCGACGAGGACATGGCGCAGATTGCCACGCTGGATCGTGGACAGCGGCTGGCGAACCCGGACGGCATTGCGCCGGCGTGGGATTGACCTTTCGCTCAGGGGTCGCCGGACGCCTGGGTTGGTAGGGTTGGATCCTGATCAACCGCCGACCACGAGGATCTGCGCGGCGAACGCATGACCTCTGCCGAAGAGCGCTTCTTCGGCGGAGGTCATGCCACAACAGAACGTGGCACCGTTATCGGCGGTCGATTGGGATGCGACCCTACGAGCGGGCCAGCAACCACTCACGCATGGCAGCGCTTACTTCCTCGGGCTTTTCCATTGGAGCGAGGTGGCCGCAATCGGGCAGCACGACCAGGGTGGAGCCGGGTACCAGGGCATGCATCTCCTCGCTGATCGGCAGCGGGGTGATGCGGTCGTTGGCGCCGCAGATGATGAGTAGCGGGTCACGGTAGCCGGCCAGTACGTCGTGGCCGTCAACGCGATCGAGCGCGCTCTGGCGCAGGAACACTTCGGCACCCAGGCGTGCGGTCATGTCACGCACGCGCTGTACCAGCACGTAGTCGTCCAGCCGCGAGGCATCGATGTAGCTGCGCATCAGCTTGTCGCCGAAGCCATGGAAGGTGCCGGGCAGGCGCACGCTGGAACGCTGCGACTGGCGCTGGGCGGCGCGCTCGGGCGAGTCGGCGTGGATGGAGGTGTCGATCAACGCCAGCCGCAGTACCCGCTCCGGGGCCACGCGCAGGATCTGCTGGGCGACGAAGCCGCCCAGCGAGAAGCCGGCCAGGGCGAAGCGTTCCGGGGCCTGGGCCAGTACGTCGTTGACCACGGCCTGCATCGTCTCGCCGCGGGTCTGGTCGCCGACCGTGCAGTCGGCGATGTCGGAAAGGGCGGCCACCTGCGCGCGCCAGAGTTCGGCGTCGTTGAGCAGGCCGGGCAACAGCAGCAGCGGAATGCGATCGGTCATGACGTCATTGTCGGCGATCGCGACGTCGAGGGCACGTCGGTGCCACCCGCAGGTTCAGTGCGTGACACCCTCCGGCGGCAGCGCGACCTGCGCTTCCTGCACCGGCAGGGTCACCACCATGACCGTGGAGTCGTCGGGATCGAGCTTCGTCTTGAAGCCCAGGCTCTGGCACATCGCCAGCATGGTGCTGTTCTCGCGCAGCACCTGGCCTTCGACGATGTTCAGGCCCAGCCACTGCGCGTATTCGATCATGATGGTCATCAGGCGCCAGCCGATGCCATGGCCCTTGAGGTCGGAGCGGATCAGGATGCCGTATTCGCCACGGTCGTAGTCGGCATCGGCGTGCAGGCGCACCGCGCCGAGCATGTCGCCACTGCGCGGGTCGATCGCCACCAGCGCGATGGAACGGGCGTAGTCGAGCTGGGTCAGGCGCGCGATGAATTCGTGGCTGAAATGCTTCACGGACTGGAAGAAGCGCAGGCGCAGGTCGTCGTCGGTGACGCGGGCGAAGAAGGCGCGGAACAGCGCGTCGTCTTCCGGCCGCACCGGGCGTACGAACGCGGGCGCACCGTCGGAAAGCGTGATGGTGCGCTCCCACTCCTTCGGGTATGGGAACACGGCGAACCGCGGATGGCCACGGCCCTTGTGCAGCTTGCGCGAGGGCGCGATGGCCACGCGCGCGTCCAGTGCGATGACACCGTCGCGGTCGGCCAGCAGCGGGTTGATGTCCAGCGTGCGGACTTCGGGAATGTCGGCGGCCAGCTGCGCCAGCTTGACCAGGATCAGCGCGACGGCGCGTTCGTCTGCCGCCGGAACATCGCGGTAGGCCTTGAGGATGCGCGACACGCGGGTGCGGCCGATCAGCTCATGGGCCAGGCGCAGGTCCAGCGGCGGCAGCGCCAGCGCCTTGTCGTCGATCACTTCCACGGCGGTGCCGCCACGGCCGAACACCACCACCGGGCCGAAGGTCGGGTCATCGGCGATGCCGGCAATCAATTCGCGCGCCTTTGGCCGCACGATGGTGGGCTGCACCAGCACGCCGTCGATGCGCGCGTTGGGGCGCATCTCATGGGCGCGGGCGAGGATGGAGCTGGCGGCGGCCTGCACGGACTGCAGGGTGCCCAGGTTGAGGCGCACGCCATCGACATCGGATTTGTGCGGGATGTCGGCCGAGAACACCTTTACCGCCACGGTGGCGCCCTGCTCCAGCAGCGGCTGGGCCAGGTCCATGGCTTCGTGCGGGTCGCGCGCCTGCATCACCGGCGCGGAGGGAATGCCGTAGGCCGAGAGCAGCTGGTGGGTGGCGATGGGGTCCAGCCACTGCTGGCCGGCGGCGAGCGCGGCCTCGACGATGGCGCGCGCGGCGGCGGTATCCACCACGAAATCCTGCGGCAGGCTGGGCGGGGTCTCCATCAGCGCCGCCTGCGCATCGCGGTAGCGCACCAGGTGCTGGAAGCCGCGCACGGCTTCGGCCTCGGTCGGGTAGGTCGGTACGCGTGCGGCGTTGAGGGTGGCGGTGGCACGATCGTCGTTGCCCAGCCACACCGCGAACACCGGCTTGTCGCGATGGTGGCGCGGGCGCAGGCCGAGGGTGCGGGTGAGTGCCTGCGCGGCGTCTGCCGATGAGGTGAACGCGGTGGGCACGTTGACCACCAGCACGGCATCGTTGCCGCTGTCGGACATCAGCGCATCGATGGCGGCGGCGTAGCGGTCACCGTCTGCGTCGACCACGATGTCGACCGGATTGCTGCGCGACCAGCCTTCGGGCAAGACGGCATCCAGCTCGGCGATGGTGCCGGGCGAAAGCTCGGCCAGGCTGCCGCGCAGGGCCAGCAGCTGGTCCACGGCCAGCCGCCCTACCCCGCCGCCGTTGCTGAGGATCGCGAGACGGCGACCCGGGAAGGTGCCGAGGCGGCCGAGCGTTTCGGCAGCGGTGAACAGCTCATCCAGCGCGCTCACCCGCAGCAGGCCGGCGCGGTTGAACGCGGCGCCATACACCGCGTCGGAGCTGGCCAGCGCCTGCACGTGGGTGTCGCCATCGGGATCGATGCGGATGTGGCGGCCGGATTTGACCACCACCACCGGCTTGGCACGCGCGGCGGCGCGCGCGGCGGACATGAACTTGCGCGCGTCGCGGATGTGTTCGACGTAGAGCAGGATGGCGCGGGTGCGGTAATCGGTGGCGAAGTAGTCGAGCAGGTCGCCGAAGTCGACGTCCAGCGCGTCGCCCAGCGAGACCACGGCGGAAAAGCCGACCGATCGCGCCACGCCCCATTCGACCAGCGCTGCGGCAATGGCGCTGGATTCGGAGATCAGTGCGAGGTCGCCCGCCTGCGGGAAGTGCGCGGCGATGCTGGCATTGAGCCGTGCATGCGGGGCGATCACGCCCAGGCAATGCGGGCCGAGGATGCGCAGGCCCTTGGGCCGTGCCGCCGCTTCAACCTGCTCGCTGAGCGAACCCGGGCCGTGGCCGAGGTTGGCGGTGAGGATGATGGCCGCGGCCACGCCGCGTTCGGCGGCGGTGGCCACCACCTGCGGCACGATGCTGGCCGGGGCGGTGATGACGACGAGTTCGGGCACCCAGTCGAGGTCCTTCAGCCGTTTGACAGTGCTGATGCCGTCGATTTCGCCGTAGCGCGGATTGATCCAGGCGACCTTGCCGGGAAAACCGGTGGCGCGCAGGTTGCGCATGACCGCGCGGCCGGCGGAACGCTCGCGCGGGCTGCCGCCGACGACGGCCACCGACTGCGGGCGGAATACGGATTGCAGGTGGTAGGTGCTCATGGGGTCGAACAGTCACCGGGACACGTGGTGACACGGTACACGGCTGGCGGTCGCGTTGGGATGATCTGGCGCAAGGATCGGCTGCCGCCGCATCGCCACGCCGCACGCGGCGTGGCGACATGGTGCGGTTACAGCAGCGTGCCGCGCAGGATCATCGCAGCGATGCTGAAGTAGATCACCAGGCCGGTGACGTCGACCAGGGTGGCCACGAACGGTGCCGAGGCGCTGGCCGGGTCGAAGCCCAGGCGCTTGAGGATGAAGGGCAGCATCGAGCCGGACAGCGAGCCGAAAGTGACGATGCCGACCAACGCCGCACCGATGGTGAGCGCCAGCAGCTGCCAGTGCTCGCCGTAGTCGTGCAGGCCGAGCAGCTGCCAGGACACGATGCGGATGATCGCCAGCACGCCGAGGATGGCACCCAGGGTGATGCCGGTAGGCACTTCGCGCAGCGCCACCTTCCACCAGTCGCGCAGGCGTAGTTCGCGCAGGGCCAGGCTGCGGATCAGCAGCGAGGTGGCCTGCGAACCAGAATTGCCGCCGGAGCTCATGATCAGCGGAATGAACAGGGTCAGCACCACGGCGCGGGCCAGCTCGTCCTCGTAATGCTGCATGGCGCTGGCGGTGAGCATTTCGCCGAGGAACAGCACGCTGAGCCAGCCGGCGCGCTTGCGCAGCATCTCGAAGAAGCCGATCTGCATGTACGGCTTTTCCAGCGCTTCCATGCCGCCGAACTTGTGCGCGTCCTCGGTGGATTCTTCGATCAGCGCATCCAGGATGTCATCCACGGTGACGATGCCCAGCACCTGCTGGCGCGCATCGACCACTGGAATGGCGAGCAGGTCGTGGCGACGGATCAGCTGAGCCACTTCTTCCTGGTCGAGCATGGCATCGACGGTCACCGGCGGATTGACCTGGGCCACCTCCAGGATCGGCTCGTCCGGCAGGCCGGTGATCAGCCGGCGCATGGTGACCACCTGCTGCAGGGCCTGGGTGACCGGGTCCAGCACATAGATGGCGTACACGGTCTCGCGGGTGCGCTCGACTTCGCGGATGTGCTGCAGGGTGCGGCCCACGGTCCAGTCGGCGGGCACGCTGACGAATTCGGTGGTCATCAGCGCGCCGGCGGTGTGCGCCGGGTAGCTGAGCAGCTGCTGGATGGCCTGGCGCGAATCGGCGCTGAGCAATGGGATCAGGCGCGCGCGTTCGTCCTCGTCCAGCTCATGGACGATGTCGGTGGCACGGTCGTCGGCCATCAGGCCCAGCAGCGCGGCGGCCTTGGCCACCGGCAGCGCGGCCACGAGGTCACCGCTGCGGGTGAGCTCGGGCTGTTCGAGCATTTTCACCGCGCGCGGCAACGGCAACGCGGCCAGGGTGTCGGCGGCGCGCGGCAGGGCCAGGGTGTTGAGGTATTCCACCGCGTCGGCGGTGTTGAAGTCCTGCAGGGGTGCGCTCAGGGCGGCGGCATCCGCCACCGGGCGCAGGAGGTCTTTCTGGTTCATGGGGTTCGCCTTGTGGATCGCGATCGCGCGACGCCAACGCTGGCGAACCGTCCCGTGTCAGGCGGTGGCCATCGCTGGCGTCGAGCAAGGTCGACTTCTACTGTCGCTGGACATGGGTGTGGACTCCGGAAGGGTTTCGCTGGGCGCACCGTGCTGGCGCGGTCAGCGGGCGGCAGTCTGGACCCGCACGCAGACCGGGTCAACCCCTTGCGGGCCCTCGTTCGGGCCCGGTTGAAGGTCATTGACGCGCGGGGCCGCATAATAGGCCGCCGGCGACAGGCCGATGATGCGATGCGCAGGTTTCCCCATGCATAGCGGTGCGCTGGTCCTGGCCCTGGTGCTGCTGCTGGCCGCGGTGATCGCGGTGCCGGTATTCAAGAAGCTCGGGCTGGGTGCCGTGCTGGGCTACCTGGCGGCGGGCGTGGTGCTCGGACCTGACGGGCTGGGCTTCGTGCAGGATGCCGACCGGATCCTCGGCGCGGCCGAGATCGGCGTGGTGATGCTGCTGTTCGTGATCGGGCTGGAGCTGTCGCCCACGCGGCTGAAGGTGATGCGGCGCTCGGTGTTCGGCGCCGGCACCGCGCAGGTGGCGCTGAGCGCGGTGGTGCTGGGCAGCCTGCTGATGCTGGACCACTTCCACTGGAAGGGAGCGCTGATCGTGGGCATCGCGCTGGCGCTGTCGTCCACTGCCGTGGGCCTGCAGCTGCTATCCGAACACAAGGGGCTCAACACGGATTACGGCCGGCTGGGCTTTGCCATCCTGCTGTTCCAGGACCTGATCGCGATTCCGCTGCTGGCGGCGATTCCGCTGCTGGGCGGGGCGCGCAATGAAACCCTGCAATGGAACGACGTGGCGGTGGCGCTGGGCGCGCTGGCGGTGGTGATCCTGTGCGGGCGACCGGTGCTGCGCTGGCTGTTCAACACCGTGGCGCGTACGCGCAGCCCGGAGGTGTTCACCGCGATGGCGCTGCTGGTGGTGCTGGGCACGGCGTGGTTCATGCAGACGGTGGGCCTCAGCCCCAGCCTGGGCGCGTTCCTGGCCGGCGTGCTGCTCTCGGATTCGGAATTCCGACACGAACTGGAATCGCAGATCGAGCCGTTCAAGGGATTGCTGCTGGGCCTGTTCTTCATCGCTGTGGGCATGGGCATCGACCTGGACCGGGTGGTGGCCGAGCCGTGGGCGATCGCGATCGGGGTGGCGGTGCTGCTGGTGGTGAAGTTCAGCCTGCTGTTCGGCATCGGCAAGCTGGCCAGGCTGAGCACGCGGCACGCGCTGCTGCTCGGCAGCGTGCTGTGGCTGGGCGGTGAATTCGCGTTCGTGGTGTTCAACGAAGCGCAGCGCGCGAACCTGCTGGGCAATGCCAACCACGACCGGCTGGTGGCGATCGTAGGCCTGTCGATGGCGCTCACGCCGCTGCTGTTGATCGCGTTGCTGCGCCTGCTGGGTCGCGAACACGAGGTGGCGCGCGACAGGCCCGCGGCCGACACCATTGACAACGGCGGCACCGAACCCAGCGTGATGATCGCTGGCATGGGCCGCTTCGGCCAGGTGGTGGCACGCCTGCTGACCGCGCAGAAGATTCCGTTCATTGCGCTGGAAGCGAACCCGGACACGGTGTCGGACCTGCGTCGCTTCGGCAACAAGCTGTACTACGGCGATCCGACCCGGCCGGAGATGCTGCGCGCGGCCGGCGGCGAGCATGTGCGGGTCTACGTGATCACGCTGGACGACCCGGAAGCGAACATGCGCGCCACGCGGCTGATCCGGCGCCTGTACCCGGACGCGGTGGTGCTGGCCCGCGCACGCAACCGCCAGCATGCATGGCGGCTGATGGACATGTCGGCCGAACCGTTCCGCGAGGTGTTCGGCAGCAGCCTGGACATGAGCGAGCGGGTGCTGACCGCGTTGGGCCTTCCGACAGAAACGGCACGCGACCATGTGCAGCGTTTCCGCGAGCACGATGAAAAACTGCTGCGCGACCAGTACCTGGTCTACGACGACGATGCCGCGGTCATGCAGACCTCGCGCGATGCGAGGGCGGATTTGATGCGCCTGTTCGAAGCCGATGCGGAACGCGATGAAAAGCCAGACAACCAACGCGACAATTGAACGGAACCGATCGAACGTATCCAACTCCCCCATCGTTCGCCAGCAATTCGTAGCGCCGACTGTCAGTCGGCGACCGCGCGCAGCGCGGCCCGAAGATCCGCAGACACACACCCAACGGCTGCGGCGCACTGATCGCGGTTGATGACCGTCCGAAGCCGTGTGTCAGGGGTTCATGACGTCGGAACGGAGAGCAGCCGACTAACAGTCGGCTCTACCGGTCGGCTCTACCGGTTGGATACACGGGTCGGATGTACCGGTCGGATATACGGGTCGGATGCACCGGTCGGATATACCCGCCCGATACACCGGTCGAGACAAGGCGCCGCCGTTACCCGTTATCGCGCAGGAACCGGGCCATCGACGAAACGCCCGGCACGCGCGGTTCGAACTCACCGGCCACGTCGATGAAACCGCGCATCACCGCGATCTCGCGCGGGCTGCGGTTCAACGCGTCGCGTACGTCCGGATCCGCGCCTGCGCGCAGCAGGCGCTGCACCAGCAGCGGCAGGCCGTGCAATGCCGCCAGGTGCAGCGGACCGAACCCACGCGGATCGCGCGCATCCAATGACACGTCTTCATCGAGCAGCCGCTCCACGGCGGCCAGCACGATCTGCTCATCGCACGCGGTACCGGGCTCGGCGCGCGCGCCCAGCAGCAACAGCAGCGGGGTCACCGAACCGGCTGCAGCCTGGTCCGGCTCGGCACCGGCCAGCAACAAGGTGTCCAGCAGCGCCAGCAGGCGCGAACGATCCCGCGCACCAAAGCCGTACAGGGCCGCGCAATGCAGTGGACCCAGTTGCTGCGCGTCGCCCGCATGCACGTTGGCACCGGCGGTCAGCAGGCGCGCGGCGATGTCCGGCAGGCCCAGCGCCGACGCCAGCATCAGCACGGTCACGCCACCGGGCAGCTTGTATTCCAGTTCCGCACCGGCATCCAGCAGCGCCGACACGATGTCGATCTGGCGCATGCTCACCGCCGCCGACAGCGGCGTGGCACCACTGGCTGCAGCGTGCTGCGGGTTGGCGCCACGCGCCAGCAGCAGGTCGACCACGGCCAGGTGGCCGCCACCGGCGGCACGCAGCAGCGCGGTGCAGCCCTGCGCATCCACCACGTCCACCGCGAAGCCCAGGTCGTTCAACCGGCGCACGGCGTCGGCATCGCCGGCCATCGCGGCGGCGGGGAGATCGGCAGCACGCAGCGCGCGGCGCGGCAGCTGCCAGACCCGCCAATCCAGCCAATCGGCCAGGTCGCGGCGGCCGATCGACAGCGCCACGCCCAGCGGGGTCTGGCCATCGGCAGCGCGGGCTTCAGGCGAGGCGCCCTGCTGCACCAGCAGCTTCAACGAGCCTTCGCGGGCCAGCGCGGTGGCCAGGTGCAGCGCGGTCATGCCGTGGCTGTCGCGGGCTTCACGGTCCACGCCGAGGGTGAGCAGGGCCTGCTGCAGGCGCAGCCAGCCCAGGCGAACGGCGAGCGACAGCGGCGGATCGCCGGCCGGCGAGGCCGCAAACGGATCGGCGCCGCGTTCGAGCAGTTCCAATGCAAGCTGTTCCAGGCCGCGCGCGGCCTGGTCGTGCTGGGCGCAGGCGCTGAGCAGGCGTGCCAGGCCACCGGCACCGGTCGGCGATACGCCCCGGCGCAGCAGCACCTGCAGCGCGGGCACCGCATCGATGCCACGCGCCAGCAGCGCGAACATCGGGGTATCGCCGCAGGCATCCAGGACCTCCGGCGCGGCACCGTGCGCCAGCAGCCACTCCACCGCGTGCGGGTCCAGCGCCAGTTCGCCGTCGTGGAGCAGGCCGCCCAGTTCGTCCGGGCTGCACAGGCGGGCCAGCGAGGCCATGCCATCCACGTTGCCGAATCCCAGCGCTTCGCGCAGCAGGTCCAGCGGCGGGCGGTCCGGCAGTGCCGGGCTCCCCTGCCCGCTGTCATCCTCGCCCGCGCTGGCCAGGCCATCGCTCACTGCGGTGGGCAGCGGGTAGCTGCGGTCCAGCAGCGAGACGATCGCCCAGCGCCCGGCGGCGGCGGCGATATCCACCGCGCGGCGTCCCTGCGGATCGGAGACGTCGGCGGCAATGCCCAGGTCCAACAGGCGGCGGACCAGCAACGGCGAGACGTTGTCGGCCATGCAGGCCAGCAGCACCGCGTTGCGGCCTTCCACGTCGACCGCATGCAGGTCGGGCTTGTGCGGCAGCAGGTGTTCGACCACGCCGGCCCGGCCACCGCGCGCGGCTTCCAGCCACGGCGTACGAGACAGCGCATCGCGCGATTCAAGGTTGGCGCCGGCCGCCAGCAGCACATCGATGATGTCCACGTGGCCGGCCAATGCCGCTTCATGCAGCGCGCTGCGGCGCTGGCGGTCGCGCGCGTCGGCGCGCGCCTTGTGCTTGAGCAGCAGCTGCACGCCGGCCGGATCGTCTTCTTCGGTGCCGGCCGCGGCCAGCAGCACGGGGGTGCCCTCGGCCGGTTCGGTGCGCGCACCGCGCTCCAGCAGGAACCGCGCCAGCCGCCAGTTGCCGACCTGGCAGGCCACTGCCAGTGGCGACCAGCCGTCATTGTTCAGTGCATCCACTTCGGCCGCGGCATCGCGCAGCAATGCCGCCACGCCGGGGTCGGAACTGCGCGCGGCGTGGTGCAGCGGGGTGTTGCCGTCGCTGTCGACCGCGCGCGAATCGGCACCGTTGGCCAGCAGGGTCATCACCGCTTCGGGGCGGCCGTGCCAGCTGTCGCGGGTGGCGGCCAGCAGCGGGGTCATGCCCTTGTGCGGGGTGTTGACGCCCACGCCACGGGCGATCAGTTCGCGCAGCAGGCGCAGGTCGGGCAGCACGGCGGCCAGCACCACCAGGCTCCGCTGGTCACGCCAGGTCGGGTCGGGCAGGCCCTGCGGGTCCGCCCCGGCGGCCAGCAGCTGCAGGGCGCGGTCGACCCGGCCGCTGCGCGCGGCTTCGTACAGCGCCGGCAGGCGTTCGTGCTGGGCCAGCGGCTCCAGCGGTTGGCCCGGGTCGTCGTGCTGGGCGGCGGCGGCGAACGGGTCGCTGCCCAGGTCGAGCACGCTGCGGCTGCCCAGCGGGTCGGCCGGCGCGATGCGCTGCAGGGCCAGGTGGGCCAGCGGCGAACCGATCAGCACCGCCAGCGTGAACGGCCAGCGCAGGCCATCGGGCACCAGCCCCGGCCACGCAGGAACCACCACCAGCGCGCAGACCGCCACCACCAGCGCGGCCACGACCAGCCCGCGCCAGGCGCTGAGATCGCGGCCGGCCAGGGTGCGCCAGTGGCGCGCCAGGCTGCCGTCACTGCGTTCGATTTCATTCCACAGCGGCCAGGTGCGCCAGACGCCGAGCAGCGCGGCACTGACCGCCACGCTCAGGCCGAGCACAGCGGCCAGGCTGCCGCTGTCGTGCAGCGCGGCCAGCGGCCAGGCCACCAGCAACGCCAGCAGGGCCGGGCCCACCGACCACAGCGCGAGCAGCGCCGGCAGGTCCTGGCGGCCCAGCTGGGGCAGCGCCGGCACGGCGCGGCTGCGCCGCCACCAGGATACGCCCAGCGCGAACGCCGGCTGCGCCAGTGCGGCACCCAGCGCAGCCGGCACCCCGCCCAGCACCGCGGCCAGCGACAGCAGGCCGCCCGTGGCGAAGGCGATGGCGGCAGCGCGGGTGCGCGGAAGATCAGTCATCGCGGCGCGGCACCTTCACGGGCGCGACCGGCGGCGGTGGCATCTGCAGGTGGAAGCCGCGCTCTTTGAGGTTGGCGCGCACTTGATCGGCGTCAGCCAGGGCGAGGCGACGGTCCGGAGTCAGGGCAACTTCCAGCACGAATGCGAACGGCGCCAGCGTGGCCTTCAGCGCATCGGGGATGGCATCGAAGGCGTCGCGGGCGGCGAGGTAGACGTAAGTGTCCTGCTTGCGTTGGCTTTTGTAGACGTAGGCTTGCATTGCCCGCGGGGCTTGGCCCTGGGAATAGATACGCCGATTGTGGAGTAAAGCAGGCAACTACGAAAGCCGGGCAGGCGCCAAGGTGTCGGTTTGCTGGCGCGCGGCAGATTCAGGTTCATCAATGTCGCGACGGTGTTCAGGTAGGGCGGCCACCGCCGTTCCGGGGGAACGGCGGTGGCGATGCCAGCCGACTAACAGTCGGCTGCTACCGGTGGAGTGCCGCGAAGCGTCACTTCACCTTTGCGTAGGTGCCTTTCAGGGCGACGCCGGCCAGGATGGCGCCTGCGTAGCATTCGAAGTTGGTGGTGCTCTTGAACTCGTTCTTCTTGTAGTAGCTGACGACGTCGACCACGGCGTTGGCGCCGCGCGACTTGGCGCCGTCCTGCAGCGCCTTCAGCGCCGACAGGGCCACCCAGTTGCAGGCCTCGGCATCGCTCTTGTTGGCGGCATTGGTCTTCTTGTTGGTCACGTCTTCGCCGAGGCGCTGCTGGACGTTGACCTTTTCGCCGGCCAGGAAGAAACGGACGCTGCCGTCGATGCCGGCGGCTTTTGCCTCCGGGGAGTTGATCAGGTCATGCAGCGGCAGCTCGACCCGGGTTTCACGGGCATTGGCGGTGCTGGCAACGGCGAGCAGGGCGGTGGCGGCAATCAGGGCAAAACGACGCATTCAAACATCTCCTTGTTGGTAAGGCGGGGTGTTGCTCGGGGGAAAGTCAGTCCTGCCAGCGGCGGAAGATCAACGAGGTGTTGATGCCGCCGAAGGCGAAGTTGTTGCTCATCACGTACTCGGGCTGCATCTGCCGGCCTTCGCCGCGGATGAAATCAAGCGCGCCGCAACGCGGGTCGACCTCGTGCAGGTTCAGGGTCGGGGCGAACCAGCCTTCGCGCATCATTTCGATGGTCACCCACGCTTCGAACGCGCCACAGGCGCCGAGCATGTGGCCGACGTAGCTCTTCAGCGAGCTGATCGGCATGCCCGCGCCGAACACCTGGGCGGTGGCCTGGGTTTCGGCGATGTCGCCGTGTTCGGTGGCGGTGCCATGTGCATTGACGTAGCCGATCTGGCCCGGTTCCAGCCCGGCGTCTTCCAGCGCCAGGCGCATGGCCTGGGCCATGGTGTCGGCGGTGGGCTGGGTGACATGCTGGCCGTCGCTGTTGGTGCCGTAGCCGACCACTTCGGCCAGGATGGTGGCGCCGCGCGCCTGCGCGTGTTCCAGCTCTTCCAGGATCAGGGTGCCGGCGCCCTCGCCCAGCACCAGGCCGTCGCGGTGGGCATCAAAGGGACTTGGCGTGGTCTTCGGCGCATCGTTGCGCACGCTGGTGGCGAACAGGGTGTCGAACACCGCCGCGGCGGTGGCGTCGAGCTGTTCGGCGCCGCCGGTGACCATCACCGTCTGCTTGCCGCTGCGGATCGCCTCGTAACCCGAGCCCACGCCCTGGCTGCCGGAGGTGCAGGCACTGGAGGTGGTGTAGACCCGACCGGACAAGCCGAAGAACACGCCAATGTTCACCGGCGAGGTGTGGCTCATCATCTTCAGGTAGGTGGTGGCACTGATGCCTTCGGTGGTGTGCTCGTGGAGCATGCGACCGAATTCGGCGGTGGCTTCGTGGCTGCCCGAGGACGACCCGTAGGCCACGCCGGCCAGGCCGCTGCGCAGCACCGGATGGCCGAGCAGGCCGGCCGCTTCCAGCGCCAGTTCGGTGGCGCGCACCGACATCACCGCGACCTTGCCCATGCTGCGGGTGGTCTTGCGGTTGTAGTTCGAGGGCAGCTCGTAGTCTTCGGCCGGTGCAGCCAGGCGTGTGTTGAGGCCGTCGAACACTTCCCAGCCGGGGATGTAGCGCACTGCGTTTTCCTGCGCATGCAGGCGCGCGCGGATGCTCGGCCAGTCGTGCCCCAACGGGCTGATGGCGGCGGCACCGGTCACCACGACGCGACGATCGGGTCGGCTCATCAGACCATGCCTCCGTTGACCGAGATCACCTGGCGGGTGATGTAGCCGGCCGATTCGGACAGCAGGAACGAGACCGCGTGCGCGACTTCGTCCGGCTGGCCCATGCGCCCGGCGGGAATGAGTTTCAGGGCGTGCTCGAGCACTTCTTCGTTGACCATCTCGGTCTCGATCAGGCCCGGTGCCACGCAGTTGACGGTGATCGCGCGGCTGGCCAGTTCCAGCGCCAGCGCCTTGGTGGCGCCGATGATGCCGGCCTTGGCCGCGCTGTAGTTGGTCTGGCCGCGGTTGCCGACCAGCCCCGACACCGAAGACAGGGTGACGATGCGGCCCGGCTTGCGCCGCCGCACCATCGGCATCACCAGCGGGTGCAGCACGTTGTAGAAGCTGTCCAGGTTGGTGTGCACCACCGCATCCCAGTCCTCGGCGGGCATGGCCGGGAAGGCACCGTCACGGGCGATGCCGGCGTTGCAGACCACGCCGTAATAGGCGCCGTGCACGTCGACATCGGCCTCCAGCGCAGTGCGCGCGGCCTCGCGGTCGGACACGTCGAACATCAGCACCCGGGCCTGGCGGCCCAGTGCCTGGATCTCCGCGACCACCTGCTGCGCTTCGTCGATCCTGCTGCGGCAATGCACCACTACGTCGAAGCCATCGCGCGCGATCCGCAGCGCTACGGCGCGGCCGATGCCCCGGCTGGCGCCGGTCACCAGCACGGTCAGATTCCCTGTCATGCCTCTCCACTCTCCAGATAAGCCATCGCATCGCGTGGTTCGAACACCGATACGTTGGCGACCGCCAATTCAACATCCCCTGCCAGGATCCGGCAGGCGAACATGCCCAGTCCATTTTCGCCCATCAGCTCGCAGTGTGCCTCCACCCGCAGGCAGCTGCCCGGCGTGAAGGCCGGCTGGTGGGCGGTATAGCGGCGGGTGCCGAGCAGGAATCCGATCGACGGCTCGCGCCCTTCGGCGCGCGCGCGGCAGCCGGCCCAGGCCGCAATCGCCTGTGCCATGTACTCCACGCCCACCCAGGCGGGCACCCCGTCAGGCGTGGAGAACAGGCCGTGCGTGGGCACGTCCACTTCCACCACGATGGATTCCGGCTGCCATTCGATGACCCGGTCGATCAGCCGCAGGCTCTCGCGATGCGGCAGCACGCTTTCGATATCGGTCGGCAACTGCATGCTCATCCCCGCGCCAGCGCCAGCACGGCATTGCTGCCGCCGAAGGCGAACGAATGGCTGAGTACATGCTGCAGCGGCTGCGCCGCGCGCGTGCCAGCCGCCACCAGGGCCAGCGCCGGCAGCGCCTCGTCGCCCTGCCCGTCCCACCAGTGCGTGGGCAGGCGCTGGTCCGGGTTGTCGGCCAGGGTCATCCAGCACAGCGCCGCTTCGATCGCGCCCGAGGCGCCCAGGGTGTGCCCGGTCAGCGGCTTGGTCGAGCTGGCAGGCACCTGCGTGCCCAGCACGCTGGCCACGGCCAGGCTTTCCATGGCGTCGTTGTGGCCGGTGGCGGTGCCGTGCAGGTTGACGTAATCAATCTGGTCGGCGGCCAGGCCGGCGCGGTCCAGCGCCTGCTGGATGGCCTCGATGGCGCCGCGCGCCTGCGGGTCCGGCGCGGACATGTGGTGCGCGTCGGAGGATTCGCCCCAGCCGGACAGGCGCACCGGGCCCGGCTCGCGGGTCATCAGGAACAGCGCGGCGCCCTCGCCGATGTTGATGCCGTTGCGGTGGCGCGAGAACGGGTTGCAGCGCGCGGCCGACACCGATTCGAGCGCGCAGAAGCCGGCCACGGTGAAGCGGCACAGCGAATCGGCGCCACCGGCCACCACGGCATCGACGACTCCCGAACGCAGCAGGCGCGCGGCGGACATCAGCGCCTTGGCGCTGGACGAGCAGGCGGTGGAAATGGTCCAGGCCGGGCCGTCGCTGCCGATCCGCTCGCGCACGAAGCGCGCCGAGGTGCCCATTTCCTGCTGCGCGTAGTCGAAACCGTCCGGCCAGCGGCCTTCGTCGGCCTGCAGGCGCAGCGCGCCTTCGGATTCGCCGATGCCCGAGGTGCTGGTGCCGATGATCACCGCGACGCGCCCGGCGCCGAAGCGCGCGATCGCCGCTTCCACCGCCGGGCGGATCTGCAGCAGCGCGGCTTCCAGCAGCGCGTTGTTGCGTCCGCGCAGCGCCACCGGCAACGCCGACAGGTCCGGCAGCGGCCCGCTCACTTCGCCCAGCGCCAGGGTGCGGCCGGCGATCAGGGTGTCGTTGTCGCTCAGGCCGCCGGGCTGGTCGGCGAACAGCCCGTCGCGCACCTGCGCGCGCCCGCTGCCCAGTGCGCAGACCACGCCCAGCTCGTTCAGATATACCGCGCTACTGCTCACTGTCGTGCCTGTCCCATGTCCAACGATTCAATCACCAGTTCATAGCCTTCGGCCAGGTTGCGCAGGCGCAGGCGGCCGCCGTCGAGCGGTTCCAGTACCAGCCACGCCTTGCCACCCTGCTCCAGGCGGCGGCCACCGTCGGCCTCGACCAGGCTCCATCCAGCGGGAAGCTTCGCCCGGATGGCATCGGCCGGCCACAGCGCGAACTGAAGGTCATCCAGCACGCGTTCGCCACGCACCTGCGGCGGCAGCCACGGGGCGCGGGTCTGTTCCAGGGTGTGCCCGTCCCAGACCATGCGCACGCCGGTCTGGCCCATTGCCTGCACCGCCAGCCGCACCTGCTCGCCATCGGCCTCGAGCAGCGCATCCAGCTCGCGCTCGTGGCTGCCGAAGCGGAACTGCAGGCGCTGCTGCAGCTGCAGCGGTTCGGCCAGCGCCGAGGGTGCCAGCTGCAGGGTCGGCAGCTGCACCAGGGGAGCGGGCATGCGGGTGCTGGCGCAGGCCGCCAGCAACACGCTCAACAGCAACGTCAGGATCAGCCGGTGCACAGTTCCTCCAGCACCCGCAGGCGGCGGCCGCTGTCATCGGCCACGTACGGGTTGGTGGTGTCCCACGCGTAACCGGCCAGGATCGAGGAGATCATGCGGCGCACATCCGGCTGCGGGTCGGGGTGGTAGATGATCTTCTGGAAGCCACCGGCGTACCAGGCCTCGACGAAACGGCGGAAGGTCTTCACCCCGGCGCGCAGCGGAAGGGCGAATTCGCGCTCCCAGTCCACCTGCTCACCGGCATGCCGGCGCGCCAGGCAGTCGCTTGCCAGCTGCGCGGACTTGAAGGCGATGGTCACGCCGGAGGAGAACACCGGGTCCAGGAACTCGCCGGCGTTGCCCAGCAGCGCGTAGCCCTCGCCCCACAGCGAGCTGACGTTGGCCGAATAGCCGGTGATGGTGCGCACCGGCAGCACCGCCCATTCGGCGTTCTTCAGCAGGCGGGTCAGGTTCGGGTCTTCGCCGACGATGGCCTGCAGTTTCTCCAGGTCGGTGCCGTCGTACTTCTCGAAGAAGCTCGGCTCGGCCACCACGCCCAGCGAACAGCAGCCGTTGGAGAACGGGATGGTCCAGTACCACACGTCCACGTGTTCGGGATGGGTGGTGATCAGGATCTTGTTGCGGTCGAAACCGGCATCGGCCGGAATGTGGTCGCGCACGTGGCAGAAGATCGCACCGCGCACCGGGAAGTTCGACGGCGATTCCAGGTTGAGCAGGCGCGGCAGCAGGCGCGCGAAGCCACTGGCATCGAGGATGAAGCCGGCTTCGATGGTGTACTCGCTGCCATCCGGGCGGCGCACCTGCACGCGCGCCGGGCTGCCGGGCTCGACCGACAGCACTTCGTCGCCGAAGCGCAGGGTGGTGCCCATGCGCTCGGCGCCGCGCGCCAGCACGTCGTCGAAATTGGCGCGCTGCACCTGGTAGGTGGTGCCCCAGCCCGGCGAGAACTTGTCGCGGAAGTCGAACTCGGTGGTGCGCTCGCCGCGCACGAAGGCCGCGCCGTTCTTGTACTGGAAGCCGGCTTCGACCACGTCCTGCAGCAGGCCGGCCGCTTCGATGTACTCCATGCTCTGCGGCAGCAGGCTCTCACCGATGGAGAAGCGCGGGAACTGCTGGCGCTCCAGCATCAGAACCTGGCGGCCCTGCTGGCGCAGCATGGCGGCGGCCACGGAGCCGGCAGGGCCGGCACCGATCACCAGGATTTCAGTTGTTTCCGGTGCTGCGGTCATCGATGCATCCTTGATCAAGAAGTAGGGGGTGTCCGGCGCGGTCGCTCAGTGCGGTGCGTCGTGCGGTGGCGGGCGGAACAGCGGCGAGATCAACCAGACCAGGCCGATGCCGAACAGCAGGGTGAGACCGAACGCGCGCAGCGCCGGCGTGGCCGACAGGCCCAACAGGCCGAACGACAGCCAGGTGCTGGCCGCGCCGACGCAGACCGCCAGCCAGGCGCTGGCATCGCCGCGGTGTTCGATCAGGAAGATGCCGTAATCGATGCCCATGCCGAGCAGCAGCATCAACGCCAATACATTGAACAGCTGCAGCGGCTGCCCGAACAGGCCGAGCAGGCCCAGGGTCAGCGCGCCGGCCACCAGCGTGGGAGCGAACACGCGCCATGCCTGCGCGCGGTAGCGCCAGTACAGCACCGCGAACACCAGCACGATGCCCACCAGCAGCAGCGCGCTCATCAGCTTGCGGTAGTGCTTGAGCAGCGCGGAGAAATCAGCGGTGCGGTCGACCCAGCGCACGCCGTCGATGCCCTTGGCCTGCGCTTCGAGCAGCGTCAGCGCATCGGCGCGGGAGAGGTCATCAACCATCACCACCGAGGCCATGCCCTTGCCCACTTCGCCCAGCCACAGGTGGCGGAACGGCATGGCGGCGGGCGACGCCAGGAACGCCTCGGCCTGCAGGTCCTGCGCCGCGTAGTCCGGGCGCTGCAGGCTTTCACCGACCGTTTCGCCGACGGCAGCCAGTACCTGCGGCTCGACCCGCGCGGTCAGCGCGGCATCGGCGTGCTGGCGCTGTACCGACGGCAGCCACTCGCTGATCGCGCGGTAGCCGCCGATCTGCTTGTTCGCCGAGAGCACGCGCAGGCGCTCGATCAGCGCTTCTTCGCGTTCCAGCACCTGTTCGGCGTTGTCGCCCTGCACCAGGTAGAACTGTGCCGGGCTGGGCATGCCCAGCATCTGGCTGATGCGGATCTGCTGGTTGATCAGCGACATCGGCGAGGACTGCAGACTGCGCAGGTTGTCGTCCGCGGTCAGGCGCAGCATGCCAAGGCCCGACAGCACCACCACCGCACCCAGGAACAAGCCGACCGGGCGGCGCCCGTGCAGGCGCGGCCAGCGCTCCAGCGTGGCGCCCAGCCAGCGCGCGAAGCGGGTACTGCGGATTTCGCCGCCATCCAGCCACGGGAACCAGAAGATCACGGTCAGGAACGCACCGGCCAGGCCCACAACGGAGAACAGCGCCATCTGGCGCAGGCCGGGGAACGGCGCCAGGCCCAGCGCGAGATAGGCCAGCGCGCTGGTCACCAGGGCCAGCCACAGGCCGGGCAGCAGGTGCCGCAGCAGTTTCCAGCGGCGGTCGGCCGGCTCGGCCTGGCGCGAGGCGAACCAGTGGATGCCGTAATCCTCGGCGACGCCGACCAGCGAGGCCCCGAACACCAGGGTCAGCACGTGCACCTTGCCGAACACCAGCACGGTCACCGCCAGCGCCACGCCGCAGCCGATCAGCAGCGAGGCGGCCACCAGCAGGATCGGGCGCAGCGAACGGAATGCAAGCCACACCAGCAGCAGCACCGCCGCCAGCGAACCCCAGCCGATGGTGTTGATTTCCCAGTTGGCCTGCACCGCGGCGGCCTCGGCGTGCAGCGGCACGCCGGCGCGCAGTACTTCCAGGCCGGGGGCGTGCTTCGCCGCAGCGGCGGTGGCGGCATCGAGCAGCAGGTCGATATGGCGCTCACCATCGAGCTGGAACGCGGAACCCAGCGTTTCGTACTGGATGACCGACCAGTGCTTGCCGTCGGCCTCGAGCAGGCCGTCGTCGCCCATGCGCAGGCCGGAGGCGGCAGCCC
This sequence comes from Stenotrophomonas sp. SrG, assembly GCF_050031795.1. Classification (NCBI taxonomy): domain Bacteria; kingdom Pseudomonadati; phylum Pseudomonadota; class Gammaproteobacteria; order Lysobacterales; family Lysobacteraceae; genus Stenotrophomonas; species Stenotrophomonas sp. SrG. The sequence goes on from NZ_JBNBBE010000012.1 coordinate 48,868, forward strand.
GCTCCTGCCACCACTGCGGCCACAGCGACAGCGGGTCCTGCCGCCATTCGGTCAGGCGCGGCGCGCCCATCGGGCCGTACAACGCGGCCAGCGCGGATTCGGACAGGCTTTCGGCGGACTCATCCTGCAGGCGCTGGCGCTGCTGCCCGGTCAGCAGGCGGTCGCGGTACGGCGCGTAGAACGCGCGCGCCTGGTCGAACCAGCCTTCGATGGAGCCGCTTTCCTGCAACAACGCCTTGCCCTGCGGATCGTCGCGCAGGCGCTGGCGGAAAGCCTGCTCGGCGGCCTTGGTGGCCGCGCCGTCGGCGCTGCCAAGCAGCACCACGATCTGCCGCGCATTCGCATCGGCGATGCGCCGGGTTACATCGGACAGCAGGCGGTCGTGCGCATCCTGCGGCAGCAGCGCCAGGATGTCGGTGTCAATCCGAGATTCCTTCGACCACAGCTGCCATTGCTGCACGCCCAGCCCGACCAACACCAGCAGCCACGCCACCGCCAGCCAGCGCCATGCGCGCTGCAGCCGGCCGTTCTCGCGCCAGGCCGAATTCAACGACTCATTCAAACCGGCGGTCCTCGTCGGCGCTGAGCTGCGCCGGGGTTTCGCCCAGGGCGGTGAAGTGGATGCGGGTGACATCCTGGTTCGCTTCGGTGATCTGCACTTCCCGCACGTAACGGTCGCCGCTCAGTTCGAGCGCACTGAACACCTTGGCCAGCATCGGCGAGCGCGGGGTAAGGTGCATGCGCCAGCCGTTGTCGGGCAGCGCGTCGACCTTCACCGTGAACTGCGCGGACAGCGCCTGCGCATCGCCGCTCATGAGCGCGAACATGATCGCGTTGACCGACCGCATCGCCGGCTGCTGGCGGCCGTCCAGTTCGACCCGGCTGCTGCCATCGCGCTGGCGGCTGAGGATGCGGTCGCGGGTGACCACCACTTCGGAGGGAAACGGCTTGAGCGTGGTCCAGATCACGCCACGGTCCTGGGCCAGCACGAAGCGGCCCTGGGAGCGCAGCGGATTCTTGAAGCCGGAAACCTGCTTGTCCTGGCTGAATTCGCCGCGCAGCACGTTGACCTTGGCCACGCGCTGCTTGACCAGGTCCACGCTGGCGGCCGGCGCGGCGAGCACGGGGCTGGCCACGGCCAGCAGCACCAGCACGCCCAGCGTGCGCAGGAAACGGATCATGGCACCTGTACTCCCAGCCGTTCCCACAGCACCGACGGGCACAGGTACAGCATTTCGTTGGTGGCCGCGTCGACCGCGACCTGGATGGTGTGGGCACGGGTGAGCACCTGGCCGCTGTCGGCGTCGAAGATCTCGTAGGCGATCTTCAGGCGGTTTTCCCACTCGGTGATGGTGGCGCGCACGCGCAGCGCCTGGCCGTACAGCAGCGGGCGGATGTACTTCACCCGCGCGTCGACCACCGGCCAGATGTAGCCGGAATCGCGCATCTGCGGGTAGTCGTAGTCATGGCGCTGCAGCAGCGCGCAGCGCGCCACTTCGAAGTACTTGAAGTAGTTTCCGTGCCACACCACGTGCATCGGATCGCAGTCGTGGAAGGTCGGCGACAGCGCGACCTCGAAGCTCAGGTCAGGGACGGTCATACAGGCTCCAGCGCTGGCTGCGGATATCGTCGAGCAGGCTGCGCAGCTCGCCGTCCAGGGCGCGGTCTTCTTCCACCAGCGCGATGCGTCCGCACAGGTCCTGGTACATGGCGGCCAGGTCACCGTGCAGGGTGGCGTTCATGCCGACCCGCTCGCGCAGGGCCACGCCCTGGCGTGCGGCGATCAGCATGCCGGCCACCACCTGTTCGGTCAGCTCGATCACGCGCAGGCAGTCGCGCGCGGCGATGGTGCCCATGCTGACCTTGTCCTGGTTGTGGCATTCGGTGGAACGCGAGAACACCGAGGCCGGCATGGTCTGCTTGAGCGCTTCGGCGGTCCACGCCGAGACGCTGATCTGCAGCGCCTTCAGGCCGTGGTTGATCGCCGCACGCTCACCGGTGGAGGCCGACAGGTTGGCCGGCAGGCCGTGGTTGAAGCGCGCGTCCACCACCAGCGCCAGCTGGCGGTCGAGCAGATCGGCCAGGTTGGCGATGGTGTTCTTCAGCGCATCCATGGCGAAGGCGATGTGGCCACCGTAGAAGTGGCCGCCGTGCAGGATGCGCTCGCCATCGGCGTCGATCAGCGGGTTGTCGTTGGCGCTGTTGAGTTCGGTTTCGATGAACTGGCGCAGCAACGGCAGCGCATCCTGGACCACGCCGATCACGTGCGGGGCGCAGCGCAGCGAGTAGCGGTCCTGCAGGCGCTGTTCGTTGCGGGGCGGGCGGTCGCTGTGCAGGTCGTCGCGCAGGCGCGCGGCGATCTGCATCTGGCCCGGATGTGGCTTGGCGGCGAACAGCATTTCATCGAAATGGTGTGCGTTGCCGTCGCTGGCCAGCACGTTGAAGGCGGTCAAGCGGGTCGCCAGCCTGGTCAGGTAATCGGCGCGGTCGTAGGCCAGGCACGCCAGCGCGGTCATCACCGCGGTGCCGTTCATGATCGCCAGGCCTTCCTTGGGCCGCAGCCGCAGCGGGGCCATGCCGATCTCGGCCAGTACCTCGGCGGCCGGGCGGCGTAGACCCTGGTACATCACCTCGCGTTCGCCACACAGCACGGCGGCCACGTAGGACAGCGGAGTGAGGTCGCCACTGGCGCCGACCGATCCTTCGGCCGGAATCAGCGGCAGCACGTCGTGGCGCAGCAGCGTGGCCAGACCCTGCAGCAGCGGATGGCTCACGCCCGACATGCCACGCACCAGCGAGGCCAGGCGCGCGGCGATGACCGCACGGGTCTCCTGTTCGTCCAGGAAGCGGCCCAGGCCACAGCCGTGGTAGGTGAACAGATGGTGCGGCAGTTCGGCAACCAGTGCCGGTGGAATGTTGACCGTGCACGAATCGCCGTAGCCGGTGGTCACGCCGTAGATCACCCCGTCCTCGCGCAGCAGGCGATCGAGGAAATCGGCGCCGCGCTGGATGCGCGCGGTGAATGCCGGGTCGTCGCTGACCACGGCGTCGGCCTGGCGCTGCGAGAGCGCGACCACGTCTTCAATGGTCAGCGGCGCATCGCCGAAGCGGAGCGTCCGGGTCGGGGTGGAGCCTGCATTACGTGCCATGAGATGCCTGATCCCAGAAGGGGAAGAAGTTGAACCAGTCCAAGGGGGCTTCGGTGACCTGGCGTTCCAGCCACCGGGCGAAATGTTCGGCCTGCGCGGTCAGCGCGGCATCGCGCGAGCCGCGCGGCAGGGTGATGCGGTCGCTGAAGTGCTCGAAGCGCACGCGGTAGCCCGTGCCTTCGTGCAGGCAGGCCATGGTGTACACCGGGCAGGCCAGCGCCGAGGCGAGTACATAGGCGCCGATCGGGAACTGGGCGGTATGGCCCAGGAACGGTGCCGGCACGGTGCGCCCGCCGCGCAGCGGCACGCGGTCGCCGACGATGGCCACGAATCCGCCGGCCTGCACGCGGCGCTGCAGCTCCACGGCGGTGGCCGGGCCCATGTCGGTGACCTGCATCAGTTCCACCGAGGCCAGCGGATCCAGCCGCTGCATGAGCCGGTTGAAGCGCTGCGCATGTGCGGTGTGCACCAGCACGGTGATGTGGAAGCCGGGCACCTGCTCGGCCAGCACCTGGCACAGCTCCAGGCAGCCGATGTGCGCGGTGAGGATCAGCCCGCCTTCGCGGCGTGCGATCTTTTCCAGCATCAGGTCGCGCTGCAGCTGGATGCGCTCGGGCGGGTAGCGCCCGCCCAGGCCCAGCAGCTTGTCCAGCAGCGTATCGGCGAACAGCGCGAAGTGTTTCAGGCTGGTCCAGCGCCCCGGCGTACCGCCGAGCACCCCGGTATGCGCCTGCAGCCGCTGCAGGTACTGCAGCGAGGCGCGGCGCGCCACGCCGTTGCTCAACCAATGGCACAGCACCACCGGGTATACGCACAGGCGGAACGGCCAGCGTCCGAACCAGCGGTGCACCCAGCACAGGAACAGCACCCCGGCGGCCGAAGTGGTCTCGCCCAGGTCGGCCCAGTGCGGGGCGTTGGCCGGTGCCGGTGCGTTCATGCCGCCGCGGTTCCTGCGACGCGGCGCCACAGCAGGCGCGGGGCGCGCCAGAGCATGCCGAAGAAAAGGCGGGTGTGCATGCGGCTGATGCGCACGTTGTCGCGCCACACATCGAAGTGCGAGACGCCATCGCTGGGATAGGTCACCCGGGTGGGCAGGCTGATCACCTGCACGCCACGCCAGAACAGCCGCACCAGGATCTCGCTGTCGAAATCCATGCGCCGGCCGATGGTTTCCTCGCCCACCAGGCGGGTGACCGGGGCCAGCGGATACAGCCGGAAGCCGCACATTGAATCGCGGATCTGCAGCGACAGCGTATTGATCCAGACCCAGATATGGGTGGCATAGCGCCCGTACAGGCGTGCCTTGGGCACGCTGTCGTCGTAGACCGGAATGCCGCAGATCACCGCCTGCGGGTGCTGCGTGGCCAGGGCCACGAAGCGCGGAATATCGGCCGGGTCGTGCTGGCCGTCGGCATCGATCTGCAGCACGTGGGCATGCCCACGCCGCGCCGCTTCAGCGAAGCCGGCCAGCATCGCGCCGCCCTTGCCCTGGTTCACCGCCAGGCGCAGCAGGCTGACCTGGTCCGGGTGTGCCTGCGCCAACGCCTGCAGCACCTGCGCGCAGGCCGGGTGCGAGCCATCATCCACCAGCAGGCACGGCAGGCCACTGGCACGCACGCCCCGCACCACCGCGCCGATGGCGTGTTCGTGGTCGTAGACGGGAATCACCACCAGCGGCTCAAGCATCGCCGAACACCACCCGCCCGCTGGCATGCACGCCGTGGTCGGAGACATAACGGAAGCTCAGCACCGATTTCAGTGCATCCCAGCCCAGCGTCAGCTGCAGGCGGTCGCCCGGCCGCGCCACGTGCTGGAATTTCAGGGCGTCCATCCGCTCGAAACGCGGCGGCATGGCGAAGGCTTCGCGCGCGTAATGGATCGCCCAGTCCAGCTGGACCACCCCGGGCAGGATCTTCGCCTGCGGGAAGTGGCCATCGAAGGCGACCAGGTCCGGTTCGAGCGGGAGCACCAGCACGGCCGCGTCGGCGGCGCGCTGCTGCCACTGTGCCACCGGCAGCAGTGGCCGGAACAACGCTTCCAGCGCGGCGGCGGTGATCTTGCCCTGCGCGTTGTACGGCAGTTCGTCGATGAAGCGCCAGCGCCGCGGGCGGGTCACCGCATCATGGCTGTGGGCCAGGTGCGCACCCAGCGCCTGCGACAGCTGGCGGCGCTGTGCATCGGTCCACTGCGCCACGCCACCGTTGTGCGGCACCACCACGGCGGCAAGCTGTTCGCGCGCGCCCTGCAGCACCAGCACGCGCACGTCCTGTACCTGCGGGTGCGCGCGCAGCTGCTGTTCCAACGCGTCGAGCGAGACCCGGCGTTCTTCGATCTTGACAATGCGGTCGGCGCGCCCGAGCAGGCGGAAGCTGCGCCCGGCATCGGCCTCCACGCGGTCCTGGGTCTGCCACCACGCGTCGTCGACCAGGTGCGGCGAGGACACGGCCAGGCAGCCTTCCTCGATCCGCCAGGACACGCCCGGCAGCGGGTGCCACTGCGGCTGTTCGGCGCTCCATTGGCGCCAGGCGATGCCGCCGGTTTCGCTGCTGCCGAACACTTCGGTGGGTGCCACGCCGAGCAGCGCGCGGGCCTGCAGCGCGGCCTCGCTGGGCAGCGGGCCGCCAGAGGAAAACACCGCGCGCAGCTGGCCGCTCAGCGATGACCAGTCCAGCTGTTCGGGCAGGCGCTTGAGATGGGCCGGGGTGGCGACCAGCACCGAGGGCTGGTGCGCCAGCGCGCTGACCAGGTCTTCATGGAAGAAGCGGCGCGGCTGGATCGAGCGACCCGCCGCCAATGGCCACAGCACCCGGAACAGCAGGCCGTAGATGTGCTGGTGCGAGACCGTGCCGTGTACCTGCGCGCCATCGAGCTGCGCACCGAACGCGGCCTGCAGCGCATCCACCTCGCGGGTCAGCTGGCGCATGCGCTTGCTGATCGCGCTGGGCGCGCCGGTGCTGCCGGAGGTGAACACCACCAGTTCCAGCGCGTCTTCGTCCAGCACGGCCAGCTCGGCCTGAGGGTCGGCGGCGTCGCGCGGCTGCAGCGGCGCGAAATGCGCCGGCACGTCACCGGCGAAGCCGGCCACGCGCGGGGCCAGCCCGTCCAGGGTGGCCGGCAGGTTGTCGCCGCCCAGGAACACCCGCTTGCCGGCATGCCAGGCACCAAAAAGCGCGGCGGCGAAATCCAGGGTGTCGTCGAAATAGAGCGCCCAGTCGCGGCCAGGCGCGGCGGCGAACGCCTGCTGCCAGCCGATGACCCGGGTGCGGAACTGCGGGTGCGCCACGGCACTGCCCGCTGCATCGATGCCGACGATGCGTTCGGCCCGGGGCAGCTGCGCCAACCGGTCCAGCGCGATCCACTCAGCCATGCGCGTGTGCCGCCTTCACCCGCCGCCGCACCAGCCATTCACCACCAAACAGGACACCCATCATCACGTACGCCAACAATCCGTTGTAGAGCGCCCAGACCTGGTTGGAGGCCCAGAACGCCGTGAGCAGGGCCAGGCCCCCGTTGAGAACAAAAAAGCCGCACCACACCTGGGTGACACGGCGGGTATAGACCACGGCGAACGGCGGCAGTTCCGGCTCGGTCAAGCGCGCCAGCCGCTCCACCGCGCTGGGCGGGAAACGCAGGCTGGTGGCAAAGATCACCAGCATCACCGCATTGACCAGCGCCGGGTACAGCTTCAACGGCAGCGCCTGGTTGAACGCGGTGGCCAGCAGGGCCAGCACGCCGGCGCCGATCGCGGCGGCCCACCACACCGGCTGGCGGGTGGTCAGTGCGCGCAGCGCGGCCAGGGCGAACAGCAGCAGGGCCATCCAGCGCGGCTCGAAGCGCCCCAGCGAGAGATACACCACCAGCGGGTACGCCAGCGACAGCACTGCAAACGCCGCGACGCGTACCCGGACCATGGTCGATCTTCAGCGGCGGCCGTCAGGCGGCCGCTTGCCCGGGCAGCAGCCCATGCACCACATCGACGATGTCCTGCACGGTGCGGACCGCCTTGAAGGCTTCCGGCTGCAGGTTGCGGCCGAGCAGCGGCTTGAGCTGCACGATCAGGTCCACGGCATCGATGCTGTCGATGTCCAGGTCGTCGTACAGGCGGGCCTGGGGCGTGATGCGCACCGGTTCGATCTCAAAGCTGTCCTTGAGGATCTTGACGATGCGATCGAAAAGTTCGTTCTTGGTCATGGCAAATCCTGAGACGCCGTTAAGACTGCTGGCGTGCGGCGACAAACTCGCCAAGGGCACGCACGCTGGAAAAATGGCGACGGGTCTCTTCCGAGTCGGCGGACAGGCTGACACCGTACTTTTTCTGCAGGGCCAAACCAAGTTCAAGCGCGTCGATCGAATCCAGGCCCAGCCCCTCCACGAACAGGGGTGCGGCGGCGTCGATGTCGTCCGGAGTGATGTCTTCCAATGAAAGCGATGAAATGATCAATTCCTTGATCTCGTGCTCAAGTGCCTGCACGGCTTGGTTCTCCAGCGAAGTCAAAGTAGTGGGCAAGGTGATCGGTCACGCGCCGGGCCGCCAAGGCATCCCCCCTGGGCGTATCGTCGGCCCCGGTCAGGAACGGGGCGATCGGGAGATCTTCCCCGACTTCCAGCTGAACGTGAAAACGCCGTGATGGCACACGATACCATTTCTGGCCCTTGGTCAGGGTAGGCGGGGTGCAGGTGATCCTGACCGGGGTAATGTCCAGCCGGCCCCGGACGGCAATGTTGGCGGCGCCGCGTTGCAGCCGCAGCGGCTGTCCCGGGACAGTGCGGGTGCCCTCCGGGAAGATCACCAGGGTGCCCCCGGCCTTGACGGCGGCGATGCAGTCATCGATCAGCCCCGCCCCGTCGCTATTGGCCACGTAGCCAGCCGCGCGGACGGGGCCGCGCATGAAGGGGTTGCAGGCGACAGCCTGCTTCACGACGCAATCGGCGTTGGGCAGCTGGGCGATCAGCAGCACCACGTCGATCAGGGTGGGATGGTTGGCCAGGATCAGCAGACCGTTGCGCTGCAGGCGTTCCGCGCCCCGGATCTCGTACGTCATCACCCCCAGCCAGCGCATCAGCGCGACATGGCTGGCGAAACTGAATTGGACCAGCCGGCGCGCCAGGGTGCGCCGCCGGGCCGTGTGACGGACCAGCAGCAGCAGCGGAAACAGCAGCCCACCCAGCAGCAGCCCGCCGATCCCGAAGGCGGCGAAACTGACGCCGGTGCCGACCACGCGCCAGGCGTGGTCGAGGCGGGCGCGCCAGCGCTCAGCCATGGCGCTGCCAGGACCACTGCTGGCCATCGGCCTGGAACTGCAGCGCCGGCTCGCCAGACAGCAGGAAGCGCAGCGCGTCCAGGCTGTGCGGCAGCGCGCCGGGCGGGCTGTCCTGCCCGCCCCGGCCCCAGCCCAGCGACAGCCGGGTGCCCGGCGCATCGGCGCGGGCCAGCCGCCAGCACCAGGCGAAGAAGGGGTCAGGCTCATCGGCGAACCCGGCGTACACCGCCGGCAGCGGCGATTCGTAGGCGATCACGCGCACTTCCGGGGCGCCATCGGCGAGCAGCCCGAAGGCCTCCACGCAGGCGGCCTCCACCGTGCCCCGGCCGCCGGCCAGGGCCAGGTAGTTGCCGCGCTGGCCGCGCGCGATCGAATACAGCGCGGCCACCGCGTTGTGCACCGACAGGCCAAAGCCGGTGGGCGACATCGGGGCATCCTGGCGCAGGGTATCGAGCAGTTCCATCGAACGGGCCACGTCGCCATGCCGGGACGCGAACACCAGCGGCACCTGGCCGGCATCGTCGGGCTGTTCGCACCAGCACGCGGCCTGGATGGCCATGCGGCCCAAGCGCTCGATGCGGCGGCGTTGCATGGCCGGCACTTCCGGCAACGCGGGCGTGTCGTCGCCTTCGGGCAACGTCGGTGCGTGGGCCCACGCCTGCCAATCCGATTTCGTGGTCAGTCCCGGTGCCCAGGCCGACCAATCCACAACAGAGAACTCGATCATTCACGCCAACATGGTTATGGGCACCTGGACAGCACGAGCCTTGGCGGCAACGCGGATCGGCTCCCCCATTCCAGCCGGCCCACGCCTGTCTTCGACATCGTCCGGCGTGTTCGGCACGCCGCGAAAGGAGCGCACGCTATCATGACACCCTCGGCACTGGCAGTTTTCACAATCTGAAATGAGTAGCACGATCCACAGCGTAGCGGCCGCGCAGGTCCTTTCTCCCTCGGCAGACCCCGCGCTGTTCCGTGCGTTTTATGCCCCCGCTGCTGAACGCGATGCCGCCCTGGCCGACCCGCGCACGCTGGCCGTGTTCGGCTTTTCAACCACTGCCGCGCCCTGCGACGACCCGCGCTGGCTGCAGGTGCCGCTGGCCGAACAGGGCCCGCCGCAGGTCGAGATCTGGCAGGGCGCCAGCCCGGTGCAGCACGGCATGCGCGGGGGCGTGCGCTGGTCGGCCAACGACACGTTGCTGTTCGGCGCGATCGAAATTGACGAGGTCGCCGGTGATATCGAGTCGGCCGCGGCAGACGCCTACGCTCGGATGAGTGGCTTTCTGGCCAACTGCGGTTTCCCGCACCTGCTGCGCACCTGGAACTACCTGGACGCGGTGACCGAAGGCGACGGCGACCAGGAACGCTACCGGCGCTTCTGCGTGGGCCGGGTGCGTGGGCTGCGCGAGCTGGACGAGGCCGCCCTGCCGGCGGCCACCTGCATTGGCCGTTTCGATGGCGTACGCCGGCTGCAGGTGTACTGGCTGGCGGCCCGCGAGGCCGGCCTGCCGCTGGAGAACCCCCGCCAGGTCAGCGCGTTCCGCTACCCGCGCCAGTACGGCCCGCAGTCGCCCAGCTTCTCGCGGGCCCTTTTGCCGCCGCCTGCCACCGGCCTGCCGCTGTTGCAGTCAGGCACGGCGGCCATCGTCGGGCATGTCTCGCAGCACACCGGGTCGGTGGCCGAGCAGCTGGAAGAGACCCTGACCAACCTGCAGAGCCTGGTCGATGCCGCGCGCCTGCAAAGGCCGGGGTTGCCGGCTGCGCTGGGCGCGGAATCCGTGTTGAAGGTGTATGTGCGCCGGGCCGAGGACATGCCGGCGATTGCAGCGCGGATGGCCGGACTGCCGGGCAGCCCTGCCTTCGTGGTGCTGCACGCCGAGGTGTGCCGCGCCGAATTGCTGGTCGAGATCGAAGGCCTGCACGGGTGACGCGCGTGACGACCAACGGTCGTCACCTACCGCGTATCGCCTGGCCAGGGATGTGCCGCGTTTCGGCCGGGCCGGGGATGTGCCCCGAATCGTCCGTTCCGGGATGTACCGCATGCCGGTAGGTGACGACCGTTGGTCGTCACCCGGACCCGGTCAATGGTATCCGGCGTCCGCGCGGACCTTGCCGCGGAATACGCGGTACGACCACGCCGTGTAGCCCAGGATCACCGGCAGCAGCACCACCAGGCCGACCAGGCTGAAGCCCATCGACGAGGCCGGCGCCGCCGCCTGCCACAGGGTCATGCTGGGCGGCAGCAGGTAGGGCCACATGCCCAGCACCAGCCCGATGAAGCCGAGCACGAACAGCGCCAGCGTCAGCAGGAACGGCGGCAGGTCGCGGCGCGGGTGCATGGCGCTGCGCCACAGCGCCACCGCCACGCCCAGGGTCAGCAGCGGCACCGGCGACAGCCACCAGAAGTTGCCGTCGCTGAACCAGCGCGCCATCAGGCGCGAATCCAGGAACGGCAGCCACGCACTGACCAGCCCCATGAACACGATCACCGCCACCACCAGCGGCCGGGTCAGGGTGCGCGCGAAGGTCTGCTCGCGGCCTTCGGTCTTCAGGATCAGCCAGGTACTGCCCAGCAACGCATAGCCGAACACCACCGCCGCGCCGGTCAGCATCGAGAATGGGCTGAACCAGCCGAACGGCCCACCCACGTACTGCCCGTCCACCACCTGCAGGCCCTGCACCAGCGCACCCAGGATCACGCCCTGGGCAAACGCGGCCAGCACCGAGCCCAGCCCGAAGGCCACGCTCCACAGCCGCCGCGAACGGTGCGCCTTGAAGCGGAATTCAAATGCCACCCCGCGGAACACCAGCGCCACCACCAGCAGCAGCACCGGCAGGTACAGGGCCGACAGCAGCGCGGCATAGGCCTTGGGGAACGCGGCCATCAGCCCTGCCCCGCCCAGCACCAGCCAGGTTTCGTTGCCGTCCCAGATCGGCGCGGCGGTGTTCATCATCACGTCGAGCTGTTCTTCATCCTCGGCCATCGGCGCGAGGATGCCGATGCCCAGCACGAAGCCATCCAGCACCACGTACATCAGCACGCCGAAGCCGATCACCGCGAACCATGCCACCGGCAGCCAGGTCGTCATCTCCATGTCAGCGCTCCTCCAGCGGTTCGTCGGCACCGGACAGCGGCCGCGCCGGGGTGTGGCTGCCGTCTTCGATCGGCGGCTGCTGGTCGTGCGGCTTGGGCCCGGTGCGGATGATCTTGACCAGGTACCAGATGCCCCAGCCGAACACGAACGCATAGCCCACGATGTACACGCCCAGCGACAGCGCGGTCATCCACGCGCTCTGCGGGCCCACCGCATCGGCAGTGCGCAGCACGCCGTACACCACCCACGGCTGGCGGCCCATTTCGGTGACGAACCAGCCCGACACCAGCGCGATGAAGCCGCTGGGCAGCATCCAGTTCCAGCCGCGCACCAGCCAGCGCGATTCCAGCAGGCGGCCGCGCCACCACTGGAAGGCCGAAGCCCAGGCCAGCAGCAGCATCAGCGTGCCCAGCCCGACCATGATGCGGAAGGCGAAGAACACCGGCACCACCGGCGGCCGCTCGCTGGCCGGAACCGAGGTGAGCGGCTCAAAGGTGCCATCGAAGGAATGGGTCAGGATCAGGCTGCCCAGCCGCGGGATGGCGATCTCGAAGTCGTTGCGCTCGGCCTTCTCATTGGGTACCGCGAACACCACCAGCGGCACGCCTTCGCCCTCGCCTTCGGCATGCCAGTGCGCTTCCACCGCCGCGATCTTCATCGGCTGGTGCTTGAGTGTGTTGAGGCCATGCATGTCGCCCACGAAGATCTGCACCGGCACCGTCAGCGCGGCGAAGGCCACCGCCGCCAGCAGCATGGTGCGCCCGGCTTCAACATGCTTGCCCTTGCGCAGGTACCACGCCCCCACCCCGCCGATCACGAAACAGGTGGTGATGAACGAGCCCAGCGCCATGTGCGCCAGCCGGTACGGGAAGGAGGGGTTGAATACCACCTGCCACCAGTCCTGGGGCACCACGATGCCATCGATGATGGCGTGCCCGGCCGGGGTCTGCAGCCAGCTGTTGGACGAGAGGATCCAGAAGGTGGACACCAGCGTGCCCAGCGCCACCATGCAGGTGGACAGGAAATGCAGGCGCGGCGAGACCTTGCCCCAGCCGAACATCATCACGCCCAGGAAGCTGGCCTCCAGGAAGAACGCGGTGAGCACTTCATAGGTCAGCAGCGGCCCGATCACGCTGCCGGCCACCTGGCTCAGGCGCGGCCAGTTGGTGCCGAACTGGAAGGCCATGACGATGCCGCTGACCACGCCCATGCCGAAGGACACCGCGAAGATCTTCTGCCAGAAGAAGTACAGCTCGCGCCAGATCGGCTTCTTCGTGCGCAGCCACTGGCCCTCCACGAAGGCCAGCCAGCTGGCCGTGCCGATGGTGAAGGCCGGAAACAGCACATGGAAACTGATGACGAACCCGAACTGGATCCGCGACAACAACAACGCGTCCACGCGACGCCTCCGCAGCATTCTCTGGAATCCGCACCAGTCTGGGCCGATTTCCGTGAAGAGGGCATGCGACCCGGTGACGCGCTGCTTCACTTTGTCGCAGGCACGGTAGGTATCGACCGTTGGTCGATACGGTGGGGCCGGCGCCAGGAGCCCGGCGCGGTGCGCCGACGCACGACCAACGGTCGTGCGCTACCGGGGGGGGCGATCATGGCGCGCATGGCCCATGACCTGTGGCCCCCTCGCCGAAGGTCCGGCGCTGCTACGCTTGGCGGGTTTTCCTTCACGGTGCTGCCCGCAATGCCCAGAACGCTGCCCTTGTCCCTGCTGCTGCTCGCCGCCCTCGGCGGCGCGGCCCACGCGGCACCGACGCCGATCACCATCGAACAGGCCATGGCCGACCCGGACTGGATCGGTCCGCCGGTCGAGAGCGCCTGGTGGTCGTGGAACAGCCAGCAGGTCGAGTACCAGCTCAAGCGCACCGGCAGCCCGGTCCGCGATACCTTCCGCCAGCCGGTCAACGGCGGTACCGCCACCCAGGTCGCCGATGACCAGCGCGGCAGCCTGGACGTGGACGCCCCGGTGTACGACAGCGTCCGCCAGCGCAGCGTGTTCGTGCGCAACGGCGACGTGTTCCTGCGCGACCTGCGCAGCGGCGCGCTGACCCAGCTCACCCGCAGCACCGAGAAGGCCAGCGCGGTCAACTTCGCCCGCGACGGCGGGGTGATCTGGCGCACGGGCCAGAACTGGTTCCACTGGACCGCCGCCGGTGGCGTGCAGCAGGTGGCCAGCCTGAAGGCCGAAAAGAACCCCGACGACGCCCCGAAGGCCGACGTGCTGCGCGACCAGCAGCTGCGCACCCTGGCCACGCTGCGCAACGACCGCGCCCAGCGCGACGCACTGAAGGAGCAGGAAGCCAGCTGGCGCCGCGCCGACACCACCCGCGCGCCGGGCCCGGTGTACCTGGGCGCCGATGTGGAAATCGTCGACAGCGCGCTGTCGCCCGATACCCGCAGCCTGATCGTGGTGACCAAGCCGAAGAGCTTCGACGAAGGCCGCGGCGGCAAGATGCCCAAGTACGTGACCGAATCGGGCTACGAGGAGTTCGAGGACACCCGTACCCGCGTGGGCCGCAACGACCCGGAACCGAACGCGCTGTGGCTGGTCGACGCCGTCACCGGCACGGTCAAGCCGCTGTCGCTGGACAGCCTGCCGGGCATCGGCACCGACCCGCTGGCCGCGCTGCGCAAGGCCGCCGGCAAGGACGCGCTGAAGGGCAGCCGCCCGGTGCAGGTGCTGGGTGGACCCGGCGCGCCGGGCATCCGCTGGAGCAATGACGGCCAGCAGGCCGCGATCCTGCTGCGCGCCAACGACAACAAGGACCGCTGGATCGCCAGCGTCAGCCCGGCCGAGGCCAGGCTGCAGACCCGCCACCGCCTCACCGACGCGGCGTGGATCAACTGGAGCTTCAACGATTTCGGCTGGTCCAACGACAACCGCACGCTGTGGCTGCTGTCCGAAGAGTCCGGCTACTCGCACCTGTACACCCAGCAGGGCACGGCCAAGCCGCAGGCGCTGACCGGTGGCAAGTGGGAAACCTCGATGCCGGTGCCCAGCGCCGACGGCCGTGGCTTCTACGTGCTGTGCAACCAGCAGGCCCCCGGCGACTACGAGGTGTGCGCGGTGGATACCGCTTCGCGCCAGGTGCGTGAGCTGACCTCGCTCAACGGCGTGGAAGACTTCTCGCTGTCCCCGGACGGCCAGCAGCTGCTGGTGCGCTACTCCGGCGCCTACCTGCCGGCGCAGTTGGCGGTGGTGCCCACCGCGGGCGGCCAGGCCAAGGTGCTGACCGACACCCGCACTGCCGCCTTCAAGGCCCGCCAGTGGATCCAGCCCAAGCTGGTGCAGGTGCCTTCGAAGCACGGCGCGGGCGTGGTCTGGGCCAAGTACTACGGCCCGGAGAACCTGGAGCCGGGCAGGAAGTACCCGATCGCCATGTTCGTGCACGGCGCCGGTTACCTGCAGAACGTGCACCAGCGCTACCCGGCCTACTTCCGCGAGCAGATGTTCCACAACCTGCTGGTGCAGCAGGGCTACGTGGTGCTGGACATGGATTACCGCGGCAGCGAGGGCTACGGCCGCGACTGGCGCACGGCGATCTACCGCAACATGGGCCACCCGGAGCTGGAAGACTACAAGGACGGCCTGGATTGGCTGGTGGCCACCCAGCAGGGTGACCGCGACCATGCCGGCATCTACGGCGGCTCCTACGGCGGCTTCATGACCTTCATGGCGCTGTTCCGTTCGCCGGGCACCTTCAAGGCCGGCGCCGCGCTGCGCCCGGTGGTGGATTGGCACCAGTACAACCACGGCTACACCGCCAACATCCTCAACACCCCGGACATCGACCCGGAGGCGTACCGCGTCTCCTCGCCGATTGAATATGCCGAAGGCCTGCAGGACCACCTGCTGATCGCGCACGGGATGATGGACGACAACGTGTTCTTCCAGGACTCGGTCAACCTCACCCAGAAGCTGATCGAGCTGCACAAGGACAACTGGAGCATCGCGCCCTACCCGCTGGAACGCCACGGCTACGTGCGTGCCGATTCCTGGCTGGACCAGTACAAGCGCATCCTCAAGCTGTTCGAAGAGAACCTGAAGTGAGCCACGACGCGGCGACGATACGGATCGTCGCCGCGGTCATCACCGATGCCGCCCGGCGCGTGCTGGTGGTGCGCAAGCACGGCTCGGCGGTGTTCATCCAGCCGGGCGGCAAGCCCGAGCCGGGCGAGGCACCGCTGGCCGCGCTGGCGCGCGAGCTGGACGAGGAACTGGGCGTGCAGTTGGACCCCGCCACGGCGGTGCCGCTGGGCGCCTACAGCGACTGGGCGGTGCATGAAACCGGCTGCCGGGTGCACGCCGAAGCCTGGTGGGTACAGGTGCTGGGCACCCCACAGGCACGGGCGGAGATCGCCGAACTGGCCTGGGTGCCGTTGCAGCCACCGCACGGGCGCCGCTTGGCACCGTTGAGCGAAGACCATATCCTGCCGGCGGCCGCGCGCGTGATCGCGCCGGGCTGACCCCACCGCACACTGCCAGGACACCGGATGTCTTCGATTACGCCCCCGCTGCTGCCCGTTGCCCATCCGCGCCCGAAGGGGGATGGCACCCCGACCTTTCTTGCCCCGCTGGCCAAGTCGGTGTTGGTGGTGTGCATCGTGTCGGCCGTGTGCTGGGCCGGTGGCGCGGTGCTCGCCGCGCTGCTCGCCCAGTCGGCTTGGTTGAAGGACCTGCTCGACGGCGCCGACCTGTCCTGGATGCCGTCGTCGCTGCGCTGGTTCGGCCGGCATGCGGTCGCGGTGAACGTGGGCATGCTGGTCCTTTCCCTGGTGGGGGCTGCGGCATGCTGGGGCCTGCTGCGGCGCAACCGCTGGGCGCTGTGGACCTTCATCGTGCTGCTGGTGGTCACCGCGCTGCTGAACTTCGTCGGTGCGTGGGTGATCGACGAGGTGTTCCGCCAGCTGATCGTGCACCTGCCGCCGCACGCAGACGCCGATGCCGGCCAGCTGCGCCGCGACCTGCAGATGCAGCGCGTGATCTACACCGGCCTGACCGTGCTGACCGCGCTGGCGTTCGCCGCACTGCACGCCTGGCTGGTGGCACGCGTGCTGCGCCCTGACGTGCGGCGATGGTTCGCCGCAAAGGCCCCGTAGACCGAGGCGCTGCCTCGCTGCCCTGCGGTAAAGTACCGCCATGAACGAATTCGAGCGCGTACGCAGCTACCTGACCGACCTGCAGGACCGCATCTGCGGCGCGGTCGAGACCGCCGACGGCCAGGCCCGCTTCACCGAAGACCTCTGGCAGCGCACCGAGGGCGGCGGTGGCCGTACCCGCATCCTGCGCGATGGCGCGGTGTTCGAGCAGGCCGGTATCGGCTTCTCCGACGTCTCCGGCACGCGTCTGCCGCCGTCGGCCTCGGCTAACCGGCCGGAGCTGGCCGGCGCCTCGTGGCGCGCCACCGGCGTGTCGCTGGTGTTCCACCCGCTCAATCCTTACCTGCCCACCACCCACGCCAACGTGCGCTACTTCAGCGCCGAGCGTGATGGGCAGCAGGTGGCGTCCTGGTTCGGCGGCGGCTTCGACCTGACCCCGTTCTACCCGTTCGACGAGGACGTGCAGCAGTGGCACCAGGCCGCCCACGACCTGTGCGCCCCGTTCGGCGAAGAACGCTATGCGGCGCACAAGCGCTGGTGCGACGAGTATTTCTTCCTGCGCCACCGCAATGAAACGCGCGGCGTGGGCGGGTTGTTCTTCGACGACCTGCACGGCGACTTCGAGCGTGATTTTGATTACCTGCGCGCGGTGGGCGATGGCTTCCTGCAGGCGTACCTGCCGATCGTGGAACGCCGCAAGCACACCCCGTACGGCGAACGCGAGCGCGAGTTCCAGCTGTACCGGCGGGGCCGGTACGTGGAGTTCAACCTGGTGTACGACCGCGGCACGCTGTTCGGGCTGCAGAGCGGCGGGCGCAGCGAAAGCATCCTGATGAGCCTGCCGCCACGCGTGCGCTGGGAGTATGGCTTCACGCCGGAACCCGGCAGCGCCGAGGCGCGGCTGGGCGATTACCTGGTGCCGCGCGACTGGCTCAGCCCGGGCTGACCTGCGCCGCGGTGCGGCGGAGCATGGCGACATGCGCGGCCTGCAGCTCGCGCTTTTTCTCCAGGTAATGCGCGACCTCACCCCGCGCGTTGCTGATCGCACTGCATTCGTCCTCATCGAAGAGGCCGCCGCCACAGTAGACGCGGCCTGATGCCGAAAGGGTGTCGTGCTGGCGAAGCACCGAATCAAGGTGCCTGCAGGCGGCATCAAGCTTGCGCTCGGTGCGCTCGCGGCGCTCCAGTTGTTTCTGCAGCTTCCGGTGCTGCGCCTCGGGATGCAGCGGCCTGGAGAAGCGCAGCCGCCACGCGGACGGCTCGTTGGTTACCGCCATGGGCACCGCCCGGGACGGCGGCAGCTGCCGTGGCACCGGCGCGCTGGTGAGCATGGCCTCGTCGTAGGACGGCGGAGGCTCGTACGCGGGCGACGGCTGGACATCCCGACGGGGAAAGGCGCCCCAGGCGGCGTGGACGGCGACCCAGGCACGGTCGGAAGAAACAGGATCGAGGGGCATGGCAGGCATCTCCGTTGCGTGGGCCACTCCAGCAGCGGCCCCTGATGCGGCCGATTTCAGCAGTGCGCGTGGCGAGGCGCTTTCATATTCCGCTCAGGTGTTGCCGCCGTCCTTGGGTTGCCTGGGAACGATGGTGATGTGGCCGTTGATTTCCAGCAGCGCCATCGAGACCTCGCTGATATGGGTGCAGCCCTGCTGGCGCATGGCCGCTTCCAGATCGGCGCGGGTGACCAGTTCGCGCTTGAGCACCGAGGCGAGCACTTCGCCGTCGCGCGCGATCAGCACCGGTTCGCCTTCCACCAGCGCTTCCACCTTCCTGCTGCGGGTGCTCAGCCAGCCCACACCGTAGTTCAGGGAGATCAGGGTGGCGGCCAACAGCAGGCCGCCGCCAAGCGAGGTGTCCTTGCCGAGCAGCGCGTTCTGCACCGCGTTGCCCAGCAGCACGATCAGCAGCACGTCGAACGGGGTGATCTGGCCCAGGGCGCGCTTGCCCGACAGGCGGACCATGCCGAGCACGACCACATACACCACGACGGCGCGCAGGATGAATTCCCACCAGGGCATGGCCAGGTCGAACAGGTCGCTCATGCGAGCCCCGCAGAAGAGAGAGTGCCTGAAGCATACGGGTAGCGCCGGCCGTTGGCCGGACTCCTGAAAATAAAAAGCCCCGCCGACCAGGGGGAGGTCAGCGGGGCCGGGGAACGGGCGCTTGGGGAGGAGCCCCCGTTCCGAGATCTGCTCCAGGGGATGGGAGAGATCCACAACAGGCATTGCGCCTGTCGAGGTCTATAAAAGCACCTCGAACATTGATAGTTCGTGAAGGGCGCCAATTAATACTGCGGTGAAACCTAAAACATTCATCGAAGAGTCAGTTTATCGACCCGCAATGAACCAATTCAGCTTATTCAACGTGACTCGCGTCTCAATGTGCCTCATCCCAGTTATCTCCTACTCCGGCATCCACCACCAGCGGGACGCGTAATTGAGCTGAAGACGACATAAGCTCGACCACCTGCGTGCGCAAGGTTTCCAGAAACTCGCTTTCGGTTTCGAATACCAGTTCATCGTGCACCTGCAGAATCATCCGGGCGCGGCCGCCCTGGCCCTGCAGCCAGTCGTCCACCTTCACCATGGCCCGTTTGATGATGTCCGCGGCGGTGCCCTGCATGGGTGCATTGATCGCCGCGCGCTCGGCGCCGGCGCGCAGGCCCTGGTTGCGCGCGTGAATATCGTTCAGATACAGCCGGCGGCCTTCGATGGTTTCCACATACCCCTGGTCGCGGGCCTGCTGGCGCATGCGCTCCATGAAGTCGCGCACGCCCGGGTAGCGGCTGAAGTACAGCGCCACGTAATCCTGGGCCTGGCCCCGGTCGATGCCCAGGTTACGGGCCAGCCCGAACGCGCTCATGCCGTACATCAGGCCGAAGTTGATGGCCTTGGCGGCGCGGCGCTCGTTCGGGGTGACCTCGTCCAGCGCGCGGCTGAATACCTCGGCCGCCGTGGCACGGTGCACATCGACGCCCTGTTCGAACGCGCGCACCAGGCCCGGGTCCTCGGACAGGTGGGCCATGATCCGCAGCTCGATCTGCGAGTAATCGCAGGCCAGCAGCTTGTGCCCCGGCGGGGCCACGAAGGCGCGGCGGATGCGGCGGCCGTCCTCGGTGCGGATCGGGATGTTCTGCAGGTTCGGGTCCGACGAGGACAGCCGGCCGGTGGCCGCGCCGGACTGGTGGTAGCTGGTGTGGACCCGGCCGGTGTCGGGGTTGACCATCTCTGGCAGCTTGTCGGTGTAGGTGCTGCGCAGCTTGGCCAGCCCGCGGTACTCCAGGATCACCCGCGGCAGCTCGTGCTGTTCGGCGATCGCCTCCAGCGCCTCTTCGTTGGTGCTGGGCTGGCCTTTGGGGGTCTTCACCAGCGCGGGCAGCTTCAGCTCGTCGAACAGCACCGCCTGCAGCTGCTTGGGCGAGTCCAGGCTGAAGGTGCGCCCGGCCAGTTCGGTGGCCTTCTGCTGGGCTGCCAGCATGCGCGCGCCCAGGTCCTGGCTCTGCCTGCGCAGCTCGGCGCTGTCGATGTACACGCCGTTGGCTTCGATCCGGGCCAGCACCGGCACCAGCGGCATCTCGATGCTGCGGTACACGTTGTCCAGCGCGGCCGATTCCAGCAGTTGCGGGTGCAGCACGCGGTGCAGGCGCAGGGTGATGTCGGCATCTTCGGCCGCATAGCGGCTGGCTTCGTCCAGCCCTACCTGGGAGAACGGAATCTGCTTGGCCCCCTTGCCGGCGACGTCCTCGAACTTGATCGTGGTGTAGCCGAGGTAGCGCATCGCCAGCGAATCCATGTCGTGGCGGGTGGCGGTGGAATTGAGCACGAAGCTTTCGAGCATGGTGTCGTCGTGGTAGCCCTTCACGTCCACGCCGTGCCGGCGCAGCACGTGCAGGTCGTACTTGCCGTGCTGGCCAAGCTTCTTTTTGTCGGGGTTCTCGAGCACAGGCCGCAGCGCATCAAGCACCTGCTGGCGCGGCAGCTGGGCAGGGGCACCGGGGTAGTCATGGCCAACCGGAATGTAGGCCGCACGGCCCGGCTCGACCGCCAGGCTGATGCCGACCAGGTTGGCGCGCATGGCATCGAGCGCGTCGGTCTCGGTGTCGAAGGCGATCAGCTCGGCCGCCTCGGCGCGGGCCACCCAGGCCTGCAGCTGTTCGGTGGTGAGCACGGTTTCGTATTCGCCCGGGGCCGACAGGGCCGCATCCAGGGCCGGCGCAGGCTCGCTGGCCGCGCCGCGCGCGTAGCCGGCGGCGGTGCCGCGCAGGCTCACCGGCGCGTCGCTGGCTGCCGCAGGGGCCGGGACCGGGCCACCCAGCTCCTTCAGCGCCTGGGTAAAGCCGTAGCGCAGGTACAGCTCGCCCAGGGCGGGCACGTCCGGGTCGCGCAGCGCCAGGGTCTGCGGGGTGGCGTCCAGCGCCACGTCGGTGCGGATGGTGACCAGTTCGCGGTTCAGCGGCAGGCGCTCCAGCGCGGCACGCAGGTTTTCGCCGATCTTGCCCTTCATGCCAGGCGCTGCGGCCATCACCCCGTCCAGGGTCTGGTACTCGGCCAGCCACTTGGCGGCCGTCTTGGGGCCGCACTTCTCCACGCCGGGCACGTTGTCCACGGCGTCGCCCATCAGCGCCAGCAGGTCGACGATCTGGTCGGCGCGCACGCCGAACTTGTCCATCACGGTAGCGTCCGAATCCATGCGGCTGCCGGTCATGGTGTTGACCAGCTCAATGCCCGGGCGGACCAGCTGGGCGAAGTCCTTGTCGCCGGTGGAGATGGTGACGGTCATCCCGTCGCGGTGGCCCTGCAGCGCCAGCGTGCCGATCACATCGTCGGCTTCCACGCCCGGAATGCGCAGGATGGTCAGGCCCAGCGCCTCGACGATCTGGCACATCGGCTCGATCTGCGGGCGCAGGTCGTCGGGCATCGGCGGCCGATTGGCCTTGTAGTCGGCGTACAGGTCGTCACGGAAGGTCTTGCCCGGCGCGTCGACCACGAAGGCCACGTACTCGGGGCGCTCCTTCAGGGTGGCGCGCAGCATGTTGACCACACCGAACAGCGCGCCGGTGGGTTCACCGGCAGCGTTGGTCAGCGGCGGAAGCGCGTGGAACGCGCGATACAGGTAACTGGACCCGTCAATCAGGACTAATCGGCTCATGCGACGATTCTACGCGCCCCGCTGGGGCCATTCCCGGCACCGGCATCACGGGGCATCGGGCATAATCCAGACTCCCCCGACCCAGGAACCGTGGCCCATGAAAACTCTGCTGCTGGCTGGACTGCTTGTGCTGGCGGGTTGTGCCACCACCGGCGGCGGCGCTGGCGTGCCCCCGGTCGATGTGCGGGGCGCCGATATCGCCAAGCGCGTGATGGACAACGGCGATGTGATCGAGGAGTACCGGGTCAGTGGCCAGTTGCGCATGGTCAAGGTCACACCCTCGCGTGGTGCGCCGTACTACATGTACGAAGGCAGCCAGCACGGCGGCGTGGACCGGAGCAAGGATGGCACCTCGCCGGTGTACTGGAAGCTCTACAGCTGGTGAGTTGGCCCTGCCGTACCCGATGACGACTCCTGAACGACGCAAACCCATCGACCCCGCCGCCCTGCGTGCGGGGCTGAATGACGAGCAGCGCCAAGCCGTGGACACCCTGGAGCATTTCGGCTGGTCGCTGCGCTTCGTGCGCCGGCCGCTGTTCCGCGACCCGATCCCGGTGCTGTTTGACCGGGCCGGGGAACGCTACGTGGTGGTGCAGCCCGACGGCAGCCTGGACGAGTCGATGGCGTTGAAGCTGCGCCCTTAGATCACCGGATGACCAGCACCGGCACGGTGCTGCGTGCGAGCACTTCGGCGGTCTGGCTGCCGAGCAGGACCCGGGTCACGCCGCGGCGGCCGTGCGAGGTCATCACGATCAGGTCGCTGTTGCGTTCCATGGCCGTGTCGATGATGCCGTCGGCGGCATAGCGGTCCAGCACGTGCACGGTGGTGGCGCGCAGGCCCTGCGCTTCGCAGGCGGCCTTGGCCGGCGCCAGCACTTTCTCTGCGGTCTCTTCGCGGTCGGCCTTGTACTCAGGGCTGTTCATGTAGCCCACGCTCCAGCCCATGGCGTCATACATGCCGACGGCCCAAGGCTCGGAGACAGTGACGATATCGATTTCGGCGTTGAGGTCGCGGGCCAGTTCCAGCCCCTTGAGCAGGCCCTTTTCGGACAGCTCGGAGCCATCGGTGGCAATCAGGATCCGCTTGTACATGGCACGCTCCTTGGCTAAGGCAGTGGGGACACCATTGCACACCCGGCGTGGAGAGCGTGCCTTGAGGCGGATCAATCCGGGCGGTCGGCCGGGGCGCGGAGCATGGCCTGCGCGGCGTTGGTGAGTTCCTGCCGGACCCTCGCCGCGCGGTCGGGATCGGCCTGCACCCAGTCGGCGATCTGCGCCGGATCGAACCGTGCCAGCAGGGCGTCGCGGCGGCGGAGCAGGTATGCGGCCAGCTCGGCTGCCGTGGGCCACGCCGACGCCGCCCCGGCAGGGCCTTCCGGCCAGTGGCGCTCGATGACGGCGGTGAGCGCAGACAGCGGCAGCAGCCCCAGCCGGTAGCCCATTTCGGCAAGCGTATCGGCCACGGCAGGATCGAGGGCGAGCGGTGGCCGGAACAAGCTGGCGATGCTCTCGGACTGGAACCCGTAGGGCCACGCAGTAACGTCCTGCAATGGCCCACAATCGCCACACATGGCGTCGAAATGACCGACGTTGTTGACATATGAAAGAGGAACAGGGAACAGCGACGGGGGCCGTTGGGCGATGGCCACCGCTTGGCTGGCCGCTTTGGGCAGCATCGCGCCCGTCTGGAGGTCGCGGAACCCGAGCGGCCCGCAGGCGCCGAAATCCAGCGACATGCCCACCCGGACGCCGTTCCGGAGGGTGTAGCCGAAGTTCTCCAGCCGGTAGTTGAGCTGGTCCCAGTTGCACAACCAGCGTGAGGCGATGAAATGACGCAGCTGTTCGCAGCGCAGGGGTCGCGGCAGCAGGCGGTTCATCGCGTCCAGCGCGTTGAACCGGCGCTGGTCGTTGGCGGCATGCTGTTGGGCGTCCTCGCCGCGCAGTGTCCACCACTCGACCCCGGCGTCGTTCAGCAGCCTGGCGTTGTCGGATACGGCCTGCGCATGGTCGGTCCGCAGCGCCTCGTAGGTGCTGCGCGCTGAAGGATCGGCTGCCGCGACCAGCGCCGCAGCCGCGTCACTGACCAGGAAATCGCCCAGGTCCTGGAAGTCCGCCTCGAAGCGTGAGCCGACATGCCGGGACCCGGTCGGCAGGCCCTCGACAGCCGCCACCAGCCCGGTGTCGGGAGCGACCAGCCCGGTGAGCTGGAACAGTTTGCCCAGCGTGACTTCCATGGCGCTGCAGGTGGCGTCGGCCGTCGCCTTCACCCGCCAGCACTCGTCGCCCCGGGTGACGATCATGGCCGGCTGGCTGCCCGCTCCCCGCCAGGGCCGCGCTGGACAGTCGGCCAGATCGAGCATCTGCGGCACCCGGGCCGGTGCGTTGTGCAGATGTGACACCACCAACGCCGGCAGCGACCGGCGCGGCGTGCGGGCCGGCTCTGGAATGCCGGCAAGGGAAGGAAGCGAAGAGGTCCGCTGGATCGCGCTGGTGATCAAGGCCCGTGCCACGGCTGGAGTGGGCACGGACACTATCAGTGTTCGGCCCGCCCGCCGCTCGGACTGGTTGCAAAGCTCACTGCGGAAGGGGCGAACGCCGGCGCGGCGGACGTGTGCGGGTCAGCAGCAGCGCTACCGCCGCGACCGCCGCCGCAGTCACCCAGAAGCCCCACCCCTGCAGCAGCAGATCACGCGCTGCACTGGGCGGGGTGCAGCGCATCCGCAGCAGGTCCAGGCTGCCGCCGCTGTCCAGGCAGGCGGCAGCATGTTCGAACAGGGCCAGCACCGGTGCCGCCCAGCCCGCCGACAGCGTCAGCGCGACCAGTGCAGCCATCAGGTACGGGATTCCCTTGTTCATGTGTGTGCTCCCAGCAGACAGCGCCAGACTCTGGGCGCACGACCGGGGACCGACAAGCGGCACGCGACGAAGCGGGGGAAAACGGGGATGAGTCGCGTTCGAGCGGCGGTAGAGCCGACTGTCAGTCGGCTGCTCTCCCGTCGAATGCGCGGCCAATGGGGTGGTTGCCCCATTGCCCGGTTGCTGCGTTGCTGCGTTGCCGACCAACGGTCGGCGCTACCGGGATCAGGCGACCTTTATTACCCGTGCGCCTTGGCACAGCGGGTAGGTGGCCAGCAGGTCGGCGATGCGCTCGGCCATGGTGTCGAACGAAGCGCCATACAGATACAGCGCGGTTTCGCTCGGGCCCTGCCACCAGCTGCACACTTCGCCGTGGCCGTCGATGCGCTCGACGATCTGGTCGAACACATAGTTCGAATCGCACTGCTCGTAGACCTCGTCGGGCAGGTCGGTGCCGTTGAGGTACAGGCCCAGGCCTTCGGTGATGCCGAACGAAACGTCGGGCTCGCCGTCGCGCTGGATCAGCGAACCCTTGGGGGCGCCGAGCTGTTCGAGCAGTTCGATGACGGTCGGCAATGCCGCCGCGTCATGCAGCTGGATTTCCAGGTCGCCGTATTCCACCTCGCCCTCTTCGGTCATCGCGGTGCCACCCCCCATGATTTCGCCGATGCCGGCTGCTTCAAGCATCGCCTCGAGCGGGTCTTCGAACAGCTGCAGGCGGTGCTCGGGCTGGAGCCGGGCATTGAGTTTGACGTTGATGGCGAGGGGGGTGGTGGACATGGGGATACCTGGAATCTGGTGGGAAATTGTAGCGCCACGCCCTGCGTGGCCCTACAGGTGCGGAACTACCTTCTTTTTCAGCAGCTCCACCAGCTCCGACTGCATGAAGTCGTAGTCATCGGGAATGTCGAGGCAGATCACCCGCTTCCCGTTCAACCACTGCCGGTGCCGGCTGGCCAGCCGCGTGCGGTGCGCCGGCTCCATCACGAAGATGACATCCGCCCACTGCAGCAGCTCGGGGCTGACCGGCACATCCGCATCGGCGAGCACGCCGGCCGAGGCGGTTTCCACGCCCGGCCAGTCGGCGAACACCTGCTCGGCCGTGGGGCTGCGCAGGCGATTCTGGCTGCAGAGGAAGAGCACATGGCGAGTCATCCGTGACACGTCCGCTCAGATCACGGTGAGGTTGGCGTAGGCCATCACCAGCCACTTGCTGCCGGCCTCGGCGAACTCCACCTGCACGCGCGCGTGCGCGCCGCTGCCTTCGTAGTCGGTGACCATGCCTTCGCCGAACTTTGCATGGGTGACCATCGCGCCCAGCTTGAGCGGCGGCGCCTCCATCGCGGCGTGGCCGGCCGGGCGGCTGGCGCCGAGCGAGGCGCCCCGCGAGACCTGCACCTTGGGGCGCACTTCGTTGAGCAGCTCACGCGGGATCTCGCGCAGGAAGCGCGAGGGCACGTTGTAGTTTTCCTGGCCGTGGATGCGGCGCGATTCGGCGTAGCTGAGCACCAGCTTCTGGCGCGCGCGGGTGATGCCCACGTACGCCAGGCGGCGCTCCTCTTCCAACCGGCCGCTTTCTTCCAGCGAACGCGCGCTGGGGAACAGGCCATCTTCCATGCCGGCCAGGAACACCAGCGGGAATTCCAGGCCCTTGGCCGAATGCAGGGTCATCAGCTGCACCCCCTCTTCGCCCGCCTGGGCCTGGCCTTCGCCGGCTTCCAGCGAGGCGTAGGACAGGAAGGCGACCAGCTCACTCATGTTTTCCGCGCCTTCCTCGACGTCGTCCTCGCGCCGGGTGAAGCGCGAGGCCACCGAGACCAGTTCGTCCAGGTTGTCCGCGCGCGATTCCGAATCCAGCGCGTTGCGGCTTTCCTTCGACCAGTGTTCGCGCAGGCCCGAACGGATCAGCACATGGTCGATGCGTTCGGCCAGCGTCATCTCGCCGGCTTCATGGTGCAGCTGGTTCACCAGGCTGAGGAAACCAGCCAGCGCGTTGCGCGCGCGGGCGGCCAGCTCGTTGCTCTGGGTGGTCAGCATGGTCGCTTCCCACAGCGAGATCGCCTGGTGGCGCGCCAACCGGCGCACTTCATCCAGGGTGCGGTCGCCGATGCCACGCGTGGGCGTGTTGACCGCGCGCTCGAAGGCGGCGTCGTCGTTGCGGTTGGTCATCAGCCGCAGGTACGCCAGCGCATCCTTGATTTCGGCACGCTCGAAGAAGCGCATGCCGCCGTACACACGGTACGGCACCTGCTCGGAGAGCAGCGCTTCTTCAAAGGCCCGCGACTGCGCGTTGCTGCGGTAGAGCACGGCGGCGTCGCCGTAACTGCCGCCGTCGCGCACCCACTGGCGCGCGCGCTCGACCACGTAACGCGCCTCGTCCATTTCGTTGTAGGCCGCGTACAGGTCGATGGGGTCGCCATCGCCGCTGTCGGTCCACAGCTCCTTGCCGATCCGGTCCGGGTTGTGCGCGATCACCGCATTGGCCGCGCCCAGGATGTTGGCGCTGGAGCGGTAGTTCTGCTCCAGGCGCACGGTCTGCGCGCCCGGGAAATCCTTCAGGAAGCGCTGTACGTTCTCGACCTTGGCGCCGCGCCAGCCGTAGATGGCCTGGTCGTCGTCGCCGACCACGAACACGTGGCCGCTGTCGCCGGCCAGCACGCGCACGAAGGCGTACTGGATGGCGTTGGTGTCCTGGAACTCGTCCACCAGGATCTCGCGGAAACGCGAGCGGTAGTGGGCCAGCAGCGCCGGGTTGTCGCGCAGCAGTTCGTGCGCGCGCAGCAGCAGCTCGGCAAAGTCGACCAGGCCGGCGCGGTCGCAGCGCTCCTGGTAGGCCGCGTAGGCCTGGCGCATGGTTTCCAGCCAGGCATCGTTCGGCTCGGGCTGGATGTGCTGCGGGCGGCGGCCTTCGTCCTTCTGTTCGTTGATCCACCAGGCTATCTGCTTGGGCGGATGCTTGCTGTCGTCGATTTCCAGCTGCTGCACCACGCGCTTGACCAGCCGCAGCTGGTCGTCCGAATCCAGCACCTGGAAGCTGTCGGGCAGCTTGGCTTCCTGGTAGTGCAGGCGCAGCAGGCGATGGGCCAGGCCGTGGAAGGTGCCGATCCACGCGCCACGGCTGCCCTGCGGCAGCTGCACGTCGATGCGGTGGCGCATTTCGCCGGCGGCCTTGTTGGTGAAGGTCACCGCAAAAATGCCGTGCATGGGCACGCCGCAGACTTCGTTGAGCCAGGCGATGCGGTGGATCAGTACGCGGGTCTTGCCGGAACCGGCACCGGCAAGCACCAGATGGTGGCCGGGCGGGGCGGACACAGCTTCGCGCTGAGCGGGGTTGAGCCCGTCGAGCAGGTGGGAGACATCCATGCGCCCATTTTACCCCGCCCGCCGCCAAGCAGGGGCAGGTCAGCCAACCGGTTCAGCCGCCGCCCGGTAGGTCACGACCGTTGGTCGTGACGCATCAACGCAGCCATCGCGGCCTGTTGCGCCTGGGTCCGAAGCTCCGGAATGGCCAGGCTTTCCCACAAGGTGCCGATACGCAGGCTGCCGACGACCTGCACGCCCGGCTGCGGCCTGCCCTGCCCGTCCAGCAGGAAACCCGCACTGTCACTGTCCAACCCCAGCCCATGCGGGCCCGGACGCGCATGGCCATCGGCCAGCAGCTGCTGCAACAGCGGGTTGCGCATGGCCAGCGCGCGGGTTTCCACGCCGGTGGCGTTGATTACGGCGCCCACATTCAACGGCGGCAGGCCACCCGCGGCGCCGTGTGCATGCAGCTGCAGGGTGCTGTCCAGCACCAGCAGCGCATCCAGCCGCGCGCGGTGGCGCTGCAGTTGGCCCGATTCCTCCAGTTCGGCCAGCTGCGCATGTACCGTTTCGGCAATGCGGTGGCGGTGCACGTCCCAGTACCGCACCACGTGGCGCAGGAAACGGCGCTGGTCAGCTGCATCAAGTCCCTGCCACAGCGCCTGGCCCAGTGGACGGATGCGGTCCATCACGCCCTGCCAAGGAATACCCTTCGCCGCTGCGTCGCGCACATGGCCGCGCAGCGCGCGCATGCGGGCGCGCAATGGCATCGCCAGCAGCGGCTGGGGATCGAACTTGGCGATGCCGCCGTGCGCATGCGGCAGTGGCAGCAGCGCGTGCCGCGACAGCACGTGGATCCGGCCGCGATGACCCGCCGTGGCTAGTGCCACCACGCTGTCGGCCATGCTCAGGCCCGAGCCGATGATGGCCACGTCGTCATCGCCGGCCAACAGGCGCACGCCGTCGTAATCCCACGCATCCACTACGCGGCCGGGCGGCAGGGCCTCGGCACCGGGCGTGGGCAACGGGCGCATGCTGTTGCCGCAGGCCAGCACCACCTGGCGTGACTGCCATTGCTGGCCATCGGCCAGTCGCAACACGTTCCGTGGCGTGCCCGGCTGCAGCGCGATAACCGGCACGTGCACCACGTGCAGCGTCGCCGGGCTCTGCGCCTGCGCTTCTGCAAGGCGATGCTGCAGGTACGCCGCGTAATGGCGGCGCGGAACGAACGTCTCGGTCAGTACGTCGCGCGGGACGCCTGGCAGTGCATCGGCCTGCAGCAGGTAGTCGACGAAATCACCCGGCTGTTCGGGCAGGCCGCTCATCTTGCCGGCCGGCACGTTGAGCAGGTGCTCCGGCCACGGCGTGGCGTAGGCAATGCCCTGGGCCAGCGTGGACGCGGGCTCGAACAGGACCACCTGCACGGGCGCGGTGGCGCCGCGCAGCGCGTTGAGCGCGACCAGCACGCCGGCCGCACCGCCGCCGATGATGGCCAGGTCGGCCTGGAGCATGGGTTCGGAGTCGGTCATGGCCGCATTGTAGGACATGCGCCCGCAACGCTCCGTGCGCTACATCAGCGCATCGGCCAGCCGCGCGATGCCTTCGCGGCTGCGTCGCCACGCAGGCCGCAGCCGCCACGCCTTCAGGTCGAGCTGGCGCGACTGCCGCAGGTAGTCGTCTTCGATCTCGATCAACTGTCGTACCAGCCCCCGGTCGTAGCAGAGCATGCCGATCTCGGCGTTGAGCGCGAACGAGCGGATGTCCAGGTTGATCGAGCCGACCAACGCGATGTCCTCGTCCACGGTGAGGTGCTTGGCATGCAGGAAATGCGGTTCGTACAGCGCAACGCGCACGCCGGCGCGCAGCAGTTCGTCGTAGTACGCCTCCTGCGCCCAGGCGGTGAGGTGCTGGTTGTTGCTGGCCGACAGGATCAGCTGCACCTGCACCCCCGACAGCGCGGCGATGCGCAGCGCACTCAACGTGGCCTCGTCGGGGACGAAGTACGGCGTGACCAGCACGATGCGGCGGCGTGCCAGGTGGATCAGCGCATTCACCGCGTCGCGCGCGTTGCTGAAGGGGTAGGCCGGGCCGCTGGGCAGCAGCTGGGTGGGCACGTCATCGGCGCAGACCGGCTCGACCATCATCACCTCCAGGCGCTGGCCGGTTTCCATGTACCAGTCGCTGGCGAACACCGCCTCCAGGTGGGCGACCGCAGGCCCGCGCACCCGCGCCACCAGTTCGCGGTTGGGGTAGCCGGGCACGAAGCCGGGCTGGGCCAGGTTCTGCGAGCCGATGTAGCCGACCCGGTTGTCGATCACCGCGATCTTGCGGTGGTTGCGCAGGTCCATCCGCCCGCTGCGGCGCCAGCGCAGCCCGCCGGGCAGCATGGCGCGCACGTCCACGCCCAGCGCCTGCAGGCGGTGGCGGTAGCGGCGCAGGCCACGCTTGGCACCCACCGCATCCAGCAGCAGGCGGCAGTGCACGCCGCGTGCGGCGGCGCGCTGCAGCGCCTGCACCACCGCTTCGCCCACCGCGTCGTCGAACATCAGGTAGTACAGCAGGTGCACGCGGTCGCGGGCCTGGTCGATATCGTCGATCAGCGCCTGCAGCGAGGCGTCGTAGTCGGTCAGCAGCTCCACCGCGTTGCCGTGCACGGGCATGAAGTCGCCCTGGCGCTCGATCAGCGGCACCATTTCGGCGGTGGCGGTATCGGGCACCGGGTTCCAGCGCAGCGGCGGCTGCAGCGCCTGCTCCTCGCGGATCACCTGGGAGGCCTCGGCCTGGCGCTGCACGCGCTGGCGCGACAGCCAGGGGTGGCCGAACAGCAGGTACAGCGGCAGGCCCAGCAGGGGCACGAAGCCGACCAGCAGCAGCCAGCTGCGCGCGGCGCCGGGCGTGGTGCGGCTGGGAATCCAGAACAACGCGGCCAGCCGGATCAGCCAGTCCAGCATCAACAACCATGAACCCAGCAGCCATTCGAACAGCATCGGTTCGCCCGTTTGGGGGTATGCCGGCATTCTGCCATGGCCGGCGTGCACGCCCCCGGAAACGAAAAAACCCGCCGTGAGGCGGGTCCTTCGTTGGCCATCGAGCAACCCCGTGAGGGATTACTTGATCTTGCCTTCCTTGTACGGGACGTGCTTGCGCACGACCGGATCGTACTTCGAGAATTCCATCTTCCCGGGGGTGTTCTTCTTGTTCTTGTCGGTCGTGTAGAAGTGACCGGTACCGGCGGTCGAAATCATACGGACCTTATCGCGCTTGCCTGCCATGATCGTCTACTCCTCAGACCTTTTCGCCGCGCGCACGCAGCTCAGCCAGAACGGAATCGATGCCGTTCTTGTCGATGGTGCGCAGTGCATGCGCGGAAACACGAAGCTTGACCCAGCGGTTTTCGCTGGCGACCCAGAAGCGGCGCTCGTGCAGGTTGGGCAGGAAACGACGACGGGTCTTGTTGTTGGCGTGCGAGACGTTGTTACCCGTCTGCACTCGCTTGCCGGAAACTTGGCATACGCGGGACATTGCGCACCTCGATGAAAGTATGTGTCAGCCCATAGCCCGGGCGACGGCGGCCTCGGCGGTTTCCCGCCACACATCATGAGAATCAAAGGGTTACGCTGACGAGGGCAGACCGGATGACGTGTTCCCGGCCACCAATCCGGACAAATCCGGACACAGCGAGCCGCGCATTATGCACGCGCAGCCCCTGCAAGGCAAGGCTTATCCACAGCAAAACCCTGAACGGTGGCGCTCTTGCCCCTGTACCGGGGCGCGCCCGCGTGACATGATTTCACCAAGTGCTGCTGATCGGGACCCGGCGACGGGATAGTAGCGCTGCGAAGGCGGACTTGGTCCGTTCTTTCCTCAGCCATCGGCGGGATAGGCGAAAGCCAACGCGTTTCACTTTCACCGAGACCGTAATTCCAAGGCACCCCAGCGATGGGGTGCCTTTTTTATTCAGGGTCGCGGAATGCCCAGCTTGCTTGCCAACACTTTCTGGACCCGGAACAACCCCTGACCGCGCGGGAGCACCATGCCCTGCCAGTCGCGGTTGTAGGCGCTCACCACCCAGACGCGCACGCGGTTCTGCCGCTCACGTCTCGATATCCGGGTCCAGATGATGTCGCCATGGCCCAGGTCGGTGCAGAAGTACTGTTCCTGAGGCTCGCCACCCACGCTACGGACATGCCGCCGCACCGAAGCGTCGAAGAAGGGCCCACGCATGAAGGCTGCGACAGTGTGACTGAGCTGGTATCGCTTCACGCAGAAATAGCGCTCCTCGGCATGATGCGGGAAGCACGGTCCCCTGCCCTTCTGGTCGGTGAAGACATGGAAGCTGAAGCTCACGTCCACATCGACAAGGACGCCGTGCACCCTCACCTTCACCGAGAACGGATCCAGATGGCGCAGGTCATATCGGAGATTACCCGCAACGAAAGTACCGTAGGACAACGTCTGCTGCCTTGAGCGCAGTTCCAGCCAGTGCTCGAGACTAGCTGCGGGTCATCGCCGCCAGGTTTGACGTACTTATCAGATTCGGGGATTGCAGCGGCGGGATAGACCCGTTCTGCACACCGCATGGAGATACTTCAATTTTCGATCATCGGATGCGTCCATGCGACTTCTCGCTGTGACCTATGGAACCGAAGGCGACACCCGGCCGCTGGTGATGCTGTGCCATGGGCTGCAGGTGGCTGGACATGAGGTGATGGTGCTGGCCGAGGGTGGCACGCTGGGCAGCGCGCAGGCGCTGGGCGTGCCGCATGCTGCCCTCGAAGGCGACATCCACGACGAGGTGGTGGCGCTGGTGTCGCGCGGTAACAACATGGCGGCCGCATCGCGGGGCCTGGCGCGGATGGCGCAGCGGCACGTGCCGGCATGGATGCGACAGGCCGACGCGGCCGCGGCCGGGTGCGACGCGGTGTTGACGGGCGGGCTTGCCGCCTTCGTGGGCATGACGGTGGCCGAGCACCACGGCATACCGGTGATCGGAACCGGCATGATTCCACTTACGCCCACGCGCGCATTCGCCTCGCCCTTCCTGCCACGGCTGCGCCTCCCCGGTGTGCTCAACAAGCTCAGCTACGGGCTGGTCAACGATGCCGTGTGGCGCACCTTCCGTCGCCCCATCAACGAAGCGCGGCGGGCGATGGGCATGCCGGCTCGGCGCACCCTGTGGCGTGACGTTCCAATGCTGTACGGGATTTCGCCGAGCCTGATGCCGCCGCCTGCCGACTGGCCGGCCAATCACCATGTGTGCGGGCAATGGCGTGCACCCGATGCGCCTTGGCAGCCGACGCCGGAACTGCAGGCCTTTCTCGATGAAGGCCCGCCGCCCGTATACGTCGGCTTTGGAAGCATGACGGGATTTGATCGCAACACGGTGTTGCCGGCACTGCTGCAGGCGCTGGCACCGCGGCGCGTGCTGCTGTTCCCGGGCTGGGCAGGCCTTCCAGACGGTCCGCTGCCAGCGAACGTGTTTGTCATCGGCCCTGCACCGCACGAAGCGCTGTTCCCGCGCTGTTCGCTGGTGATCCACCACGGCGGCAGCGGCACCACCCATTCGGCCTGCCGTGCGGGGGTGCCTTCATTGGTGATGCCGTTTGCGGCAGATCAGTTTTTCTGGGCGGCGCGATTGCGGGAGATCGGCGTAGCCGCCGAACCGCTGTCGCCGAAACGCCTGGACACCGGGACGTTGGGGCGTGCTATTGCCGTTGCCGAGCATGTGGACACGCGGGCACGTGCAGCTGCATTGGGACGGGCCATGGCGACGGAGGATGGTGTAGCGAAGGCCGTTCGGCTTATCGAGCAGGGGCAACGCCCGACCAACGGTCGGGCGCTACCCGGATAGCGCTACTGCCTGCGGTGCAGCCAGCGGTACAGCACTGGCAGCACCAGCAGGGTGAGCAGCGTGGAGGAGACGATGCCGCCGATCACCACCGTGGCCAGCGGGCGCTGGACTTCGGCACCGGCGCCGACGTTGAAGGCCATCGGCACGAAGCCGAGCGAGGCCACCAGTGCGGTCATCAGCACCGGACGCAGCCGACCCAGCGCGCCTTCGCGTACCGCATCGGCCAGCGGCATGCCGCCCTCGCGCAGGCTGCGCACGAAGCTGATCATCACCAGGCCATTGAGCACCGCCACGCCCGAGAGCGCGATGAAGCCGACGCCTGCGGAGATGGAGAGCGGAATGCCACGTGCGGCCAATGCCAGCACGCCACCGGTGAGCGCCAGCGGTACACCGCTGAACACGATGGCCGCGTCCTTGACCGAGCCGAACGCCCAGAACAACAGCGCGAAGATCAGGATCAGGGTGACCGGCACCACGACCGCCAGGCGCTGGCTGGCCGAGATCAGCTGCTCGAAGCTGCCACCGTACTCGATCCAGTAGCCATCGGGCACCTGCACGTCGCGGTTGATCGCCTGCTGCAGGTTACTGACGAAACTGCCCAGGTCGCGATCGCGCACGTTGGCGGTGACCACGATGCGGCGTTTGCCGTTCTCGCGGTTGATCTGGTTCGGCCCCTCGCTGTTGGCCAGCGTGGCCAGCTCGCGCAGCGGCACGGTACGCGCGGTGCCGCTGGTCCAGCCGCCGGCCTGGCTGGATTCGTCGGCATCGCCTTCCAGTGCCGGGGCCAGCGATACCGGCAGGTCAGCCAGTGCGGCCGGGTCCTGGCGCAGCGCCTCGGGCAGGCGCACCACGATGTCGAAGCGACGGTCGCCTTCGAACAGCTGGCCGGCCACCTGCCCACCCACGGCGGTGGCCACGGTGGACTGCACCTGGCCCGGGTTGAGCCCGTAGCCGGCCAGCGCGCTGCGATTGGGAGTGACGGTGAGCAGCGGCAGGCCGCTGGTTTCTTCCATGCGCACATCGGCCGCGCCGGGCACGCTGCCGGCCACGCTGGCGATGCGCCTGCCCACCTTCAGCAACGTCTCCAGGTCATCGCCGAACAGCATCACCGCCACGTCGGCACGCACGCCGGAGATGAGCTCATTGGTGCGCATCTGGATCGGCTGGGTGAACTCGTAGTTGTTGCCGGGCAGCTGCTCCACCGCTGCTTCCAGCTCAGCCAGTAGCGTGGCGCGCGGTTTGCGCGGGTCCGGCCAGTCCCTGCGCGGTTTCATCATGATGAAGGTGTCGGCCACCGAGGGCGGCATCGGATCGGAGGCCACTTCCGGGGTGCCGATCTTGGAAAATACTTTGCTCACCTCCGGGAACCGCACCAGCCGGTTTTCGATCAGCTTCTGCATCTCGACCGACTGGGTCAGGCTGGTGCCGGGAATGCGCATGGCATGCATGGCCACGTCGCCTTCGTCCAGGTTGGGCACGAACTCGCTGCCCAACCGGGTGGCGAGCAGGCCGCAGCCCACCACCAGCACCAGCGC
Organism: Stenotrophomonas sp. SrG; assembly: GCF_050031795.1. NCBI lineage: Bacteria > Pseudomonadati > Pseudomonadota > Gammaproteobacteria > Lysobacterales > Lysobacteraceae > Stenotrophomonas > Stenotrophomonas sp. SrG. Next base: position 84,181 of record NZ_JBNBBE010000012.1, read on the forward strand.
GCCACCCACCATCCAGCGCCCGCGCCGCAGCGAGAATGCCAGCAGGGGCTGGTAACGCCGGCGCACCCAGGCCATCACCCGGTTCTCCTTCTCCTGCACGTGGCCGCCCAGGAACAGGGCGATGGCGGCCGGCACGAAGGTCAGCGCCAGCACCATCGCGCCGCTCAACGCGAGCACCACGGTGATGGCCATGGGGTGGAACATTTTTCCTTCCACGCCCGACAGCGCGAAGATCGGCAGGTATACGGCAGTGATGATTCCGAGCCCGAACAGGCTGGGGCGGATCACTTCGGCGGTGGCGCTGGCGGTTTCGGCGAAGCGCTCTTCGCGGGTCATGTCGCGGCCGAGGGCATGCTGGCGCTCGCCGAAGCGGCGCAGGCAGTTCTCGATGATGATCACCGCGCCATCGACGATCAGGCCGAAGTCCAGCGCGCCCAGGCTCATCAGGTTCGCTGATACGCCCCCGCGCGCCATCCCGGTGAGGGTGAACAGCATCGCCAGCGGAATCACCGCGGCCGTGATCAATGCGGCGCGGAAATTTCCGAGCAGCAGGAACAGCACCACGATCACCAGCAGTGCGCCCTCCACCAGGTTCTTGGCCACGGTCTGGATGGTGCGGTCCACCAGGGTGGTGCGGTCGTAGCTGGCGGTGACGGTGACGCCGGGCGGCAGGCTGCGTTGCGCCTGCTCCAGCCGCGCGGCGGCCGCCTGCGCCACATCCCGGCTGTTGGCACCGATCAGCATCACCACCGTGCCCATCACCACTTCATGACCGTTCTGGGTGGCGGCGCCGCTGCGCAGCTCGGGGCCTTCGGCGACCTCGGCGACGTCGTGCACGTGGATCGGCACGCCTTCGCGACGTGCCAGCACGATGTTGCCGATTTCCTCCAGGTTGGCCACCTGGCCGGGAATGCGCACCAGGAACTGCTGCCCGTTGCGTTCGATGTAGCCGGCGCCGACGTTCTGGTTGTTGCTTTCCACGGCCTGGACCACGTCTTCCAGGGTGAAACCCAGCGCACGCAGACGGGCCGGATCGGGCGTGATGTGCACCTGGCGCTGGAAGCCACCGATGGTATTGACCTCGGTCACGCCCGGCACGTTGCGAAGCTGTGGGCGGATCACCCAGTCCTGCAGCGTGCGCAGGTCGGTGGCGGTGTAGGCGCTGCCATCGGGTTTACGCGCCGCCGGATCGGCGTCGATGGTGTACATGAAGATCTCGCCCAGACCGGTGGAGATCGGCCCCAGCTGCGGGTCCAGCCCGGCCGGGATCTGCGACTTCACCTGTTGAAGGCGTTCGGCCACCTGTTGCCGCGCGAAGTAGATGTCGGTGCCGTCTTCGAACACGACGGTGACCTGCGACAGCCCATAGCGCGACAGCGAGCGTGCCTGTTCCATCCGTGGCAGGCCGGCCATCACGGTTTCCACCGGGTAGGTGATGCGCTGTTCGGCTTCAAGCGGCGAATAGCCCGGGGCGGCGGTGTTGATCTGCACCTGGACGTTGGTGATGTCCGGGGTGGCATCGATGGGCAGCTTGATGAAGCTCCACGCGCCCACGGCGATCAACGCCAGGGTCAGGCTCATCATCAGCCAGCGATGGGCGATGGAGGCGGCAATGATGCGCTCAAGCATGGCGATGCCCTCCACGCCCGGGGATGGTTGCGTGCTCAATGCTCATGCGACGCTCCCGCCTTGCCGATGTCGGCCTTCACCACGTAGCTCTGCCCGGTGACGACTTCATCGCCGAGGGTGAGGCCCTCCAGCACTTCCACCTGGTTGGCGTCGCGCGCGCCGAGGCGCACTGGACGGGCGGTGTAGGTCTCGCCGGTGCGTACGAACACCACGTCCTTGCCTTCCATCGTCTGCAGCGCGCTGAGCGGCACCACCTGCGCGGCGGGCCGTGTCGCGACCACGATGCGCGCCTTCACCGCCGCGCCCGGCCGCCACAGGCCGTCGTCGTTGCGCAGCGTGGCGCGGGCCACGGTGCTCTGGCTGGCGGTGGCGGTGCCGGGCAGCACGCGTTCCAGCATGGTGGCCTGGGTGACCCCGTCGGTCATCCGCGACACGGTGACCGGTACGCCGGCGGTGATGTGCTGGGTGTCGTTGCCGAAGATGTGCAGGTCCACCCACAGCGTGGACAGGTCGCCGATCTCGAACAGCGGCGTGCCCTCGCCCGCCACCCCGCCGACCTGCGCGTGGCGGGCCAGCACCACGCCGCTGATGGGAGCGCTGACCGTGTAGGTGGTCAGGCTGAGGTTGCTTTCGATGCTGGCCAGTACCTGGCCGGTCTTGATGGTGTCGCCCACGTTGGCGCGCAACGAGCGGATCGGGCCGGGGAACCGCGCCATCACCTGGGCCACGCGGCCGTCGACCGGGGTCAGCAGGCCCTGCACGTCGTGTTCGTCGGCGATGGTGCCGGCGGCGACCGGGGTGACTTTGATACCGGACTGGTCGGCCATCGCCGCAGGGATGGTGGTGCTGTCCGATGCGTCGTCGTGGTCCTCGCCCGCTTCGGTGTGGCCGGGTTCGCCGTGGCCGGCGTCCGGGCTGGCCGGTGCCGTGGGCGCTTCCTTGGCACAGCCGGCCAGTGCGAGCAGGCACAGCAGGAGGGCGGCGATGCGCGCCGCGCGGGGGATCGAAAGGTTCATCGGCGGTCCTCCGTGGACACGGTCGCGGTAGCGGGAGCGGTGCTGGCGTGGGCAAGCAGGCCCTGGCCGGTCAGCCGTTGCAGTTCGATGAGTGCGGTCTGCGCGGCGATGGCGGCATCGAGCTGGCGCTGCCGCGCCTCGATGCGCATGGCCTGCAGCTGCGCCCACTCCATGTAGCTGATGGCACCGGCACGCCAGGCCTTTTCGGCGGCGTTCTCGGCACGCCGCAGGTGCGGCAGTACATCGCTCGCCATGCGGGTGACTTCCAGCCGCGACGTTTCATAGCGTCCGTGCGCTTCGGCCAGGGTGGTGTACAGCTGCAGCGCGCGCGCATCGCGTTCCACCCCGTTGAGGGCGAGCTCGGCTTCGGCTGCGCGGATCTCCGGACCGGCGCGGCGCATGCTCCCCAGTGGCACGCTGAAGCCGCCGACCAGCGCGGTATCGCCGCTGTCGCGGCTGTTGCGCACGCCGACCTGCCAGCTGATATCCGGCCGTGCCTGGGTGCGTGCCAACTGCAGCTGGGCTTCGCGCACGCGGCGTTCGCCGGCCAGCACGGCCAGTTCCGGGGTGCGCTGCAGTTCGTCGGCAAGGATGTCGAAGGGTTGCAGGGCGGGCAGCTGCAGCGGGTCGCCGCTGACCACGTCGAAGCCGGGCTCGCGCTCACGCCACAGCGCCGACAGCGCGAGACGCGCGGCGCGGTCGGCCTGCATGGCGCGATCACGGTCCACTTCGGCCTGCGCCAACATCGCCTGCGCGGTCATCAGCACCGATTCGGGCGACGCGCCGGCCTGCAGGCGCATCCGGGCGGCGGCGACCGCGCGGCGACGCTGGTCGATATCGGTGTCGGCAATGGCGAGCTGCGCGCGGGCTTCGGCAATGGCGAGATAACGCTGGGCCACGGCGGCCATCAGGTCCAGCCGCGCGGTTTCGCGCTGCGGTGCCAACGCGTCGAGATTGGCCTGGGCCAGTACCCGGCGGGCATCAAGCTTGCCGCCGCGCTCCAGCACGCCGGCCAGGGTGACGGTCAGTTCGGCGGCGTCGAAGCCACGGCTGCCACCGGTGCCCAGCGCATTTTCCAGCTCAACGCCGACGGTCAGTGGCGGCCCGAACGCGGCCGCCTCACGGCGCGCTTCCCAGACCGGGCGCTGGGCATCGGCCAGGCGAAGGTCGGGGTGGTAGCGGGCGACGCGGGCGATGGCCTCGCCCAGGGTCAACGGGGGGGCCGCCGCCGCTGCAACGGGCAATGCTGCTTGGGCGGAACGGGTAACAGGCGCGGTGCCCTGCGCATACGCGCACGGCACGAGCGCAATGGCAGCAACGGCTGCCAGACGCATCCACATGGGAATCTCCAGAAAGCGGTTCAGAGGTGAAGTCGCGGCAAGGCGCCGCGTGGCATCACACCGCTATCGGGGGGCGCAGCAGGCTCTCGGGCGGCTGGGCGAGCAGCTGCGCGGTCAGGCCGACCGGCACGGCGTGCGCCGGTGCGGCCGGTAGCGACCATGCCGATGCCGCCAGCGGCAGCACGCCGCCATGACCATGGCAGTGTCCGCAATGGACCAGCGCGTGCAGCAGGCGCGCGCCGTCATCCTCGTCCGCATGGTCAGCCTCGGCAGTGGCCGCGGCCACGTCGACCGGTTCGGCATGCGACACCGCATGCGACAGACCGGCGACCCCGGCGTGCGACAGCGCATGCAGGTCGCCCAGTGCCGACGCGAGCGCGCCACCGGCCGTGCCGAACAGCACCACCGCCAGCATCAGCAGGCGGACAGGCAGCGACAGGCGGTGGCGCAGGCGGGACATCATGGCCGCAGGGTAACGACGGCCGCCCCCGTTACACAATCGCAGCGACGGCGCGCGTTCATGCCGTACGGGCCGGCGGTGGCGCGTGGTGCGCCTGGCGGAGTGCGCGCAGCCGCAGCGCATCGGCCGCACTGCAGGGTGCGGACGTGTCCGGCCGCGCGCGACCGTCAGCCGCTGGCACCTTGAGCAGGTAGTCGCACTGCAGTTCGCCGCCGCTGCTGCGCACGGCGGGCGGCACGGTCCGGCCAGGATCGCAGCCTGCCTGCAGCCGCTGGCTCCAACCGGGGCTGGTCTCTTCCACGCGAAGGCTGGGCACGCCCAGCCGCTCGGCGATGCCGACAATGTCGTTGAAGGTACCGGCGTGGGCGTTGCCGACCAGCGCCACCCAGCGCTGCGGTCCCGGCTTGCCGGCCTGCCTGCGCTGGTCGTGCGCGATCCGCGCAGCCGCGACGTGGTTCAAGAGCTTGACCCGGATGTCCGGAAGGGCGGCCGCGCTGATTCCGGCGTGGTCGTGGACACCCCGCAGGTGGTAGCTGGCCATCAGGTCGAGCGCGACGACGCGCATGCCGACCTTGAAGGCGGCGTCGACCAGATCGCGGAAGGTCGCGCCGCAGGGCGCGTGGGTCAGGTGGCCGCTCTCCTGCCCCGCCAGGAAGCGTGCGAGGTCGGGGGAAAGCGTGCCACTGCGGTGCAGGCGGTCGAGGTCGGCCTGGTGGAGGTCGCCCTGGAGGTGCTCCAGGTACAGGGTGTCGACCCCAAGATGGCGCAGCAACGCCATGTGATCGATCAACAGGCGCCTGCTGGACGGGCTGCAGGGCACCTCGCCCAGCACCAGTCCTTTCGCGCTGCCGAGCAGCTGCCGCAGCAGGTCCGCTTGCGTGCGTGCCGGTGCGAGATCGTGCGGGTCATGCCGACCGGTACACACCGGAGGCGGGCTGCCGAGGGCGACCTCCGCCAGCTGCGCGCGTTTGGCGAAGAAGCTGTCGAGCGCCGCGCGCTCGGGGGCTGCAAACGGCATGGTGTAGTCGGGGTCGAGCAGCCTGCGGTGCCGCTGCAGCAACGCGGCCAGGGCCTGGCCATGCTCGGGGGCGAGCGTGAAACGCTGCAGGGGATCGGGGCCGGCTGCACCCATGGACGTCGAGGCGCGGGTGGTCGGTGGACGCTGGCCGTCCGGCAGGTTGCGCAGGCTCAGCAGGGTCGGTTCCGCGTGGCGATGGGCTGCCTTGTTGGCGGTGGTGTGGCAGAACAGGCGGTGGTGCAGTGCGGACAGGGCATCCAGCATGGTCAGGCTCCTTGGGGGGAAACGCGCGCCCGGGGGCGCGCCCTGACCAGCCTAGTCATCTGCTACTGCAGCGCTGCGACGCGCTATGCAGTTTCGTCATCGCGGCGCAGGCCGTGTGCCGATGCGTGCGCGAGCGCACATCGGCACCGACCAGTTGCGACATCAGGGCGCGCGGCGCGCGTCGATGTACGCGCGGATCTGCGCATCCAGCACCGGCAACGGCACCGAGCCCTGGCTGAGTACCGCGTCGTGGAACGACTTGACGTCGAAGCGGTCGCCCAGCGCCTTTTCGGCCTCGCCGCGCAGGCGCACGATCGCGATCTCACCCAGCTTGTAGCTGAGTGCCTGGCCCGGCCACGAGATGTAGCGGTCCACTTCGGTGGTCACTTCGTGCTCGCTCAGCGCGGTGTGGTCGCGCAGGTAGGCCAGCGCCTTCTCGCGGGTCCAGCCCTTGTGGTGCACGCCGGTATCGATCACCAGGCGCGCGGCACGCCACATTTCATAGGTCAGGCGGCCGAAATCCTCGTACGGGGTTTCGTAGATGCCCATTTCCACGCCAAGCTTCTCGCTGTACAGGCCCCAGCCTTCGCCATAGGCGGAGATGTAGGCGTTGCGGCGGAACTCGGGCTGTTCGCCCTGCTCTGCCGCCAGCGCACCCTGCAGGGCGTGGCCCGGGTCGGACTCATGCAAGGTCAGCGCCGGCAGGTTGTACAGTGGGCGCGCCGGCAGGTTGTAGGTGTTGACCCAGTAAGTACCCATGCCGCCACGGCCCGCGGTCCAGAACGGGGCGATATCCGGCGGTACCGGCACGATGGTGAAGCGTGCGCGCGGCAGGGTCATGTACTTGCCGATCACGCCGTCCACGCGCTTGGAGATCCAGGCGGCGCGGTGCAGCAGTTCGTCTGGGGTCTTGGCGTAGAACTGCGGGTCGGTGCGCAGGAAGGCCAGGAAGTCGGCGAAGCTGCCCTTGAACTTGACCTCCTTGATGACGTCGTTCATTTCCTTCTGGATGCGCGCCACTTCCTTCAGGCCGATCTCGTGGATCTGCTGCGGGGTGAGGTCCAGCGTGGTGTATTCGTGGATCTGCTGCTGGTAGTACGCCTTGCCATCGGGCAGCGCTTCGGCGGCCAGGGTGGTGCGCGCCTGCGGCACGTACTCACCGACGAAGAAGGTGCGCAGCTTGACGAAGGCCGGCACCACGCTGGCGCTGATGGCCTGGCGGGCCTGCGCCTGCAGCTCGGCCTGTTCGGCGGCGGGAATGCTGGCCGGCAGTTTCTTGAACGGCGCGTACAGCGGCGACTGGGTCGGGTCCTTCAGCTCGGCCACGGTGGCGATCGAGACTTCACGGCCATCGAGCACCGCGCGCGGCACGCTGAAGCCGCGCTTCAGGCCGGCGCGCATGTTGTCGGTCTGCTGGTCGAAGTAGCGGGGTACGTCGTTGAGCCGGGCGATGTAGTTGCGGTAGTCGGCGGCGGTCTTCAGCTCGCGACGCGCCATGAACGAAAGGTTGGACCAGAACGAAGAATCCGAGTTGAACGGCATCTCGTAGCCGCGCAGGCGCACTTCTTCGGCCAGGTTGAACACCTGGTCGCGGTAGATCGCGTAGTTGACCTGGTTGGTGGGCGAGAGCGCCTTGATATCGACCTTGCCGAGCTGGGCCAGCACGTCGTCCCACACCGCAAGGCGTGCCTGCTGCGCGGCCGCGCCCACGTCCGGCATGCGGGTGGCCGTGGCCGGGCCATCACCGTCTTCACTGGCTTCGCCGCCACCGGCCTGGCGCCAGGCCCATTCCTTCTCGTAGATGGCGCGGAACGCCGCGTCGGCCGGCGATTCGGTGGCCAGGCTGGCCGGCGCGACCGTCGGTGCCGCAGGGGGTGCGGCCAGTGCCGCATGGGCAGGAAGGGCCAGGGCGAGCAGCAACGCAGCAACGAGCGGTGATTTCACGAGCAGGGGTTCCCGGGGGACGGCAAACCCCGATCATGGCACCCCGATCCAGCGCGCGCATGGATCAAAGGTCCTGCCCGCAAAGCGGGCAGGACCGGGGATCGGCCGCAGGCCGAGACCCGAGCGCCGACTGTTAGTCGGATGCTCTTGATCTTGATGTTGTTCTTGATTCCCGCGAAGAGCAGCCGACTAACAGTCGGCGCTACCGGGGGCGGGCACCGGGTATCCGCCGGGTACGGACCGTTCCGGGCGGGCGCCGGGTATCCGCCGGGTACGGGCCGTACCGGGTGGGCGCCGGGTGTACGCCGGGTACGGGCCGATACCCGCGAGGTTCGCAGCCCTCAGTGTTCGGCTTTATCCCGCTTCCACCCACGGTGCTGGATATCCAGCTTCAAGCTGTAAAGCGCGGTAAACGCCGGAAACAGGTTCTGCAGCACCCCCACCGAATCCTGCTTGGCCGAAAACAGGAAGTAGCTCAGCGTCATCAGGCTGCCCACCACGCTCATGTACCAGAACAGGCGCGGGATCACCGGCTTGCCGGCCCGGCGCGAGGCGACGAACTGCACCAGCCAGCGGCCGCCGAACATCAGTGCGCCGGTATAGCCGATCAGCTTCCAGCCGGTCACGTGCAGCCCGGTCCAGAACAGCCAGCTCAGCGGTTGGTCGAGCCAGTGCAGTTCCATCAGCGTTCTTCCACGGCCGTGCGCTTGCTGCGCGTGATCAGCCAGGCCACCCCGCGCAGGTCGCGGATCCCGACCAGCGCGCGGCCGAGGTTGTTGTACTTGGACACCCCGGCGGTGCGGTGGCGGTGGTTGACCGGCACGCTCACCGTCTTCCAGCCCGCCCGCTGCATCAGCGCGGGCAGGTAGCGGTGCATGTGGTCGAAGTACGGCAGCTCCAGGAACGCGGCACGCTCGAACAGCTTGATGCCGCAGCCGGTATCGGGGGTGTCGTCACGCAGCATGCGGGCGCGGATCGCGTTGGCCCACCTGCTGGCCCAGCGCTTGCTGCCGCTGTCCTGGCGGTTGACGCGCCAGCCAGCGAACAGCTTCACCTGCGGCTCGGCGGACGCACGCGCGGCCAGCAGCTTCGGAATGTCTGCCGGGTCGTTCTGGCCGTCGCCATCCAGCGTGGCGATCCACGGTGCGCGGGCGTGCTTGACCCCGTTCTTCACCGCGGTGCTCTGCCCGCTCTGGCTGACATGGTGCAGGACCCGCAATTCGGGGTTGGCCGGCTTCAACGACTCCAGCACGGCCAGGGTGTCGTCGCGCGAGTGATCGTCGACGTAGACGATCTCGAAGTCCACCTGGCCGCGCAGCGCCGCGGTGATCTCTTCGATCAGGGGCTGTACGTTGTCGCGTTCATTGAATACCGGGACGACGACCGACAACTGGGGTTGGCTCATGATCGGGCTCTGCGAAAGGCCAGGAATGAAAAAGACCGCGCATTTTCCGAGATCAAGGTTATCCGAAGATGAACCCGGCGATGTGAGTCAGGCGCGATCACCGAAATAGTCGCGGCACCAGGCCACCACCGGCGGCAGGCCGCGCTCGATCGGGGTGACCGGTTCATAGCCGAAAGCGTCATGGGCACGACGGGTGTCGGCCATGGTGCGGACCATGTCGCCGGGCTGCATCGGCTTGTAGACCTTCTGTGCCGGGCGTCCAGCGGCGGCCTCGATGACCCCGATGAAGTGTTCCAGCTCGATCGGGGTGTGGTTGCCCAGGTTGAAGACACGGTGCGGTACGTCCTCGCTGGACGGATGCGCCAGCGCGCCGAGGATACCGGCCACGATGTCGGAAACATGTGTGAAATCGCGCTGCATCCTGCCGTCGTTGAACACGTCGATGGGGCGCCCGGCCAGCACCGCGCGCGAGAACAGCAGCGGCGCCATGTCGGGGCGGCCCCACGGGCCGTACACGGTGAAGAAGCGCAGGCCGGTGGCGTGCAGGCCATACAACTGCGCGTAGGTGTAGGCCATCAACTCGTTGGCCGCCTTGGTCGCTGCGTACAGCGAGCGCGGCTTGTCGATGCGCTGGTCTTCGGAGAACGGCGGGGTGGCCGAATCACCGTAGACCGAGCTGCTGGAGGCGTACACCAGGTGCGCCACGCCGCGATGGCGGCACAGTTCCAGGATGTTGACGAACCCGGTCAGGTTGCTGTCCACGTAGGCGTGCGGGTTTTCCAGCGAATAGCGCACACCGGCCTGCGCGGCCAGGTGGATCACCCGGGTCGGCTTGACCTCGTCGAACAGCGCGGCCAGGCCATCACGGTCGATCAGGTCCAGCGCGCGGATATCGGCGTCCGGGCACAGTGCCGCCACGCGATCGCGCTTGATCTGCGGGTCGTAGTAGTCGTTGTAGTTGTCCAGGCCGACCACCGTGTGCCCGGCATCGAGCAGGGCACGCACGGTATTGGCGCCGATGAAGCCTGCAGCGCCGGTCACAAGAAGGGTCATGGCAGTCGTCCCGGAAAATCCAGGCGACAGAATAACGCCGTTACCGGTACGTCACTACAGGCTCAGCGGTGCTTCGCGCGCCAGCGTGGCCTTGCGTTCCTTGCTGAAATCCCACCAGGGACGCGGGGCTTCGCCCTGCATGAAGCGCACGATGGACAGGAACACATCGATCACGCACGGGTCGTGCAGCACCCCGGTGCGCATGCACAGCTGCGCGTACATGTCGTAGGCATCGCGGCCGCGCACGTGCGCGGGGACACGGATCCCGATCAGACGAAGATCCTTCTCACAGGCCGGCCCGACATTTGGCAGGTCGGTCAGGCGCAACAGATGGTTGCGATCGACCTTGGTGGGGTTCATCAGGTAAGTGGGTTCCTCTTGCGTGGCGGGGGACTCAGCCCTTGCGTACGCGGAGCTTCTCGAGCACGCCGTCCAGCGTGTCCAGGTCGGTGTAATGAATGATCAACTTGCCCTTGCCGCCACGGCCGTGGTTGATCGCCACGCGGGCACCCAGCGATTCGGACAGCTCGGTTTCCAGCGACGCGATGTCGGCCTGCGGGGCGGCCGCGCTCGGCTTGCGGCGCAGCGAGGCAGGCACCTTGCCGGCAGCGAACTGCTGCGCACGGTGTTCGACCTCACGCACCGACCAGCCCTGGTCGGCTGCTTCCTGGGCCAGCTTGCTGGCCAGCTCCGGCGCCAGGGTCAGCAGCGCGCGGGCATGGCCCATTTCCAGCCGGCGGGTTTCCAGCAGCAGGCGGATCGCCACCGGCAGCTCCAGCAGGCGCAGCAGGTTGGACACCGCCGCGCGCGAGCGACCGACGGCCTGGGCGGCTTCGGCATGGGTCAGCGCGAATTCGCTGATGAGCCGCTGCAGCGCTTCGGCTTCTTCGAGCGGGTTGAGGTCTTCGCGCTGGATGTTCTCGATCAGCGCCATCGCGATGACGGTGCGGTCTTCCAGCTCGCGCACCACTACCGGCACTTCGTCCAGGCCGGCCAGCTGCGACGCGCGCCAGCGGCGTTCGCCGGCCACGATCTCGAAGCTGTCCGGGCCCAGCTGGCGCACCAGGATCGGCTGGATCACGCCCTGCGCCTTGATGGAATCGGCCAGCTCGGCGAGCTTGGTTTCGTCCATGTCGCGGCGCGGCTGGTACTTGCCCGGCTGCAGGTGCTTGACCGGCAGCTTGCGCAGCACTTCACCCGGCAGCGGCTCGATCACGGCCGCGGCCTGCACCTGTGTCACCGCGCCCTTGGGCCCCAACAGCGCATCGAGGCCACGGCCGAGGCCGCGTTTCTTGCCGGGGGCGGGCTTGGTGCTCATCAGGCGGTCTCCATGGCCTTGCCGGCCGTGTTGCGTTGGTGGTGGCGGCGGATGATCTCGCCGGCCAGGCCGAGGTAGGCGACGCCGCCGCGCGAGGCGCGGTCGTAGCCGACGATGCTCTGGCCGTGGCTGGGCGCCTCGGCCAGGCGCACGTTGCGCGGCACGATGGTGCGGAACACGCGATCGCCGAAGTGGTCGGTCAATTCGGCCGACACGGCATTGGCGAGGTTGTTGCGCACATCGAACATGGTGCGCAGCACGCCCTCGATCTCCAGGCTGGGATTGAGGTTGGCGCGCAGCGCATCGATGGTTTCCACCAGCGCGCTCAGGCCTTCCAGCGCGTAATACTCGCACTGCATCGGCACGATCACCGAATCGGCGGCGGCCAACGCGTTGAGGGTCAGCAGCGACAGCGCCGGCGGGCAGTCGATCAGGATGAAGTCGTACTCGTCCTGGATCGGGGCCAGCGCGCGCTTGAGCCGCTGTTCGCGTTCGCCCTGGTCCATCAGCTGGATCTCGGCGGCGGTCAGGTCGATGTTGCCCGGCAGCAGGTCGAAGCCTTCCAGGGTGGTCACCCGGACGTCGGCCGCGGTGCTTTCGCCCAGCAGCAGGTCGCAGGTGGAGGCGGCAACTTCGCGCTTGTCCACGCCGCTGCCCATGGTCGCATTGCCCTGGGAATCGAGGTCGACCAGCAGCACGCGCTTGGGCGCAGCAGCCAGGGCGGCGGCCAGATTGACGGCAGTCGTGGTCTTGCCGACGCCACCTTTCTGGTTGGCGATGGCGATGATGCGGGCCATGCGGGTGAGCCTCATCGGCAGGGGGTGGGACTGGGCATTATGCGGGCATGGGGCGTGTCGTGTCTCACGGACCGGCCACCACCACCAGATGGCGCTCGCCGGTCAGGCCCGGAACATGCAGTGGCAGGACCTGCTCAACCCGCCAGCCGGCCGGCAGCTGGGCGATCTCGTCATGCGGGTGGACGCCCTTCATGGCCAGCAGGCGTCCGCCGGGGCGCAGCAGGTGGCCGCCGACGGCGATGATGCCGGCCAGGGTGTCCATGGCGCGGGCGGTGAGGTTGTCATAGGCACCCGGCTCCGCCAGCGCTTCGGCACGGGATTCGGCCACGCGGGCGTTGGCCAGGCCCAGCTGGCGCACCGCTTCGCGCATGAAGCGGGCCTTCTTGCCGTTGCTTTCCACCAGGGTCACCTGCAGCTGCGGGCGGGCGATGGCCAGCGGAATGCCGGGGAGCCCTGGGCCGGTGCCCAGGTCGGCCAGGGTGCCCTGCTCCAGGTACGGCTGCATCGCCAGCGAATCGAGCAGGTGGCGGGTGACCATCTCCATCGGGTCGCGGATGGCGGTGAGGTTGTAGGTGCGGTTCCAGCGGTCGAGCAGGGCGAGGTAGGTCAGCAGGGGCGGCGCCAGGGCGGCATCCAGGCCCATGGCAGCCAGGCCGCGCTCGAGGGCATCGGCCACGCCGGCCGGGAGTGTGTGTTCGGTCATGCGCCCATTATCGCAGGCTGGGGACCTGCTGACTGCGCGGATTCGGCGCGCTCAGAGCGCGTGCCAGGCCAGTGCGGCGCGGAAATCGTCCGCGGCCTGCCATTCGTGCAGGTGCCAGCGCTGGGCCGGGCCGAGTTCCGGGTCGCACCAGGCCAGGTGCAGGGCGCCGTCGGCGGCGGGCGCCAGCTGCAGGCGGTGCAGGCCGAACGAGATGCCCTGCCCCTGCGCCTTGAGGATGGCTTCCTTGGCGCACCAGACACGGAAGAACCAATGGGTGCGGGCGTCTTCGTCCAGCCCGAGCAGCCATGCCACTTCGGTCGGGTGGAAGAAGCGCTCGATGATTTCGGCCATGCGCGGCCGTGGGCGCAGCGGCTCCAGGTCCACGCCCAGCCGGACGCCCTCGCCCAGCCCCACCAGCAGCAGGCCATGGCTGTGACTCCAGCCGGTGCCGATATGCGCCAGCGGGCCGTGCAGCTCCGGGCGGCCGCGCGGATCACGCTGCAGCGGCAGGTCTTCGGGGCTGCCCCCCAACTGGTCAGCCAGCAACACCCGCGCCTGCGGCTCGCCACGGGTACCGGGCACGTGCGGCAGGCGCCAGACGGTGACCGGGCCAAACCGCCAGGGCCCGTCCAGGGTCGCCGGCAGGCTCATGCGAACACCCCGCCAATGCGGCTGCACGACGACTTCACGGGGGCTGCCGTCAACTGGCTCCGTCTCATCGGCACACAAACTCTGGAGTGGACAACATGGGCATCATCATCTGGTTGATCGTCGGTGGCATCGTGGGCTGGCTTGCCAGCATCATCATGCGCCGCGACGCGCAGCAGGGCATCATCCTCAACATCGTGGTCGGCATCGTCGGCGCGCTGATCGCCGGCTTCCTGTTCGGCGGTGGCATCAATGAAGCGATCACGATCCGCACGTTCCTGTTCTCGCTGATCGGGGCCGTGATCCTGCTGGCGATCGTGAACCTCTTCACCCGCCGCAGCGTTCGATAACCTCACAGGGCAGGTAACGACCGTTGGTCGTTACGCCTTTCCAGCAAGGCCCGGCACCCGCCGGGCCTTGTGCGTTTCAGCCCAGCTGCACCCACGCCGGGGCGTGGTCGCTCGGCCGGTCCCAGGTGCGCGGCTCGCGGTCTATGCCCGAAGCCAGCGCACGCGCCTTGAGGGCATCCGACACCAGGGTCAGGTCAATGCGCAGGCCCAGGTTGCGGCGGAACCCGGCGGCGCGGTAATCCCACCAGCTGAATACGCCTTCCTCTTCGCTGTGCAGCCGGAAGGCATCGTGCAGCCCCAGCTGCAGCAACTTGTTGAGCGCGCCGCGTTCGGCGGTGGAGGTCAGGATGTGGTTCTCGTTCCAGACCAGCGGGTCGTGCACATCGCGCGCGTCGGGGGCGATGTTGAAGTCGCCCATCACCACCAGCTCCGGGTATTTCTGCAGTTCCGAGGCGACCCAGGCGTGCACCGCTTCCAGCCAGCGCAGCTTGTAGGCGTACTTGTCGGTGTCCACGTCCTGGCCGTTGACCACGTACAGGTTGATGATGCGCACGCCGTTGACGGTGCCGGCGATCACCCGCTTCTGCTCGTCCTCGAAGCCTGGAATGCCGATCTGCACGTCCTGCGCCGGCTCGCGCGACAGCAGCGCCACGCCGTTGTAGGTCTTCTGCCCGGCGAACACGCTGCGGTAGCCCAGCCCGGCCAGCACCGCGTCGGGGAACTTGTGGTCCTCCATCTTGGTTTCCTGGATGCCGACCACGTCCGGCGCGAACGCAGTGAGCCACTGTTCCAGGTGCGGCAGGCGCACGTTGAGCGAATTGACGTTCCAGGAGGCGATTTTCATGGGCGCATTGTAGCGGGTCGGCGGTTCCGTACCGACCAACGGTCGGTACCTACCGGTCGACCGCGAGCCTCGGCCGCGACGCATGCGGAGCGGTGCTGCCCCTCGGGTAGGTACCGACCGTTGGTCGGTACCTCCATCAGCGCAGAATCACCCTGAGCAGGCCGGCAATGCGTGAATACGGCGGTTTAAGCATATCGCTCGCCGCCCACCGCGACTGCCACAGGATCGGCAGCTGCTTGCTCATCGCATCGAACCCGGCACGCCCGTGGTAGGCGCCCATCCCGCTGGGGCCGACGCCGCCGAACGGCAGGCCGTTGATGGCGAAATGCAGCAGGGTGTCGTTGACGGTGACGCCGCCGGCCACGATCTGGCCGAGCACGCGCTCCACCACGGGCCGCTGTTCGCTGAAAACGTACAGCGCCAGCGGCCGGTCGCGGCCCTGCACTGATTCCAGGGCGGCATCCAGGTCGGGATAGGCGCACACGGGCAGGATCGGGCCGAAGATTTCCTCCTGCATCAGGTCCAGGTCGGCCGGCGGGTCGAGCACGATGGTGGGCACGATCAGCCGCTCGCGGCGCGCCCGTTCGGGATCGATGCTGGCCAGTTCGATCACCGGCACGCCGCGTTCGCGCGCCTGGGCCAGGTAGCCGAGCAGGCGCTGGTACTGGCCTTCATTGATGATGCGGGTGTAATCGTCCGTATTGCTGAATTCACCGTAGCGCGCGCGCACCTGGGTCTGCAGCTGCTGCACCAGCTCGCGCTGGCGGCGGCTGTCGACCAGCACATAGTCCGGCGCGATGCAGGTCTGGCCGGCATTGAACCACTTGCCGGTAGCCAGCCGCGCGGCGGCCTTGTCCAGCGGGTAGTCGCTGCACACGATGGCCGGTGACTTGCCGCCCAGTTCCAGGGTGAGCGGGGTCAGGTGCTGCGCGGCGGCGGCCATGACCTTGCGGCCCACCGCCGTGGAGCCGGTGAACACCAGGTGGTCCAGCGGCGAGCCGGCCAGCGCCGAGGCCAGCGCGGCGTCGCCCTGCACTACCGCTACGCGCTCGGCCGGGAACACGTCGGCCAGCAGGTCGTGCAGGAAGGCGCTGGTGCGCGGGGTGTGCTCGGAGGGTTTCAGGACGACGTGGTTGCCTGCCGCGATGGCAGTGGCCAGCGGAATCAGCGCCAGGTTCACCGGGTAGTTCCAGGGCGAGATCACCCCGACCACGCCGAGTGGCACCGGCCGGGTCTGCGCCCGCGCCGGCCAGAACCGCCAGCCGACCCCGACCCGGCGCGGGCGCATCCACCCGCGCAGGTGCGCCAGCAGGTGGTCGATCTCGTTGAGCACGGTCATGCCGTCGGCGATCAGCGACTCATGGGTGGAGCGGTGGCCGAAATCGGCTGCGATGGCCTCGGCCATCTGCGGCAGGCGTGTCTTCAACGCAGCGCGCAGGCGCTGCAGGTCGCTGCGGCGCTGTTCCAGCGACGGGCGGTTGGCCTGCCAGGCGTGGCGCAGGGTATGCAGAATGGCCTGTAGGGCGGCAGTGTCGGTGTTGGGGTGGTCCATGGCCGGAATATAGCAATGGTTGGAGCCGACACCGCGAGGGCACGCATGGCGTGTCGCTACACATCGGACGCACTGTAGCGACACGCCATGCGTGTCCTCGCGGACCCAAACGAAGAAGGGCCGTGGCAATGCCACGGCCCTTCTGGTTCACGCCATCACCGGTTACTTGGTGATGTCTACACCCTTGGTTTCATGCAGGAACAGGCCGCCGACCACGACCGTCATCAGCGCGATGATGATCGGGTACCACAGGCCGTAGTAAAGGTTGCCGGTGCCGGCCACCAGCGCGAACGAGATCGCCGGCAGGAAGCCACCGAACCAGCCGTTGCCGATGTGGTACGGCAGCGACATCGAGGTGTAGCGGATGCGGGTCGGGAACAGCTCGACCAGGTAGGCCGCGATCGGGCCGTAGACCATGGTCACGTACAGCACCAGGATCCACAGCATGAGCACGGTGCCGGCGATGTTGATGCGCGCGTTGTCGGCCTTGGCCGGGTAACCCGCTGCGGTCAGCGCCGCCTTGAGTTCGCCACCGAAGGCATCGCCCTTGGCCTTGAGCTCATCCTTGGTCAGGCCAGCGGCCTCGAACGAGGTCACCTGGCTGTTACCCACGCTCACCAGCGCCAGCGAACCGGCGGCGGCAGGCTGCACGTCGTACGGCACACCGGCCTTGGTCAGCGCGGCGGTGGCCACGTCGCAGGAGCTGGTGAACTTGCGCAGGCCGACCGGATCGAACTGGAACGAGCAGGTGTTCGGATCGGCGATGACCAGCGCCGGCGAGCTGCTGCGGGCTTCTTCGATGGCCGGGTTGGCGAAATGGGTCAGGCCCTTGAACACCGGGATGTAGGTCACCGCGGCCAACAGGCAGCCGGCCAGGATGATCTTCTTGCGGCCGATGCGATCGGACAGCCAGCCGAAGAAGATGAAGAACGGCGTACCGAGGGCCAGCGCGCCGGCGATCAGCAGGTAGGAGGTGGTGGCATCGACCTTGAGCATGCTGCTCAGGAAGAACAGCGCGTAGAACTGGCCGCCATACCACACCACGGCCTGGCCGGCTGCGGCGCCGAGCAGGACCAGCAGCATCAGCTTGAGGTTGCCGTCCTTGAGGCTGTCACGGAACGGGGTCTTGGAGCCCTTGCCTTCGGCCTTCATCTGCTGGAACAGCGGCGACTCGCTCAGCTGCAGGCGGATCCACACCGAGATGCCGAGCAGGATGATCGAGACCAGGAACGGAATGCGCCAGCCCCAGGCTTCAAATGCCTCGTTGCCCAGGAAGTAGCGGCAGGCCAGGATGATCAGCAGCGACATGAACAGGCCAAGCGTGGCCGTGCACTGGATGAAGCTGGTGTACAGGCCACGCTTGTCGGCCGGTGCATGCTCGGCCACGTAGGTCGCCGCGCCACCGTACTCGCCACCCATCGCCAGGCCCTGGGCCAGGCGCAGGACGATCAGGATCACCGGCGCCGCGAAGCCGATCGACGCGTAGTTGGGCAGCACGCCGACCAGGAAGGTCGAGATGCCCATGATCAGGATCGTGACCAGGAAGGTGTACTTGCGGCCGATGCGGTCGCCGAGGCTGCCGAAGAAGGCCGCGCCGAACGGACGCACGAAGAAGCCGGCCGCGAAGGCCAGCAGGGCGAAGATCATGCCCGTGGTTTCATTGACCCCGCTGAAGAACTGCTTGGCGATGATCGCCGCCAGCGAGCCATACAGGAAGAAGTCATACCATTCGAACACGGTGCCAAGGCTGGACGCGAAGATGACCTTCTTGTGGCCCTTGGTAAGTTCTGCTTTTGCAGGTACGGGTGTGGTGGACATAAGACGCTTCCCCTCCGAAGCAATCATTGGTGGCAGGTGCCGACAATGCGTCGGCACCCATGCTTAAAAACTGTACTTCGTGGTGAACTGCACGCGGTTGATGTCGCCCTTGCGGCCATCTTCGATCTCGCGCACGCCGTACATGTACTCCGCGCCGATATCGACCTTGGGCATCGGCGTGTAGAAGATGTTGCCGCGGATGCTCTGCACGCTCTTGGTGACCAGCGGGCCCAGCACGCTGTCGTTGTCGTAGTCGCTGCGGGCGTAGATCAGGTTGGTGCGCAGCTTCGGGGTGAAGGCGTGGCGCCAGCCGACATAGCCGGCCAGCACGCCAGTGGGGTTGAGTTCGTCCTGGGCCACGTCGTAAGCCGTATCGGCGGTGACGCCCAGGCCAACGTAACGGGCGATGCCTTCGCCACCGCTGATCTGGTAGTGCAGCTGGTCGCTGCCGCCCATCACCCACTTGCCGCCCAGGGTCAGGCCGCCGCCGATCTTGTCGGCGTCGGCACCGGTGGCCTGGTTGTCGACCTTGAGCTGGCGCACGATACCGCCCACCCCGAAGGTGCCCCAGTCGCCCTTCCAGCCATAACGCAGGGTCAGGTCCGGCAGGGAGCCACGGTCGCTGTTGCTGGCCACGTTGGTCCACGCCCCGGTAACCGGATTGCGGGTGCCGGTGAGCACGGTGGTTTCCGGGTTTTCCAGCGCGACGCTGAAGCCGCCCTGGGTGTAGCGGATCTGCGCCTGGCGCACGAACAGCACGCCGTCGGTGGGACCGACGAAGTCGGCCGCTTCCGGCAGCGAGGCGGCGTCCATGAAGTTCGACCAGGTCTGGCCGGCCATCCAGTTGTTCCAATACATGTACGCGTGGCGCAGGGTCACGCCGTAAGTATTGGTGGCGGTCTGGTTGCCCAGCGAGTTGCCGAAGAAGTCCATCTCGAAGAACGCGCCGGACTTGTTGCCCTTGTCCGAGACGTTGTCGATGCCCAGGTTGAAGCGCGAGAACTTGGCGTGGGCATTGAAGTCCACGTCGGAACGCTCGCCGCTACCGCCGGCACCGGCCACCGGGGTCTGGCCCGGCAGGTACAGCGCGCGGCCGGTGGCGTCGTCGGCCAGTTGGCCATCGCCGGTCTGGGTGGCCAGGAAGTCGGCCTTGATGAAGCCGCCGATCTTGACCGTGGTGCCCGGCGCGGCGCCCGGGGTGATGGTGGTGACCTGGATCGGCTGCTTGCCGGCGGGCACGGTGGCGCCGGCAGGCTGTTGCGCCTGCACGGTCTTCACCGCGGTCACGTCGGTCTGGGCCTGGCTGATCTGGGTCTGTTGCTGCTGGGTGGTGGACAGCAGCAGCTGCACCTGGCGCTCCAGCTCGGCAACGCGCGCTTCCAGCTGCTTCTCTTTGGCGGTTTCGGCAAACGCCATGCCAGGCGCCACCAACGCGACCAACAGGCAGGTCGCCAACGGCTTGCGCATGGTCTTCAACATACGGGTACTCATGTTGCCCTCTCTCCCGGGTGGCAAAGTGATCGCCGCGTGTGGGGTCACGGTCGAGCCGAGCGTGCGGCCGGTTGACGCACCCCGGCTATTGGCAATTGGTCGAACCCGCCCCGCCGGGGCGGATGTCTGGACGCCAAAGGCGGACAGCAGATGCCGCAGGCAGGTGGGTAGGTACCGACCGTTGGTCGGTACGCTTTTACGACCAAGGTCTAACCATTCCCTTACCTCGTGGCGCGGTGGATGCGGCAAACTGAGCGGGATGAATCGCGGGTTATGCTGCGATCGCACAACCCAGTCCTAGTGCAAGTGAGGGTGCCATGGCCGATCTTTACCCCGTCAAGGCGGACGTTGCCGCCAAGGCGCGCATTGACAAGAACACTTACCAGCAGCTCTACCGCGAATCGGTGGACAACCCCGACGCGTTCTGGGGCAAGGCCGCCGAGCGGCTGGACTGGTACAGGAAGCCGTCCACGATCCGCAACGTCAGCTACCAGCTCGACGATTTCCGCATCAAGTGGTTCGAAGACGGCGAACTCAACGCCAGCGTGAACTGCCTGGACCGCCAGCTGGACAAGCGCGGCGACAAGGTTGCGCTGCTGTTCGAACCGGACAGCCCGGATGCGCCGGCGCAGGGCGTGACCTACCGCGAGCTGTACGAGCGCACCTGCCGCCTCGGCAACGCGCTGCGCAACCTGGGCGTCAAGAAGGGCGACCGGGTGACCATCTACCTGCCGATGATTGTTGACGCCGCTGTAGCCATGCTGGCCTGTGCGCGCATCGGTGCGATCCACTCGGTGGTGTTCGGCGGCTTTGCGCCGAACTCGATCGCCGACCGCGTGATCGACTGTGGCAGCAAGCTCATCATCACCGCCGACGAAGGCCTGCGCGGTGGCCGCAGGATTCCGCTGAAGGCCAACGTGGATGCCGCGCTGAAGCTGCCCGGCACCACCACGGTGGAAACCGTGCTGGTGGTGCGCCACACCGGCGGCGCGGTGGACATGCAGGCGCCACGCGACCGCTGGTTCCACGACGTGGTGGACCCGCAGCCGGCACAGTGCGAACCGGAGCGGATGAACGCCGAAGATCCGCTGTTCATCCTCTACACCTCCGGTTCCACCGGCAAGCCCAAGGGCGTGCTACACACCACCGGCGGCTACCTGCTGTACGCGGCCTACACCCATGAAGCGGTGTTCGACCTGCGCGAGGACGACATCTACTGGTGCACCGCCGACGTGGGCTGGGTCACCGGGCACAGCTACATCGTGTACGGCCCGCTGGCCAACGGCGCCACCTCGCTGATGTTCGAAGGCGTGCCGAACTACCCCGACACCTCGCGCTTCTGGCAGGTGATCGACAAGCACCAGGTCAGCATCTTCTATACCGCACCCACCGCCATCCGTGCGTTGATGCGCGAAGGCGATGCACCGGTCAAGCGCACCTCGCGCGCCTCGCTGCGCCTGCTGGGCAGCGTCGGCGAGCCGATCAACCCGGAAGCCTGGCGCTGGTACTACGACGTGGTCGGCGATGGCCGCTGCCCGATCGTGGATACCTGGTGGCAGACCGAAACCGGCGGCATCCTGATTTCGCCGCTGCCCGGCGCGATCGATCTCAAGCCCGGGTCGGCCACCCTGCCCTTCTTCGGCGTGCAGCCGGCGCTGGTCAACGCCGATGGCGAGATCAAGGACGGCGCCACCGAAGGCAACCTGATCATCCGCGATTCGTGGCCGGGCCAGATGCGCACCGTCTACGGCGACCACCAGCGCTTCATCGACACCTACTTCCGCACCTACCCGGGCAGCTACTTCACCGGTGACGGCTGCCGGCGCGACGAGGACGGCTACTACTGGATCACCGGCCGCGTCGACGATGTCATCAACGTGTCCGGCCACCGCATCGGTACCGCCGAGGTGGAAAGCGCGCTGGTCTCCCACCCGAAGGTGGCCGAGGCGGCCGTGGTCGGCTTCCCGCACGACATCAAGGGCCAGGGCATCTATGCCTACGTGACCCTGGTGGCCGACGAAACGCCGAGCGAGGAACTGCACAAGGAGCTGGTGGCGTGGGTGCGCAAGGAGATCGGCCCGATCGCCTCGCCCGACCACCTGCAGTGGGCCCCGGGGCTGCCGAAGACGCGCTCGGGCAAGATCATGCGCCGCATCCTGCGCAAGATCGCCGAGAACGCACCCGACCAGCTGGGTGACACCTCGACCCTGGCCGACCCGTCGGTGGTGGCATCGCTGGTGGAAGAGCGTAAGGTCAAGTAATTGGTTCCCACCTCCCCCATGACAACCCTGCTGATCGCCGATGACCACCCCCTGTTCCGTGAAGCCCTGCGCGGCGCGGTGCAGCGGGTGATGCCGGGCGTGCTGCTGTACGAGGCCGACAGCGTGGAAGCGCTGTACCAGCTGGCCGACCAGCATGCCGATGCCGACCTGGTCCTGATGGACCTCAACATGCCCGGTGCGCAGGGCTTCAACGCGCTGGTACACATGCGGGCGCTGCACCCGCAGTTGCCGGTGGTGGTGGTGTCCGCGCGCGAAGAGCCCACCGTGATGCGGCGGGCACTCGACCACGGCGCGTTCGGGTTCATTCCCAAGTCGGCCGACTCGGACACGATCGGGCATGCGCTGGGCACGATCCTGGACGGAGAAACCTGGGCCCCGCCGGAGGCGCACAACGTGCCGCCGACCGGGCGCGAGGAACGCGAAGTCGGCCAGCGCCTGCGCGAGCTCACCCCGCAGCAGTTCCGGGTGCTGCAGATGCTCGGCGCTGGGCGGCTCAACAAGCAGATTGCGTATGACCTCAATGTGTCCGAGGCCACCATCAAAGCGCATGTGACCGCGATCCTGCGCAAGCTGGGTGTGACCAACCGCACCCAGGCGGTGCTGATGGCCGGCAAGCTGACGCTGGATGACGAGCCGTTGGTGTTGCCGCCGGAAGAGGATTGATCGGGGGTTGCGTGGTTGCGTGGTTGCGTCGTTGCGGTAGAGCCGACTGTTAGTCGGCTGCGGAGACATGCAGCGGACTAACAGTCCGCTCTACCCCCCGGCTGCGGAGACATGCAGCGGACTAACAGTCCGCTCTACCTGCTTCGGCTTATAGCCGAAGCTATACATCCCAGCACGCCCTGCGCAATTCGGCGATTTGGGCGGGAAACCGCATTCGCGGTGCTAAGCTTCGCGTCCCCTTGGGGAGTAGCCTGTTTCCTGCTGAAGGAAACGCCCGTATCAACATGCTCGGCCAGTGCGCCGTGGTGCGGGCAGCCAGTGATGGTTGGCGAGACCAGCGGTCCGCGTGCGCAACGACAGGTTGGGCGCGAACGTGGGCCGTTGTCCGTCATCGCCCAACCTGCACTGTCGTGTGATGTCCCCCATTTCGATGCTGTTGATCGGCTTTGCCATGTCCACCGATGCCTTCGCCGCGGCGATCGGCAAAGGCGCTGCCATGCGCAAGCCGCGTTTTCCCGATGCGCTGCGTGCCGGCCTCATCTTCGGTGTGATCGAAGGCCTTACGCCGGTGATCGGCTGGTTGCTCGGCCGCGCCGCGTCGTCCTACGTGCAGGCCTTCGACCACTGGATCGCCTTCGTGCTGCTCGGTGCACTGGGTGTGCACATGATCATCAACGGCGTGCGGCACGACCCGGACGCTGACAGCGACGACCCCGACAAGCACCACGGTTTCTGGCACCTGGCCGTCACCGGCTTTGCCACCAGCATCGATGCCCTGGCCGTCGGCGTGGGCCTGGCCTTCCTGGACGTGCATATCGGCGTGATGGCGACGGTGATCGGCCTGTGCACGCTGGTGATGGTCACCACCGGCATCATGCTGGGTCGGGTGCTGGGCGACATGATCGGCAAGCGTGCCGAGATCGCTGGCGGCGTAATCCTGATCATCGTCGGCAGCGCCATCCTGTATGAGCATCTTTCTGGCGCCGTCGGCTAGATCAGGTGCGTGGGCGGTGGTAGTCGACGATGTCGACCAGCACGTAGCCATGTGGAGTTTTACGGTACAGCAGGCGCTCCGTGTTACGGCCCGGGCTCTGCCGGCCTTCCCAGTGGATGTCGGTCGCTTGATACGGCATGCCCTGGTAGCGCACCGGGTGGCCGCAAGGACGGCGGTCGGCCAAGTCACCTTTGATCCGGTCCAGTTCCCGCAAGGTGCGGCTGTCGGCGGCCAGTCCACGCAGCTTGGCGCGCAGCAGCGGTCCCAAGTGGACCTCGGCGCGGGCGTGATGGACTGAGCCGGCTGACTCCGCCGCCGGTGTCGGCGTCGCTGCCGATGCCGATGCATCACCGGATTCACAGTGTCGCCGCGTCTGGCGACGATGGGTGACGCCGACCAGTGCGCTGGGCTTCAGTGTCTCCA
Organism: Stenotrophomonas sp. SrG; assembly: GCF_050031795.1. Lineage (NCBI taxonomy): Bacteria > Pseudomonadati > Pseudomonadota > Gammaproteobacteria > Lysobacterales > Lysobacteraceae > Stenotrophomonas > Stenotrophomonas sp. SrG. Next base: position 108,193 of record NZ_JBNBBE010000012.1, read on the forward strand.
GCATGTGCCCTGTCCGGGCGGGAGCAGAATGCACGCGCATCTCGCCCTGGCATTCGTCGGTGGTGAACGCATGCGCATCACGCAGCGCGGTATTGGCAAGGTCCACGCGCAGGTACGGGCAGTGCAGCTGGCGCAGCACGGTGCCGGCGCGCGTGCCTGCCTGGTTCAGCGCGGTCGCGATGGCCGTGCCCTGCCCTTCGCGCGCGGCCACCAGGTAACACGCGTTGGCGTTGCGCTTGGCGAGCAGCATCACCGCACGATCGCGGCAATGGGTCAGGTAGAAATGACGGATGACGCCTGCAATGAGCGGATTTGGTGGCACCCTGCGGGTCTGGCAGTATGCATTGAATTCACGGGCGACCCGGCTGAAATCCCGCTCCAGCTGCGCGGCGAGAGACTTCAACGCGTCCAGGTCATCAACGCTGGTGCCGGCCTCATGCAGCAGCTCGCGCACGGCCGGGTAGTCGACCAGCGCCTTCTCATGCGGCTGCAGTTGCCGCGCAGGCTTGTCGGGGTCCAGCCATCGCATCGCGTTGGTGCAGCCGATCCCCATCCAGCCGGAGATCAGCGCGGGCTTCACGATCTCGGCAACGCTCCATGCGGGGCCGGCGGCATTGGTGCAACTGCGGAATACCAGCTCGAATCCTGCGCCCACCACGGCACCCAACGTGCCTGCGAGCGGAATCGCCGCGCCGGAATGCAGCGGGGTGGCAAGAAGGGAACGCAGCGAGGGAACGGGCACGGAAACTCCGCAGCAGGTGGTTGGCTGCGCAGCATAGACAGCGCGACGGCACGAGCGTGCTGCGGCTGTCGCCTTCAACCTTGGAGGGTCGAGTGCGCCGCCAGGTACGCACGCAGCGACGCCGGCTTGATCGGCTTGGTCAGCAGCCGGTAACCGCGCTCGCGCGCCATGCGCTTGAGCTCGTCGCGCCCATCGGCAGTCAGCAGCGCGCCGGGAATGTCGCGCCCGGCGCGCTCGCGCAGCGCCACCAGCGTGTCCAGTCCATCCAGGCGGTCGTGCAGGTGGTAATCGACCAGCATCACGTCCGGCTGTGCCTGCACTTCCTCCAGCGCCTGGTCCACGGTGCTGGCAGTGATCACCTGCACCTGCCAGCGGCCCAGCAATGCACGCATGCCGTCGAGGATTTCCTGGTCGTTGTCCACGCACAGCACGCGCATGCCGGCCAGCGAATCGGTGCGGGTGCTGTGCTCGGGCACGCTGGCCGGCGCGTCGCTGGCCGGTAGATCCGGCACCTGCGCACGGGGCAGCAGGATCGAGAACATGCTGCCGCTGCCCACCTGGCTGCGCGCGTTGAGGCGGTGGTCGAGCAGGCGCGAGATGCGCTGGCAGATCGACAGGCCCAGCCCCAGCCCCTGCTCGCCCCAGTCGAACGGCTGCTGGTAGCGATGGAACTCGTTGAAGATCTGCTGCATGTGGTGCTCGGGGATGCCCGGCCCGGTATCCCACACCTGCAGTTCGATCTCGTCGCGGCGATGGCGCACGGCCAGCACGATGCGGCCCTGGCGGGTGTAGCGCAGCGCATTGGCCAGGAAGTTCTGCAGCACCCGGCGCAGCAGCCGGCGGTCGCTGCGCACCCACGCCGGGCGTGCGAACAGGTCCAGGCGCAGGCCGCGCCCGGCCGCCACCGGCGAGTACTGCGCGGCCAGTTCGCGCATCAGCAGGCTCACGTCGAAATCGCCGATCACCGGGTGGAGCCCGCCGGCATCCAGCCGCGACACGTCCAGCAGCCCGTCCAGCAGTTCTTCGGCGGCACGCAGGGAGGCGTCCACGCGCTCTGCCAGGTGCCGCTGTTCATCGTTGTTGTGGTGGCTGTCGCGCAATGCCGAGGCGAACAGGCGGGCTGCGTTCAGCGGCTGCAGCACGTCATGGCTGATTGCGGCCAGGAAACGGGTCTTGGACTGCTGCGCCACTTCGGCTTCATGCGAACGTTCGGCCACGCGCTGTTCCAGCGTCTCGTTGGCTTCCAGCAGCGCGGTCTCGGCGTGCTTGTAGTCGGTGATGTCGTTGTAGCTGGTGACATAGCCGCCGCCGGGCAGCGCCTGGCCGCGCATCTCGATCACCCGGCCATCGCTGCGGGTGCGCTCGAAGATGTGCGGCGAACCGGCGCGCATGTAGCCGATGCGGCGGTTGATCTGCACGTCGATATCGCCCTCGCCCAGCTCGCCGCGCTCGGCGTTGTAGCGGATCAGGTCGGCCACCGGGCGGCCTACGTACAACATGCCATCGGGGTAGCCGAACATCTGCTGGTAGCGGCGGTTCCACGCGGTCAGGCGCATGTCCGGATCAACCACGCTGACCCCGGCACTGATGTTTTCCAGCGTGGTGGACAGAATTTCGCGGTTGAAGCGCAGTTCCTGCCCGGCCTCATCGAGTACCGCCACCACTTCGCCCAGGTCCATGCCCGAGCCGCGCAGCAGGCTGGTCAGCAGCAGGCGCGCGGAGGCCGCGCCGATCGAGGCGGCCAGCAGGCGTTCGGTGAACTGCACCCAGGCCCGGTCCGCCGGGGCCGAGGCCTGCAGCTCGCGGCCCAGCGACTGCGCCTGCTCGAAGAACGACCGGCGCGCATGGCGATCGCCGACCACGCGCGAGGCCAGCGCCAGCAGGTCGCCCACATGCACATGGCCCGGCCAGGCACCGGCCACGGAGGGGCGCTCGGCATACGGGTCCAGGAACGGCGCGGCGCGCAGGCGCTCGTCCACGCCGGGGCGCCAGCGCACCGACACCAGCAGCATGGCCGCGGCGTTGATCAGCAGCGACCAGAACGTGCCATGGGTGAGCGGGTCCCAGCTGGTCATGCCGAACAGCCCCTGCGGCCGCAGCCAGGCAATGCCGAACGGTCCGTCGCTCAGCCAGGCCGCATCCATCCAGCCGGCGTGGGTCAGCGCCGGCAGCAGCAGGGTGTAGATCCAGGTGCCGAAGCCGAGCAGGATGCCGGTCTCCACGCCCCGGCGGCTGGCACCGCGCCAGTACAGGCCGCCGATCAGGCCCGGCGCAAACTGTGCCACCGCGGCGAATGCCATCAGCCCGTACGAGGCCAGCGTGCTGTCGTTGCTGCTGCCGCGGTAATAGCTGTACGCGGCCAGGGCCAGCAGCAGGATCGCCATGCGGCGGATCCACAACACCCGCGAAGCGACATCCGCCGCTTCCTGGTGGTCGCCACTGCGGCGCAGCAGCACCGGCATCACCAGGTCGTTGCTGACCATGGTGGCCAGCGCGATGGAGGACACGATGACCATGCCGGTAGCGGCCGAGAAGCCGCCCACGTAGGCCACCAGCGCCAGGAATTTACGGCCTTCGGCCAACGGCAGGGCCAGCACCATGCTGTCGTCGGCAATGCTGCCGCCGGTGCCGAACAGGGTCACACCGGCCGTGGCGATCGGAATCACCATCGCCGAAATGATGATCAGGTAGCCGCCGAACATCCAGCGCGCGCGGCGCACATCGCGCACGTCGCCGCATTCGACCACCGCCACGTGGAACTGGCGCGGCAGGCACACGATGGCCAGGAAGCTGAGCAGGGTCTGCGAGATGAAGCCCACCGGCGGCAGCCCGGTGAACAGCGTATGTGCGCTGCGCACCACGGTTTCGCCGCGGTCGGCCAGCCACAGGTAGGCGAACAGGCCCAGCGCCACCATCGCGATCAGCTTGATCATTGATTCCAGCGCGATGGCCAGCATCATGCCGTGGTGGTGTTCGGTGGCATCCACCTGGCGGGTGCCGAACAGGGTGGCAAACAGCGCCATCAGCAGCGCCACGTACAACGCCGGGTCGCTGAAATAGCCAGTGGGACCGGAGCTGCCGGTCAGCACCTGCAGGCTCATCGCCACGGCTTTGTACTGCAGGGCGAGGTAGGGAACGATGCCGATCAGCGCGATCACCGCCACCAGCGCGGCCAGCCGGCGCGAGCGGCCGAACCGCGAGGAGATGAAATCGGCGATGGACACCACGTTCTGGCTGCGCGCGATCAGCGCCAGGCGTTCGATGATGCGCCAGCCAAACAGCAGCAGCAGCAGCGGGCCCAGGTAGATCGGCAGGTAGCCGATGCCGTTGCGCACCGCCGTGCCCACCGCCCCGTAGAAGGTCCACGACGAGCAGTACACCGCCAGCGCCAGGCTGTAGACCACCGGGCGCAGCCACGGGCGGTCGGGGTACATGGGACGGCGGTCGCCCCACCAGGCCACGCCGAACAACAGGGCGGCATAGGCCACCGACACCAGCAGCAGGATCCAGCTAGAAACCACGGGCATGTTTCCGCAAGCGCAGGCCGCAGTGTAGCCGCTGCACGCCCCTGCTCACGCCGCCAGCGGACGCGACGGCAGCTGCAGGTCGATCCGGGTGCCCTCGCCCGGGCGGCTGTGCACCTGCACCGCACCGCCGGCCGCCTCCACCAGGCTGGCGGTCACCGCCAGGCCCAGGCCGGTACCCTGTCCCACCGGCTTGGTGGTGAAGAACGGTTCCAGGCAGCGCGCGCGCACCGTTTCGCTCATGCCTTTGCCGGTGTCCTGCAGCTGCAGGACCACGCGTCCGTCGGTATCGGGCGGCTGCAGGCGCAGCGTGAACCGGCCACCGTCGGGCATGGCCTGGCTGGCATTGACCGCCAGGCTGAGCAGGATCGATTCGAGCTGGGCCGGGTCGAAGTGGATCAGCCGCTGCACGTCGCCGGTTTCCACTTCGCAGTGCACGCGGTCATCGAACACCTGCTGCAGCGTGGGCGCCATCGCCGCCAGCGTGGCGGCCGCGTCCAGCAGCTGCGGTCGGCCCGGCTCGAGCCGGCTGAAATCCAGCAGGCGCCGGCTGACCGCGCTGGCCCGCCGGGTCGCCGAATCCGCGCCCTGCAGGGCCGCCTGCAGGGTCTCGCCCTCGCTGCGCCGCGCCTTGGCCACGTAGCCCTGGATGAGCGCCAGCAGGTGGTTGAAATCGTGCGCGATGCCGCTGGCCAGGCGACCTACGTTGTCCATCTTCATGGCATGCACGAGCTGGTCGCGCGAACGCTCGCGGGCCTGCATCTCCACCTGCAGCTCGTCGCGCTTGCGGGCCAGTTCCTGGCTGCGCTGGTGGGCTTCCTGCAGGCTTTCACGCAGGCCGGTCACGCTGTGGTGGAGCAGCCAGGCAGTCATGACGGTGCCGAATGCCGACACTGCCAGGTCACTGGTCGCGTGCAGCACCCGGTCGGTCCGGAACAGGCCCGACGCCGCGTCGACCCAGCCGCCCAAGGCCATCAGCCCGCACAGCCATGCCGCGGTCCAGGCCAGCGGACGGCGGCCAAGCACCGCCGCCACCAGCAGCACCGGCACCAGCTGCACCAGCTGCACCCGCAGCTGGGCGGCCAGGCCCCAGTACCCGTAGGCCAGCACCAGCAGCAGCAGTTCACCGGCCAGGAACACCACGGCGGCATGCAGGCTGCGGCCGGCCCGGTGCTCGATCAGGCACAGCAGGCACAACAGCAGGTGGGCGGCCGCCATGGCCGGGACCATCATGTCCAGGCCCGCCCCGAGCCGAAACGCCGTCCACGCCGCCAGCAACGGGTGGTACAGCCCCACCAGCAGCAGCAGGCTGCCCAGCATGGCATCGGTACGCCGACCCAGCCCGGCAGGGCGTTCAGCAGCGGCGGCGCGGGTGGAAGGCGACGACTCGGGCATGCGGCAGGGAATGGCAGGCGGCGCCGGCGCGCGGCGGCAACATCGGTATATTAGCAGTGCGCTGTAGATCGTCTGCACTCGACCGGGGAAGTCGTTGTCGCCATGCCTATGTTGTCGCTAGTCCGGCGCGGACTGCCTGCGCTTGCCGTTGTGCTGTCCCTGGCCGCGCCGCCCGCCAAGGCGCAGCGCCCGCTCGACGCGGCGCCGCAGATGGCGCAGGTGGAACAGTGCCATGCCCTGCTCACCAGCGAACCGCAGGCCTCGCTGCAGCTCGCGCGCAGCGTGTTGGCCGCGCGCTCGCTGTCCACCTCGATGGAAATCGGCGCGGTCGGCTGCCTGGGGGTGGCGCTGCGGGCGCTGGGGCAGCTGGACCAGACCACCGACCTGCCCGACCGCCTGCTGGCGGCCGCGGCGCGCGCCGACGCCAGCCCCGAAGATATCCAGCGCGCCCGGACCATGGCCGCGCACCTGCTGCTGTGGCGCGGCGACCACGCGCGCGCGCTCGGCTTGACCGGCACCCTGCTGGACGATGCGGTGCGGCAACGCGACGTGCAGGGCCAGATCGGCGCGTTGATGCAGATCGCGATGATCCGTGGCGACGCGATGGGCGATGCCGAAGGCGCCCTCACCTACCTGCACAAAGCCACGCAGCTCAGCGACCACCTGCACCGGCCGCCGAACCCGGGCGACCTGATCCTGTACTACAACTATGGGTATGCGCTGCTGATGCTGCAGCGGTACGAGGAAGCCTCCGCAGCCTTCAAGCGCGCTGAAGCGATCGGAACGCGGCTGAGCGGCCAGGACGTGTTCCTGCATCGCATCGCCAGCCATCGCGCCGAAATCCTGCGCGTGTCGGGGCAACGGGATGCCGCCGAGGCCGCGCTGCGCGGCGTGCTGGCCTGGCAGGGAAAGCAGGATCCGCAGGGCCAGGTGGTGACCCTGCAGCGCCTGGCACGGCTGGCGATGGACCGGGGCAACGCCGCGGTGGCGCTGCCGCTGGCCACCCAGGCGCAGGGCCTGGCCGAGCACGGGCGGTTCGTGGAAGAAGTCCGCAACGGCCTGGACCTGCTCGGTGACATCCACACCCTGCTGGGTCACCGCGAGCAGGCGCTGCAATACGCACGCCAAGGCCGCGCGATGGACCAGGCGCGCAGCAAGGGCGAGACCCTCACCCAGCTGGCCAGGCTGCAGGCCTCGGCCGAACGCAGCATCCATCCCGCCCAGGTCAATGCCGAACAGGACCTGGGCCGGGTGCGCGTGCTGCGCAACAGCGCGGTGATCGCTTTCCTCACCGTCGCGGTGATTGCCACGGTGCTCGTGCTGCGGCTGCGCCAGCAGCGCGGCCAGCTCACCGCGCTCAGCCGGACCGACAGCGTCACCGGGCTGCCCAACCGCCGCGAGGCCGAGCGCAGGCTCGACGAACGCGCCGCAGGCCCCGATGGCGGGGCGCGCAGTGCGTTGCTGCTGATTGAACTGGACGACTTCAAAGCGCTGAACGAGCGCCATGGACAAGCGGCGGGCGACAGTGTGCTGCGTGCCGTGGGCGAATGCCTGCGTGCAGCCTGCGACCGGCACGACCTGCTGGCGCGCTGGGGCGGCGCGGCCTTCCTGGTGGCGCGCCATGACACCAGCGCGGAAGCGGCACAGGCCCTGGCCGGGCACCTGCGGCTGGCCATCGAGCGGCTGGTGGTGGATATTGCCCCCGGTCAGCACCTGACCCTGACCGCCAGCGTGGGCATGGCGCCCCTGCCGTTGTTCGGGGATGCACCGGCGGAGCGGGATGACAGCCTGCGCGCTGCCGATCGTGCACTGCAGGGCGCCCGCCAGGGCGGGCGCAATGCATGGGCAGGGATATGGGGCGAAGACGGGACCCAGGCACCGCATCTGTATGCAGTGCTGGGAAATCCGGAAGAGGCCGCGGCGGCCGGGTGGGTGCGTCTCAGTGGCAGCCGACCCATTCGCTGGGATGTGTGATGGATCCGACGTCAGCGGATGACGTCGAACCGCACTTCCACCCGCCGGTTGGGCAGCAGGCATTCCAGCAGCGCCGCGCGCGGGCGCACGCCGTCGCACTGCTGCACCTGCTGCGTGTCACCCCGGTATTCGTAACGGATCGTCGCCGGGTCCAGCCCCCGCCCGATCAGCAGCTCACGCACGGTGCGTGCGCGCCGTTCGGACAGCGCCTGGTTGGCGTCGAACCCGCGCCCCTGCAGGCGGTCGGCATGGCCGACCAGCGTGACGCCCTGCAGCTTCAGCTTCTCCGCGGCGATGCTGGCCAGCGCGCGGTCGATGCTCTCCAGCGAGTAGGTGCGGATGTCGCGGTAGCCGTCGCGGTCGAACTCGAACAGCACGTTGGCCACCAGCGGGCCCGGTGCGGCGATGGCCGCCGGGCCCACGTCGCACTGGCGGGCCAGCGCTTCGGCGTCGTTGACCAGCTCCTCGGCGATCTGGATGTACGGCTTGGAATGCCGCCACTGCTGCTGGTTGAATTCGTTGCCGGCGTGCACCAGCTCGACCTCGCCGCAGGCCACCTGCTGCGCCGCGCAGGCAAAGCCCGGCGTGCCATGCAGCACGCGCAGGCGCTGCCACAGGTCGTCGCGCAGGTACTTCGCGTTGTTGACCAGCGCCGTGTCGGTGGGCAGCGGGCTGGCGCCCTGTTCCATGCCGATGATCAGCCGCTCGGATTCACCCAACGCGGCCTGCGGGAAATCGCTGCGGTCGTTGCGGCTGTATTCGTGGAAGGACACGTCCAGCCAGCACTGTGCCTTGGACAGGTGGTAATCGCGGATCGGGCGGCCGCCATCATTGAGCGCCTGGATGCGGCCCTGGGTGGCCTCATACGTGGCATGGTCGGCATGGATCGCCTCGTCGGTGATGCGCTGCTGCTGCGGCAGCAGTTGCGCCGTCTGGGCGTGTGCGGCACCAGCAAGGGCGGCAAGGAGCGCCGCGCCCAGCAGCGGGCGCGCAGAACGGAAGATCGGGTTGGCGTTGTTCATCAGGGCATCCTCAGCGTGCCGGGTCGCGGTAGCGGACGGGGTCCGGCCGGAAAAGGTCTTCGTCGAACTTGAAGCGCAGGCGCACGAACACACCCTGCTGGGTGTACTCATAGCCGTTCAGGTCGCGGTCGCCGGCAAAGCCGGTCCAGTTGTAGCCGGCCGACAGCCACAGGTTCTGGCGCAGCAGGCGGCCGACTTCCATGCCGTAGGCGTACTGGTTGGCGCCGCTCTGGCCGCGGAACGTGGAGCCGAGCACGCCGATGTCCCAGTTCTCGGTGATGTCATAGACCACCCGCCCGGACAGCAGCGTGGCGCGGAAGTCACTGTTGACCCGTCCCCCGTCGGCGTAGGCGAACTGATCCTGCTGCCACTTGCCGGCCACGCGCCCGGTGAACCACCACGGCCGCGAAGGATGCCAATCGGCATGGGCAGAGACAATGTGCGCGCGGGTGCGCACGTCCTGGCTGCTGCCATCCACGGTGCTGCCGTCGACCAGGGTCAGCCCGCTCTCGTCGCGCTCGAGCTTGTACTCGTAACGGGCCAGCGCGTTGATCCGGTTGCGGTCGGTATCGCGGTAGGCCACGCCCAGCTGGAAGCGGTCCTGCAGCACGTCGCCGCGTGCGTCATACCGCGTGCTCAGCAGGTAGTTGCGGGCCAGCAGGGTCCAGTCGCGGCTGAGCTTGCGGGCCAGCATGAACTGCAGCAGTGTGGTGTTGAACGCCTCATTGGTGTCGGTGTCCGGCACGTCTTCGGAGATGCGATGTTCGGCCCGTATCGCACCGCGCCACAACGGGTTGGCGCCGTAGTCCAAGGACAGCGCCAGGCCGGTGCTGTCACCGGTGCTGCCGTCGATCACCTTCACGTGCTCGGCCGAACTGGACAGGCGCAGTCCTTCGGCGATGTCCCAGTTGTTGCGGATACCCGAGGCGGCCTGTACGTCGCGGCCACTGATCGCGTCGCGCAGGCGGTACTCGCTGAAGGTCTGGGTATCGCGCAGGTAGCTGCTGTCGATACCGAACACCAGCGCGTCGGCCTCGCGGTCGGTGGTGGTGATGCCGTAGGCGCTGGTCAGGCCGGTCTGCTTTTCGTAGCGGCCGTAGAGGCGGCTGCGTTCGAATACCTGGTAGTCCAACCCGGCGGCCAGGCGCCGACGTTCTTCGCCGCTCACGCTGTGCTCGATCTCGGCACCACTGCTGAGCTTGTCGCTCAGGCGGTAGCCCAGGCCGAAGCGGGCGCTGTCCGATTCCAGCTCGGTGCCCACCGGCAGGTCGCTGGTGATCGGGCTGCCGGTGCTGCTGCCGTTGATCACCATCAACCCGGTAGCCGGGTCCAGCGCCTGCTGGCCGTAGCCGAGCGCGCCGCCACCGGCACCGGTGGCGAAGCCGCCGGTCAGCCCGCCGGCATTGCCGAACGGTACCCCGGACGACCACGGCGAGGTCACGCCGATGGTCTCGCGGATGCTGCGCACGCCCAGGTCCACGGTCAGCCGTTCAGTAGCGCCAATGCGCACGCCGGCGCCGCCGGCATCGCGCTTGCCACCGTCCGGGTTGCGGTCTTCGCTGCGCAGCCCTTCCACGTACAGCTCCAGGCGCTGCCCAAGCTGGTAGGCCACGCGCGCGTTGTACTCACCGCGGCCGCCGTAGAGCGGCGCGGCCGGGTTGTTGAACGCCGGGTCGGTACGGGCGGCAAACAGGCGCGCTTCCAGCTTCTCGGTCTGGTGCGCGAATTCCACGCGCCAGGCATCGCCTTCGACCTCGCCGGTGACGTCTTTCAGGCCCTGCGAGGTGATCTGGTTGATGCTGTTGGTATTGACCTCGCTCTGGGTGCGCGCGAACTCGGCCACCAGCAGGGTGTTGTCGCCGAACCGATAGCTGGCGTTGGCGCTGCCCATGCGGAATTCCGCATACGGGTTGCGGTCATCCACCGCCGCCGCGCCGACTTCCAGCCGGTCGGTGAGCTTCACCTGCGCGTCGGCTCCCACCACCCAGAACTTCTCTGTGTCCTGGTCCAGTTCATAGGTGATGCGCAGCGAGACCGGGTTGAGGTCGCTGTCGAAGGCCGGCAGGAACTGGTTGAGCAGGATGCGGCCGGAGAACGGCTCGAAGCTGTAGTCCACCAGCCGCGCCAGCGGCCGCACCGACACGATGCGGGTGGGCTGGTTGCGGTCGCGCGAGATGACTTCGACACGCTCGCTGCCTTCCAGCACCGCGTTGTTGCGCAGCGCGTAGGGACCACTGCCCTGGCTGCGGAACTCTTCGATCACCTGGCGCAGGGAATCTTCGATGGCGAACACATTGCTGCGCACGCGCTCGCTTTCGAAATGCCAGCCCAGTCCGGTGGCGGTGCGGTTGTAGGTCCCCAGGCTGCGCTGCGGAATCGGACCGCTGCCGCCGATGCCGGTGGCCGTGGCCAGCCCGTCGCCGGTCTGGAAATCGCCGTAGAGCAGGTAGCTGCGCTTGTTGTCGATGCGCACATACAGGCGCTCGGCCGAGCGCGCGTCGAAGCCGCGCAGCGACGCGTCGCCGTAGACCGGGTAGAACTCCTCGGGCTGGATGTCACGCAGCAGGCGGCCGCGGGTGTCCTTGTCCGAATCGTAGGCGGCAGTGAGCAGCGCATCGCCCTTGATCCGGCCCTTGACGAAGAACGCGGTGCGCGCGGCGGCGTTGGCCTTGCCGTTGTTGAACTGGCGCTCCCAGCGACGGATGTCGCGGTCGAAGGCGTCGTTGTGCTCCACCGGCGAAACCAGGCTGCCATTGCCGTGGCGACGGAAGTTGACCACGCCTTCGATGAGGCCGGTGGCGATCATCTCGCGCATCTCCGGCACGAAGCCGATGCTGCCCTGCGCGGTTTCGGCCCCGGCGGTGATCCGCAGCAGCACATCCTGTGGCTCGTGCGGCGCGACCAGGTCGAACTCGGCTACGCCATCGACCACCTGCAGCTGCACGCCGGGGGTGACCTTGTCAGCATCCAGCGCGCCCGGGCCGAGCTCATCGGTGCGCGAGCCGGGAAGGCGGATCCGGCCGCCACTGTTTTCAATCGTCGCGTAGGTGGTGCCGGCCAGCGGCAGGCCGCTGGGGTCCAGCAGCTGCACGCGCACGTGCACCGGGCTCTGGCCATCGGCCGGCACGCCGTCGCGGTCCAGCTCGACCACGATGCGGTCCAGCGTGCCCGATGCGGCGCGCACCGCAACCGGCGCGGCGTCCACGCTGGCTGGGCTGCGCGGGTACAGCGTGCTGGCATCGCCCAGTACCGGGGTGAAGCGGCCCGGCGTACCCACGCTCTGGGCCATCGCCGGCAGGGTCGCCAGCGCGCAGGCCAGCAAGCTCAGGCGCGGCAGCTGGCGCACTACGGAAGCACGGCTCATGGCTGGCCCTCCGTGGTGGCGGCGGGCGGTGTGGCTCTGGGATGCACGATCGGTCTCTGGTTGGCCGTGTCGGTCGCCTGCTGCGGCGCCCGTGCGGGTTTGCTCTCGAAGCGCAGCGGCGCCTGGCCCGGTTCGGTTTCCGGCGCCTGCACCTCACCCTGGGTGCGGCGTGCCTTGACCTGCTCCAGCACCGGGTTGGCGCAGCTGCCTTCGATGAAGTCGGCGCGGTGCAGCTCGCCGTTCTTCAGGTCGAGCAGCAGGCTGTCGGCGTCGCCCAGGTTGCGGTTGCTGCTGGTGGTCAGGCGCGCGCCGACCGGCAACGTGCTCGCATCCACCTTCAGCGTGTGGCTCTGCGGCGGCAGGCCGCAGAAGCTGTACTTGCCTTCCGAATCGCTGATCACCCAGGTGCCGTCGGAGAAGTACAGGCGCACCCCCGGAATGCCCAGCTCTTCGCGGTCCTGCAGGTGGTTGTTGTTGCAGTCCATGAACACCTTGCCGAGCACACAGGCCTGTTCGGTGAACACGCCACCGGTGACACGCACGCGGTATTCGGCACGGTTGGAGGCCAGCGAACCGGGCAGCGGGGTGACCGCCACCGGGTCGATGCAACCGCCGCTGATCGAACAGCCAAGGGCCTGCGCACGGTTGATGCCGTCGCCCTGCTGCGCGCCCACGCCCACGCGGACCCGGTAGGTCAGCACGATCTGGCCACCGACAGTGATCGGCCCCAGCGCGAAGCCCAGCAGCGGGCCGGGCTTGCCGGCCGGGTCGGCCACCGCACGGCCGTCGGCACGCGCGGTGCCGTCGATGTAGGTGAAGCCACGCGGCAGGCGGTCGATCACGTTCAACGCGGCCAGCGCACTGCCGGCGGTCTGGCGCACGGTGATGGTGTACTGCACGGTGTCGCCGATTTCGGCGGTCTGGCGGTCGCCGGTCTTGGTGATCGCCAGACCCGTGGCCACCGCCGTATCCAGCGGCAGATGGTTGTGCACGATCGCTGCGGTGGCCGAACCCGCGAACAGGGTCAGGTAGTACTCGGTCGCCGTACCCACCGCGCCGGTCGGCGCCTGGGTGTTGGTCTGCACGACATGGTTGGCACCGGCACCGCCGGCCGGCGACAACGCGCCCGCCTGCGGCGGAATCATCGTCGACACGAAGGTGTAACCCCCCGGCGGCGTGACGGTCAGCTGGAACTCGCAGCGGGCCGGCGCGGCCGGCGCGAAGGCGAACTGGTAGAAGCCTTCGCTGCCGACGGTCATCGCAATCGTGTTGCCGTCAATGCGATAGCCACCACCGGCTGCATTGAGCACGCTGGTTCGCGGGTCATACCCGCTGCACAGGCCAACCGGCGCCAGGGTCACCACCGAACCGGGAACCGGGTCGCGGGTCGTGGCGTCGTACACCACGCCCGACGGGTCTACCGGCAGGCTCTGCTGCGCGAGGTGGTCGCCGGCGCGCAGCACCACTTCCAGCTGGCTGGTGCCGTTGTCGGTGGTGCGGCAGGCGCTGACCCCGCCGCGCGCGATCGCCGCGTCGGCGTCGCAGGCTTCCTGCACGCCGCCGGCACTTTCGCGGGTGACCGGGAACGGCCACAGCACGGTGGAGCGCGGGTCGCGGAAGCGGATGTTCCACTTCACGCCTGGCACCACATCGCCGAAGCGGTAGCTGCCATCGGCCGCACTCACGGTGGTCTTCACCACCTGCCCGTTGGCAGGGTCCACCAGCTCCACGATCCAGGCCGACAGACGGCGGTCGCCGCCATCCAGCAGCTGGTCATCGCTGCCCACGTCGAACCAGACGGTGCCGCCGACCGACGCGGCCAGCTGCACGCTGTTGGGCACGCGGCAGGCGTTGTGGATGATGGTGTCCACGCACGCCGGCAGGTTGCCCACTTCGCCCCCGAACGCAGCGCGTTCGGTTGCGGTCGGGGCGCGGAACGGGTTCTCGCCGCCGCCTTCCACCAGCACGGCGTTGTTGACTGTGCCGGCCTCGGCCGCTGCGGCGGCCACGCGCACCACCACGGCGATGCTGTCCGGCGATACCGCACCGGCAGCCAGCACGCGCTGGCTGGTGCAGCTGAAACGCACCGCGCCGGGTTCACCGGTGCAGGTCCAGCCGGTCCCCACCGGCAGGCTGTCCAGGCTCAGGCCCGCCGGCAGGCGGTCGTGCACCGTGTACTCGCCACGGCTCGGCTGCTGGCCGGCGTTGCGCACCTGGATGGTGTAACCGGCCAGGTTGTTGACCGTGAAGCGCGTGCTGGTGGACGCCTTGCTGACCATCAGGTCGGGCGAATCGCCGATCTCACCGAAGTTGTACTCCAGCGCGTCCACGCCCAGCGGCAGCACGATCTGGCTGATCGCCGACGGCACGCTGGCGCGGTCACTGGCCACACCGACCAGGGCGGCGTTGACGGTGCCGGCGCTGGTGATGCCGTTGAGCGTCTGCGGCGGCTGGGTCGGCTCGGTCACGGTGTAGGTGCCCGGGCGCAGGCCCTCGAAGCGGTAGCGGCCTTCGGCGTCGGTATTCAACGTGAGCGATACCGGCTGGCCAAGGTCATCGGTGCCGGTCAGCACCACGCTGACCCCGGCGATGCCGCCTTCGCCACTGTCGACGCTGCCGTTGTCGTTACTGTCGTTGTAGACGCGGCCGGCAATGCTGGCGGTCGGAATCTCACCAAAGTTGTTGTTCACCGACTGCTGGTTCACGCCCAGCACCAGCGCAGTGATCTGCGAAGGCGCCGTGCCCGGCGCGGTCACGCTGCCACCTGTGCTGCCGGCCACGGTGCGGCCATCGCGGGTGCCGGTGGGCTGCTCCGGTTCGGTCACCACGTAGGTGCCCGGCGGCAGTTCGGCGAAGCTGTAGCTGCCGTCGGCGTCGGTCACGGTGTCGCGGCTGATCGGGTTGCCGGCGAGGTCGGTGCCGGTCAGGGTGACACGCACATTGGCCAGGCCGGTTTCGCCCGGGTCGACCACGCCGTCATTGTTGCGGTCGGTCCAGACCTTGCCGCTGATACCGCTGTTGAGCGGAATTTCGCCGAACAGGTTGTCCACCGAGGCGCTGCCCGGCGTGGTCAGGTCGATGGTGCTGATCGCACTGGGCACGGTGGTGATCGGCGTGGCGGTGCCACGGGGCGTGCCGCCGACGGTGCCGGCGGTGGTGATGCCGTTGCTGGTGCCGGCGGGCTGCTGCGGTTCAACAAGCGTGTAGGTGCCCGGACGCAGGCCTTCGAAAATGAAGCGGCCATCGGCATCGGTCTGCACGCTGACCGAGACGCTGGCGCCGGTGTCGTCGGTACCGGTGACCTGCACGGTCACCGCTTCGATGCCGGTTTCAGCGGCACCGTTGCGCACGCCGTCGTTGTCG
Organism: Stenotrophomonas sp. SrG; assembly: GCF_050031795.1. Taxonomy (NCBI): domain Bacteria; kingdom Pseudomonadati; phylum Pseudomonadota; class Gammaproteobacteria; order Lysobacterales; family Lysobacteraceae; genus Stenotrophomonas; species Stenotrophomonas sp. SrG. The sequence goes on from NZ_JBNBBE010000012.1 coordinate 123,577, forward strand.
ACATCGAAGAACACCGTGCCGGCGATGGACACCGGCAGGATCTCGCCGAAGTCATAGGCGGTCGCGGACTTGCCGGCCGGCAGCGTGATCGCGTTGATCGCGCTCGGCACGCTGGCCACGGCGGTAGACACGCCCACGATGGCGCCGTCGATGCTGCCCGCACGGGTGAGGCCGTTGAGGGTCGGGCCGCCATTGAACGACGGTTGCGTGGCCTGCTCGGTCACGCTGTAGGTGCCGGCCAGCAGGTGGTCGAAGCGGTACCGACCGTCGGCATCGGTCGCCACGGTAACCACGGCGTTGCCCAGCGCGTCGACCGTGCCGGCCGGCAGCTGCAGCTGCACGCCCGGCAGGCCCGGCTCGCCGGCGTCCTGCACGCCGTTGTTGTTGCGGTCCAGGAACACGGTGCCGGACAGCGACGCGGCCAGCTCGCCGAAATCGTTGCCGCTGGCGCCGGCGGCGGGCAGGTTGGCGATCAGGATGACATTGCCCGGCTGCTCGCGGCCTTCGCCCAGCCCGGTCGGCTGGGTTTCGGTGATGCGGTAGGCCTGGCCGGCGATCGCGCCAGGGTAGCTGTACTGGCCGTCGGCATTGGTGACGAGGTTGACGGTGGTGTCGTCGGGCGTGCCGAACACGCCGTCGGCGCCATTGCCGACGATGGTCACCTGCACGCCGGGCACGCCGATGTCGCCGGCGGTGTTGTCGCCGTCGTCGTTGCGGTCCAGGTACACCGTGCCGCTGATCGGCGCATTGGCCAGTTCGCCAAAGAGGTAGCCGCTGGCGTCCTGCCCGGCGTTGATGGCGATCGCGGAAATGACGTTGGCCACGGCCGTGCTGCCGGGGGTGGCCGCATTGCCGGCCGCATGCTTGCCGTCCAGGTAACCGGCCGGCTGCGTTTCGGTCAGGGTGTAGCCGGTGCCGGCCTGCGGCGGCAACAGGTCGCTGAAGCGGTAGCCGCCGTTGGCATCGGTGGTGGTGGTCAGCACGACCGGATTGCCAAGCACGTCCGTGCCCGACAGGGTCACGGTGACGTTGGCGATGGCGTTTTCACCGGCGTCGCGGCGGCCGTTGTTGTTGTTGGCCGCCACGTTGGAGAAGTCTTCGTAGACCTCGCCGCTGAGCGAACCGAGCGCCTCGCCGAAATCATTGCCACTGGAACCGGTCAACGGCAGCGCGTTGAGAGTGATGCTGTTGGTCGCGTTTTCCGCAGCGTTCGCATACCCCTGCGGCTGCGTCTCGGTGATGCGGTAGTTCTGCCCGACCACCAGGCCATCGAAATCGTAGCGGCCCTGCGCGTCGGTCTGGACCACCACCGGTGGCAGGTCATCGCCCGTACCGAACGCGCCGTCGGGGCCCGCGCCGATGAGGGTGACGGTGACGCCCTGCAGGCCGCCATTGGCCTGCGAATTGCGTGTACCGGCATCGCCGGTGTCGAAGTCGCCGTTGCCGTTGCGGTCCAGGTACACATGGCCGGAGATGGCGGTGACCGCGTCTTCGCCGAAGTTGAACGCTGTGGCGTCTTCGCCGCGCGAGAGGTCGATGTTGCCGATCCGGTCGGTGGTTGCCGCATCGCCGGCCGCGCCGGTGGCCACGGTGCAGCCTGCGCACGCCGCAGCACCCACCAGGCCTGGATTGATCGCGCTCGGGCGGTTGCGGTAGCTGCCGGTGGGCAGCACTTCGCGCAGCGTGTACACCTGCAGCGGGTTCAGGCCGGGGAAGCTGTAGCTGCCGTCGGCGGCGGTGGTGGCACTGGCCACCACGGTGCCGGCCGCGTCGAGCAGTTCGACGGTGGCATTGGCAATCGGGGCGTCGCCGGTGTTGCGGGTGTTGCTGTAGTTGCTGTCGACGTAGACGAAGCCGGACAACGCCGGGCGGCGCACTTCCGGGAAGTTGTAGCGCACCGCGTCCACGCCCGCGCCCAGCGCGACAGCGGTATAGAGCGAGTTGGCGCTGATCGCCGGATCGACCACGGCATAGGTACCGCCGGCCGACGGCGCCAGGCCGCCCGCAACGGGCGGTGCCACCGGGCCATTGACGTAGGCGGCCGGCTGCACCTGGGTCAGCGTGTAGCCGTCGGTCCCGGCCGGTGCGAGGTTGTCGAAGCGGTAGGCACCGTTGCCGTCGGTGGTGGTGGTGAGCGTCACCGCGTTGCCGTAGGCATCGGTGCCGGTGAGGCGCACTTCCACGCCGGAGATGGTCGGTTCGCCGGCCTGCGGCGTGCCGCCATCCGTGCCGCTGCGCTCGCGGTCCTGGAACACCACGCCGGTCAGCGAGGACCGCACCACGGTATGGGTGCTGGTGCCTTCGTCATTGCCGGGGGTCGGGTCGAGCTGGTCGCTGGTGGCGCGTGCGGTATTGCGGCCGGTGCCATTGGCCGGCACCGTGGTCCAGCGCGCGGGGACCAGCACGCGGACGCGGCCGTCCAGTGCCAGGTCGCCCATGCGGCAGGTAAGGTTGCGACCGTTCACCACGCAGCTGCCGGTGCCGTTGCTGACCACGCCGGCGTCGGCGGTGTTGCCGGCCTTCTGCCAGCTGGTGCCTTCGCCGCCGCCGATCACCTCCAGGCCTGCCGGCAGCGTATCGGTCACCACCACGCCATCGCCGCGCAGCGGGTTGTCGCCGCTGCGGTCGCGCGACAGGCTGTGGCCGGGGCCGTTGTTGACCACGTCCAGCACGTACCAGAACGGCTGGCGCAGACTGATCGTGGTGGCAGCGGCGGGCAGCGGCTGGGTCGGGTTGGCATTGGGCGCCAGCACCACGCTGGTCTTGGTCATTGCCAGGTCCGAGCGCGTGCGGATGCTGGTCTCCTGCACCGCGCTGTTGTTGCTGGTATCGCGCTCGGTTTCAGCCGAGCGTGCGGTGACCTCGTTCAACAGCGTCGCGCCGGTGGCCGGCGGCGCGCTGAGGTACTGGTACACCAGGTACAGGTAGCTGGTCTGGTTGGCGGCGATCGCCCCCTGTTCGGTGGTGGACACGCCCACGCTGGGCATGCTGCACGACAGGGTCTGCGGTGCCGTGGTGGGATTGCTGCTGCCCGGGGCAACGGTACAGCGCACGCCCGGTGCTTCCAGCGCACCCTGCGGCGTGGTGGCGTTACCGGTGCGGCTGCCGACAAAGGCCACGTTGGCGCCACTGGCCGGGGTGATGGTGTCTTCGATTACCGTGCGGGTGGCCAGCGACGGGCCGTCGTTGCGCACACTCACCTGGTACAGGATGTAGTTGTTGGCTTCCTGGCCCACGCGCGAGTCAAAGCCCAGCGGATCTACCGCGCCGGCGAAGTTCTGGTCGATCTTGTTGACGATCAGGTCGACTTCACCGGCGGTGAAATCCAGCGCGGCGGCACGCAGGTCATCGTCGGTGCGGCTGTTGTAGTTGTAGCTGCGCCCGCTGCCGTCGACGCCGCTGGCCGGTACGGGGCTGCCGGTGTTGTCCGGATCGAAATGGAAAGAGCCATCGTTGGTGAAACGGCGACCGGTGTTGCCGCTGTTGACGTTCGGGCGGATCACCACCGTCATGGTCTGGGTGGAGTTGTTGGCCATGTCCTGCGGCGCACAGGTCAGCCGCAGCGTGGCGGGCGCACCGCCGGTGTTGAACCACGACGTGCCACCTGGGGCGGGCGCCGAGCTGATCGCCGCATCGTTGGCGGTCACGCTGCACGCGGTGCTGCCGCTGCCGGTGCGCACCGCGGAAATCAATACGAAACCGGCGTCATTGGCCGGCAGGGTGAAGGTATCGCTGAACACCACGCCGCGGGCCGTGGACGGACCCCGGTTCTGGTAGGTGATGCGGTAGGTGGTGTTGACGCCGGCGCGGCCCGGGCTGCCGGAAGTGATGTCCTTGGCAGTGGTGGCCATGTTGGCCACCGGGTCGATCTGCACCCAGTCCGAGGCGCTGTTGTTGCCCGGGTTGGCTTCGCCGATCGAACCGCTTACGGTCGGATCGATGCTGACGCCTGCGGTGTTGCAGAAGCGGCCGGCCGGCATCGCCACACCACCGCAGGTACCAGCGGCCTGGCTCTGGCTGTCGAACAGGCCGCGGTTGACGGTGAACACGATGGTGGCGGTGGCGCCGGCCGCCAGCGCGGTGCCGGCGGAGCGGCAGATGTAGCCGCTGCCGACCACATCGCAGGTCCAGCCGGCCGGCACGGTGTTCTTGGTGACGGTGGTGCTGCCGGTGACAAAGCCCGGGATGGGGTCGTTGACCACCACGCCGGTGGTGGTTGCGCCGTTGTTGGTGACCTGCAGCGTGTAGCTGACCCCGCCATCCGCTTCCCGGATCACGTTGTCGGCGTCGCCGGCGCCATTGGTGCGCTTGGTGATGGACAGGTCGGCGCGGGCGTCGGTGGCGCGGCTCTGCCCGCCGGTGCAGTCATTGCCGGTGTTCGGATCCAGGTTGATGCCACCGGCGGTGGTCGGTTCGGCCGAACCGCCGCTGCCGCCGGTACAGGCGGTATTGGCCAGCGTGCCCTGCAGGCGCGCAAGCGTGTACAGGGTCAGCGCGGCGGAGTTGCCGTTGACCGCGACCGGGTAGCCACCGGTCTGGGTGCAGGTGACGACCTGCGGCGGGGCCCCGCTCCAGGCGCGGTCCACGCTGCAGCTGAAACCGCCCACGGTCACGGGCACGCCCGCCGCGTAGGGCTGCCCACTGGCATCGACCCATTCTTCGCCCGCGGCAAGCGTATCGACCAGCTGCAGGTTGCCGGTGACCGTGCGCGGGCCCAGGTTCTGCGCGCGCAGGGTGCTGGTCATCACGCTGTCGGTGCGCAGCCCGGTGTTGTTCCACACCGGTACCAGCGCCGGGGTCTTGGTCTTGGTCATGCGCAGATCGGCGCCGTCGGGGATGACGGTCAGGCCGACGCTGCCTTCGTTGTTGGTGAGCACCGGATCCGGCGTGGCCGCGCTGATCTGGGCGGTGTTGGTCACCGTACCGCTGCTGTTGGTGCCGGTGGACGGCACCTGCGCCTGGATCGCGATCTGCGCCTGCGCGCCCGGTGCGAAGCTCGCGGCGTTGCAGGTGACCACGGTGCGCTCGGCGTTGTTGGTGCACGACCAGCCGCCGGGTCCGGATACCCCGTTGACCTGGAAGCCTTCCGGCAACGCATCGCGCAGCACCACGGTGGTGGCCGCGCTGGGACCATCGTTGCGCGCGGTCAGCGTATAGGTGACCACCGAACCGGCGGCTGCCGGCGCGGGCGATACCGACTTGGACACCAGCAGGTCCGCACCGGCGGTCACCTGCGTGGTCACCTGGGCAGCGTTGTTGTCCGGCACCGGGTCGGGCACGTTGCCGGCGTTGACCACCGCCGAATTGACGATGTTGCCGGTGCCGACATTGACCTTGCCGCGGAACGAGTAGCTGGTGCTTGCGCCTACCGCCAGGGTGCCGTTGTAGGTGCCGTTCTGCTGGGTGAAGGCCCAGTCCGCACCGGTCGGCGCGCCGACCAGGGTGACGTTCGGCGGCAGCGTATCGGCGACCCGGAAACCGGTGGTGACGCTGGGGCCGGCGTTGCGCACGGTCAGGGTGTAGGTGACTTCACCGCCGCCAATCACCGGATCGGGCGTGGCGCTCTTGCTGAGTTCCAGGTCGGCCGCCGCCTGGATGGTGGTGTTCTGGCTGGTGCGGTTGTTGGCAACGTTGGTATCGCTGCCGAAGAACGGGTCGGTGTTCTGCAGCGTGCTGATCGGAGTGGTCGCCGGCGGCAGCGCGTTGGCGAAACCGATCGCGGCGCGCACGGTGATGGTGGCCGGCTGCGAGGCGATGGTGGTGACCGGCAGCTTGAACTCGTAGGGCGCCGTAGAGGCGTTCAATGCCGGGTTCGTGCACACCACGCGGATAGTGCCGGCAGCGCCCGCCGAGGCGCTGCAGCCCGCCGGGGCGGTGCCGCCCAGCGCGGTGCCGGCGGGCAGGTCGAACAGGGTCACGCTGCCGCTGGCGGTGTCATTGGCGCCGTTTTCGACCTTGACGTTGTAGATCACCGTGGTGCCGGCCGGCACCGGGTCGTAACCGGTATCGGAGAAGTCGGTGATCTGCAGGTCGATGGCCAGTGCGGGTAGTGGCAGCGCCATCAGCAGGCCCAGCACGGCGCGGCGCAGCGACAACCGCCAGGACTGCGCCTGCGTGCGCTCAAACGGCGTTGCCGCCGCGCAGATGCCTGCGCGATCGCTCTGGATGGACATGCGTTTTCCCCTGTTCCGGTCGTTGCAGCGTTCACAGGGAACGCCGCACGATGCGTACCCAACGCAACCGGTCCAGACGTCCCCTGTCAGATGAATCCCAGGCCTGCAGGCGACAGACGTCGCCGACGGTGCCGGGCGGGGCGGATTGTGATGTTGCCGTGAAGGCAAGTCAGTGCCGGCGGCTCACGCACGCTCACACTGGCTCACGCCGACCGGGAGCGGATCAGACGGTAAGCAGGTAGCCCTGGCCGCGCAGCGCGCGGATCGGCAGCTCGACATCGGTGGCGCTGCGCACGCGCGTGCGCAGGCGATGGACCAGCACATCCAGGCGGTGCGGATCGAAATCCCACGGGGTGTCGGTGATGTTGGCGATCAGCTGCTCGCGGGTGACGGCGCCGCCGTTGGCCGCGAACAGCAACTGCAGCACGCCGCGCTCCATCATCGTCAGCGCCAGCGTGGCGGTGGTCGGTGCGTGCAGGGTCCAGCCGTCATCGGCCAGTCGCCAGCGCGGCTGCGCCGTGGCGGGGGCCGGCGCGGTGGAAGCAGGCGACAGGCGGCGGCGCAGGCTGTGCAGGCCGGCTGCCAGCACGTCCAGGTCCGGTGGCTTGACCAGATACAGGTCGGCGCCCTGGGTCAGGCCCAGCGCCATGTCGCGGGGGTCGCCACGGCCGGTCAGCATCACGATGCCGATCGAGGCCGAGGCGCGAAGGTGGCTCGCCACCGTGTAGCCGTCTTCGCCAGGCAGGCCCACGTCCAGCACCACGATGTCGCAGCGGTCGCTCAGCAGCGCGCGGTACAGGGCTTCGGCGCTGTCCAGGCCACGCACGGTCGCGCCGCGCCAGGCCAGGTCGTCCAGCAGCAGTGCAAGCAGCTCCGGGTCGTCTTCAACCACCCAGACCTTCAGCCCTTCAAGTTCCCGTACTGCAGTCACGTGGTGCGTCGCTTCCTCCGGATCCAGCCTGCAGTCTAGCCGCCGCCCGGGAACCCGCCAAATGCTACAAAAGCCGCAGTGCGGTGGCGTGTGGGTGCAAGCGACAGTGGGGCGTCGTGGTTGCCGCTTGTTCGTGTGGATCGGGGCAGGCAGCGTTGACCGCCCCTCGTTCCCACGGAGTTCCAGCATGCCCGTAGCCACCTCCCCGCCCGCCATCCTCACCCCGCTCTTGCGCCACCGCCTGGAAACCTCGCTGCCCGCGGACCAACGCGAGGTCACCTGCAACGCGCTCAGCAACCTGCTGTATTCGGTCTGGAACGCCCGAGCCGTCACTGAAACCCCTCCGCCGGCTGACCGTACCAGTCGTTGGCCGATGGCGCAGATCTACCAGCGGCTGGCGGTTCCGGTAGCCGGTTCCCCGTTCGGCCCACTCAGTGCGGATGAACACCGCACGCTGCAGCTGGTGCACTACCTGCACGAAGTGGAAGCGGCACTGCCGCTTGATCCCGGAGGCGACCCCGCCATACAGCGGCCGCAGAGCCAGATCCATGCCCACCTGCTGCATGAACTGCGCCGCGAGTTCTCGTTGCTGCCGGTGCCGGTAACGTTGACCTGGCGCGAGCTGGCAGTCAGCGATATTGCCGTCAAGCTGCTGGCCAAGGCCGAGCGGCTGGGCTTTCAGCCCACAGAAGTACGGGCACTGGGTGCGCAGCAGTTGGACGCGGTGGCAGGCGTTCACCGCGGCGGCATGAAGCTGACCCTGGTGGCGTGGAACGGCGCCGCGCCGCCAGAGCGCTCGCACGCTGCAGCCAACCCCAACGTCTGGGACCCCGGCAACCCGCTGGGCAACGAACTGGATCTGCTGCTCGCGCCCTTGCAGATGGACTGGACCGGGCTGACGCCGCTGGCCCGTTGAAGGGCGCCGGCCTACTCGGCCGGCACGCCCATTTCGGTCAGCAGTGCCGGCGCCGGGTAGACCTTGGCCAGCAACCAGCGCAGGTAGCGCATGTCCACGTGCACGGCGCGCTTGAAGCGCGGGTCGAACCACCAGCTGGCGCTGACCGATTCCCAGTTGCTGTCGAAGTTCAGCCCGATCAGCTCGCCGCGTGCATTGAGCACCGGCGAGCCGGAGTTGCCGCCGGTGGTATCCAGGTTGGTCAGGAAGTTGACCGTCTGGGTCTTCAGCACCGGGTCGGCGGTGCTGCCGAAATCGCCCTTGGCGATCGCCGCCAGCAACGGCTTGGGCGCATCGAACGGGAATGCATTGGTGTTCTTTTCCACGATGCCGGCCACGGTGGTTACCGGATCGAAATGCACCGCATCGCGCGGGGACAGCGCTTCCACCTTGCCGTAGCTGATGCGCAGGGTACGGTTGGCATCGGGGTACACCGCACGGCCCTGCTTGGCCCGCCAGGCAAACAGGGCCTGCATGTAGGCCGGGCGCAGGCGCAGCTGTTCGCCTTCGCGCTCCTTGCGCTCACCCTCCAAGCGCAGCTGCGCGGCCACCAGCGGGCCGGCCAGGTCGATCAGCGGGTCGTGCGCCAATGCCTTGCCTTCCTTCGCAGCAGCGAAGCGGCTCAGGCGTTCGGCTTCATCACCCAGCCGGGTACCGCTGTACAGCGCGTCCAACGCCTTGGCCAGCGCGGCCGGGGTACGGCCGAACGCGGCGTCGAACTCGGGCACGCGCTGCGCATCGGGCAGCTGCTGGTAGCGGGTGAGCAGATTCGTCAGCAGCGCCTTCTCGACCTCCGGCGCATAGCGGCGCTGGACCTGCTTGAGGGTGCCTTCGATCAGCGCCTGATCGCGCTGCTGGTAGCCGCTTTCGCGCTCGGCATCGGGCTTGGCCGATTCGATGCGCAGGCGCTCCAGCAGCAACGCCGAACGCAGCAGCTGGCTCTGCGCGGCGGCCTGTTCCAGCACGAAATCGCGCTCGCCCATCGACGCGCCCTGCGACAGCGAGCCCAGCAGCGCCTGGATGTCCGGCTGCCAGGTCGCATCGGTGGCCTTCAGCATCGCCGCCTCGTCGGTGGCGCGCTGGGTCTTGGCATCGCTGCGCAGCAGGCCTTCGAGCTCACCGGCGGCACGCTTGCGGTTGTTCTTCAGCGACTGCAGTTGCGCGGCGTAGCGGGTGCGCGCCTGTGCATCCTTGGCCGTGGTCGCTTCGATGGTGTCGATCATCTGCTGGAACACCGCCACCCGGCGCGGCAGCACCGTGTCGATCTGGCCGGCGAACTCGGCCGCCGTGCGGTGGCGGTAGGTGATGCCCGGGTATCCGGCCAGCATGGCGAAATCACCGGTCTTCGGGCCATCGATGGCCATCTTCAGGTGCGCCGGCGGGTGGTAAGGCACGTTGTCCGGGCTGTAGGCGGCCGGCTTGCCGTCCTTGCCCACGTAGGCGCGCAGCAGGGTGAAATCGCCGGTGTGGCGCGGCCACATGAAGTTGTCGATCTCATCGCCGTAGTTGCCGATCGCGCGCGGCGGCGCGTACACCAGCCGCACATCGCTCAGTTCCAGCTGGCGGATCCGATAGAAGTCGGTGCCGTAGTACATGTCGGCCACGCTGCAGCGCACGTTGCCTTCCTGCTCGCACTCGGCCACCAGCCGCTTGCTGGCGCGGTCCACCGCGTCGAAGTAGGCGCGCCCGGTCTTGCCACGCGCATCGCGCAGCACTTCATCGGTGACCTTGTCGAAGCCGGTGGTGACCAGCACGCGGAAATCCGGGTTGGACGGGCGCTCATCGCTGCGACCCTGGGCGATGAAGCCGCCGTCGATCAGGTTGTGCTCGGCGGTGCTGTTGTACTGGATCACGCCCATGGCCACATGGTGGTTGGTCAGCAGCAGGCCGTCTTCGGAAACGAACGAGCCGGTGCCGCCCCCCGCACGCACCACGGCGCTCAGCGGCGCGGCGGTCACGTTGGCCAGGTCGGCCGGGTTGCCCTTGAACCCGGCCGCCTTCAGCGGCTTGGCCAGGTCCGGCAGCTGGGTCGGCATCCACATGCCTTCGTCGGCGTGGGCGCCGGCGGCGAGGGTGAGGCCAAGGGCCAGGGCGGTGGAGAGGGTGCTGCGAGTGGCCATGGAGTTGATTCCGGCACTGTTGAACAGTCCGGGACCATAGCCGCTGCGCCCCGCAAGGGCAACGGCCGATGGTCAGGGGCCGGGGAATGACGCGCGGCTTACCAGCGCGAGCGCGTTCGAACGCTCGGGGCCTCTTTCGTGGACAGGTACCACCCGGGGCGGCACGCGACGCTTACCACGGGCTTCACGCTGCGCAGCAGCAGGCAGCCGGGCGCGATGTGCACGCTCAGACAGCTGCCGGTTTCGATGCCTGCCGTGGTCATCCACATGCCGCGCAGGTGGAGGGAGGGAATCAGTAGTTCGCCGGGCTCCGGCTCACGGTCGTCCTCGCGCAACGCACCAACGAGCACGCTGCGCGGCGTACGCCAGTGGTAGACGACACGCGATGGGGTGCGGGCGGATGACTGATTTTCTTGGTCGTGCATGGTAGGCCTCTCCTTGATGTCCCCCCGCCGGAATGGCGGGGGAGTCGGGAGGCTAAAAGCCGTTAAGCAAGAAACGGTGCGACGTATTTCCACGAGGGGTGTTGTATTCGGTCACCCTCCCGACGCATTGCATCAAGCTTGCTTGGTTGCTGAGCTTTTAGACTCAGGGCCTACCATGCGGACGCGATGACCATAACGGAATTCGGTTGTATCTGTTGATTCGGCCGAACCGGTAGGCAGTGCCTAACACTGTGTCGGAATTGATCCGGAGGTACCCGGTATCCATTGCGGCGCAAGGACATTGCAAAGTGTGATGCGGTAGGCGAACTGTCTTTCCAAGCGCCCTGCGCTGCTTGAATCGCCAGGATTTCCATGCCGCATTCGGCATGCACCGCGCGGTAGGGTCGGTTCCCAAACGACTGCCGACAATGTGCGCGATCGCTTTGACGCATGGACCTGTGCAATTGCATGGCTGACGGAGGCGTGATGCCGATCATTGCAATGCCATCAACGATCGCGGATGCCGCGTCGGTGGTCGATTGGGATGCGACCCTACCGGTGTCGGACCCGCAATCACACGGGCTGACGGAGGCGCGATGCCGATCATTGCAATGCCAGTACCGGACGCGGGTGGCCTATGCCGGTTCCCCACACGTCCGGTGGGGCAGTGGCGCCGATCATTGTCAGCAGCCAGGCAGGGCCTGGCTCTACTTTTCTTTTCGCCAGTTGAGCGAGCCGCGGTTTTCCACCGTGCTGGATTCGATTTCGATGTCGAAGCCGCGGCGCAGCAGGTACTTCAGCGTGAGTACCGAGCCGCTGCCTACCAGCGAGACGCCGTAGCCGACGTACAGCTTGGGCGAGATGTACTTGCCCACGCCGATCACCGAACCGCCCAGCGCGCGTGACTGGCTGACGCCGGCGTCGTCCAGGCCGAGCTTGGCGCCCAGCTGCGAAGCGAGCAGGCCGCTGCCGGCCGACAGCGCTGCCGAGGCCGCGTTGACCTGCTGGGTCTGGTCGCTGCTGGCGCCGGTAAGGCTGCGCCCCAGCACCAGGAACGCCAGTGCTTCGGACTGCGACATCGACGGCTCGGACCACACGTCCACCCGTGGCGACTGCGCGCGACCGGTCACGTCGATACCGGCCGTGACATCGCCCACCCGGCGCTCTGCACGGATGTTGATGCGCGGGTCGGACACCGCGTTGAAGTTCCAGTTGAGGTTGCCGCGGGTGATGGTCAGGTCCTGGCCATAGGCCTTGTAGCGGCCACTCACTTCCAGCGCGCCGTTGGCGGTCATCTCGCGACCGGGCCGCGCCCACACCTGCATCTTGCCGCCCAGCCCGCCCTTGAGGCCGAAGCCGGCCATGCGGACCTTGTCGCCCAGGCTTACGGTCAGGTCCATGTCCAGCGGCAGGCTCGGGCCTTCTTCCGGGTCGGCCGGGTCCAGCACCACCACGTCTTCGGACACCGAGGTGCCGCGATCCAGCCGCTCCAGGTCCAGGTCGGCTTCGGGCACATGCACGGTGCCGCGCAGCTGCATGGCCGCCTTGGCCAGGGTGAAGTCGAGGTTGGGGTTGGCCACGATGCGCAGTTCCGGCGTGTTGGACAGCAGCACATTTTCGCCGTGGATATGCAGCTGCAGCGGCTGTGCATCGCCGAACCACGACAGCCCGCCGTCCACGTACAGCGTGCCCTTACCCGAGTTCGCCTGTGCGGTGATCTTCGCCGAACCATCCGGCTGCGCGGTGAAGCTGCCGCTGCCCTGATCGAAGGTCAGCCCCAGCGCCGGGAACTCACCCTTGAAGTTGCTCAGCTTGGCGTCGCCGCCCAGCGACGGCGTGCCGCGCGTACCGCGCAGGCTGACGTGGCCTTCGATCAGGCCGGTGGGGCGCACGATGTCGGGCGAGAACAACTCGATCCAGTACAGCCGCGACATGTTGAGGTACAGCTCGCCGTTGAGTGGCGCGTTGGCATCCCAGCCGGTCTGCACCTTGGCATCGACGAAGCCGTTGCCCTGGAAGCCAACACCGAGCTTGGCGTTGATCTGCGCCGGGGTCATTTCCAGCGTGGCCGAGAACTGGTCGTAGCGCACCAGCTCGCCGCGCGCGTTGTCGCCCAGGCGGATGCCGCCTTCCAGCGAGGCGATCCTGGCGCTGCCTTCCCACGCGTTGCCGCGCGGGCGGATCTGCCCATCCAGGGTGATTTCGCCGCGCAGGTGCAGGCGGCGCCCGGATTGCGGCGGCAGCCACGGCTGCACCAGCGCCAGCGGCAGCGCATCGCCGCGCACCTTCAACCCATCACGCGGCCAGTTGGCGCTGGCGCACAGCGCGCCGCCGGTGGCCGCGCCCAGGCAGGTGTCGGTCAGGGTGAAGGTGCTGCCCTGGATACCGAAGGTGGCCGGTGCGCGCAACGCCCATGCATCGCCCTTGATCGGTGCGATCCGCAGCGCGGCGATATCGCCCCGCCATGCATTGCCCTGCTGGCGTACCCCGCCCTCCAGCGCCACCGCACCCAGTTCGTTCTTCGCCTGCGCATCCAGCCGCAGGTTGGACACACTGCCGCGCGCGTCCACGTTGATCGTGTCCAGCAGCATGCCGGCCTGCACCTTGGTGCCCTGCAGCGCCAGGGTGCCGTTGCTGCCCTGCCACGGCAGGCGGCCACGGATGCTGAGCGCTTCAGCGCTGTAATCGGCATAGCGCAGCCCGCTGCCGACCAGGTCGGCGGTGATGTCCGGCGCGGTGCGCGGTCCGCGCACCTGCACCTGGCCACGCAGCGTGCCGGTGCTGCCGGGCATCAGGTCATCCAGCTGCACCGGTTCCAGCTGCGCCTGCACATCGAGGCGGTCGCCGACGCTGCCGCGCGCGGTCAGGCGGCTGTTGCCCACCGCCAGGCGCACGTTGCCTTCGCCCTGCTGCCCGCGCAGCGCGAAGCGGCCCTGCGCATCCACGCGGCGGTTGCGCAGCATGCCGTTGATGCCGGGCACGTCCACGGTGGCTTCATAGATCCCGGCGGTACCGGCCGGGCTGCCCGCCGGCGGCGGCAGCTGGCGGCCCTTGGAGGCCACGTTGCCGGACAGGCGGCCATCCCACCCGGGCACGAAGTAGCCGGGATCGAATGCAGCCAGCTTGGCGGCCACGTCCCAATCCAGCTGCGGCGCCCACGCCACCTGGCCGGTCACGTCGAGCGTGCCGCCGGGGGTCTTGGCCTGCAGCTGCTTGATCCGGGCGGCGGTGTCGCTGCCGCGCACATCGAACGTCAGGTCGGCCGATTGCTGTTCGCGCTCCACCGAGGCCGTGCCGACCGCCGCCCAGTTCTTGAGCGTGCCGGCCAGGCCCATGCGCGCTTCGTTGAGCGTCACCGGCACCGGCTTGGCGGCGCCCGGCGTGGTGGGATCGGCCTCGGGCACGAAGGTCAGGTCGTTGGCGACGATCGCAAAGCGCAGGCTGGCATTTTCGCGGTCACGGAAATCGGCGGTGCCCTGCAGCCGGGCCTGGCCACCGAAGCCCTTCACCACCAGCGGTGAGACGGTCAGTACCTGGTCGGCCAGGCCGACATTGGATGGCGCCAGCTCCACCGCCAGGTCGCCCTGCTGGATGCGGCCCTGCAGGTTGGCCTGCCCGCCCTTGCCGGTGGCCTGGAAATCCAGCGACAGCGGCGTGCTGGTACCGGCATCCATGCCCGGCACCAGCAGTGCCAGGTCCAGTTCCTTGCTGCGCGCACTGGCCTTCCACACCGGTGCGTCGCGGCCGTCGAAGACCAGGCTGGCCTGCAGCGGCGCGGGGGCATGCCCGGCCAGCGCGATTTCCATGCGGTCCAGGTTGCCACGGGCCACCAGCCCGAGCCGCGCCGGGGTGCGCCCGCGCGGTGCCGGCAGCACCGCGCCGATGGTGATGTCGGTGGAATAGTCGTTGCGCGGCACATAGCGGCCGTCCACGCGGAAGTCGCCCAGGTCGCTGTCCACCTTGAGCTGGCGCGCGCGGAATTCGCCGTTGGCAATTTCCAGCCCACCGCGCAGCCTGGTGATGTCGATCAACGGCTCCTGCGCCTGGGTGATGCGGAAGCCATCGATGATGATGGTGTCGGCCTGGATCGCCAGCGGCATTTCGATCTGCGGCAGCGAATCGGGCCACGAGGGCATTTCGAACGGTTCGTCGCTCTTGGCCAGGTTCAGCGTGGCGTTCTTGATCTGCAGCGCATCCAGCTGCAGCTTGCGGCCCAGCAGCGGGCGGATATCCGGATCCAGGTACGCGCGCTCGGCGGTGAAGTGGATGTCGTCGTAGCGGAAATCCAGGTTGTGCAGCACCAGCGGCCCGGCCACCGGGCCATCCACCTTGCTCCAGGTCAGCGTGGCGCCCACCGGCAGCCGCGCCACCACCTGGGCCAGCAGCACATCGCGCCCGGCCACGGTCTGCAGCAGCCAGTACACCAGCAGCAGCGCCAGCAGCACCAGCCCCAGCACGGTGAAGCCGGACCATGCCCAGAACCGGCGCTTGCGGTAGAAGCGCACGCGCGGCGGCGGCGGGGTTGGCGTGGTCGGGGTCGGCGTGCTCACAGGTCCGCTCCCACGCTCAGGTACAGCTGGAACTTCGAATCCGGATTGTTCAGACCGTGCGCGATGTCCACGCGCACCGGACCCACCGGTGATTTCCAGCGCACGCCGAAGCCCACGCCGGTATGCAGGTCGATGGTGTTGTCGAACGCGCTGCCGGTATCGACGAACACCGCGCCGCCCCACGGCCCGCCCTTGAAGTAGTGCTCGTACTCGGCCGAGGCGGTCACCAGGTTCTTGGCACCCAGTGCGAATTTATCCGGCGGAGGCGTGCGCGGGCCTACTTCACGGAACGCGTAACCGCGAATGCTGCGGTCGCCACCGGCGAAGAAGCGCAGGCTGGGGGGCATCGCCACCAGGTCGCTGGTCCAGGTGGTACCCCCTTCGCCGCGCAGGATCAGGCGGTCGGCATCGCCGACCGGAATGAACCAGCGCAGCATCACACTGGCCTGCACGAAGCTGGTATCCGAACCTGCGCCTTCGATGCCGCCACGCATTGTCGCGCTGCCACTGATGCCCTTGCGTGGGGCCAGGCGGTCGTCGACATTCACGTAGTCGGCCACCAGCTGCGGATACACCAGCGTGGAGGTGTTGTAGATCGCGTTGGTGAATTCGGTGCCCGAGGCATAGCGCCAGCGCTCGCGCAGGGCATTGATCGAGGCGATGGCCGTCCAGTTCTCGTTGATCTCGCCGCTGCGGCTGCCGATCAGCTTGAAGTTGCGAAGGTCGATGTAGTCGGTCTGCTCGTCATACGCGCTGGCGGTGAGCCCGTACCACCCGTCCAGCCACTTGAACGCCGGGATCCGGTAGGTGGTGACAAGACTCTTGCGCTTCTGCGCGTAGTCCAGCTGGGTGTTCATCTTGTGGCCGCGGCTGTTGAGGAAGCGCCGCTCCAGGCCGCCGCGCACACCGGCACCGCTTTCGCTGCCGTAGCTGATACCGGCCGTGTAGATGCTGCGCTTGGCCCGGGTCAGGGTGACATCCACCGGCACGTTGCCGTTCTCGTCGGCCTGGTCCGGCTGCGGCTGGATGTCGATGACGCTGAAGTAATCCAGCTTGGTCAGCGATTCGCGCAGGCGGTCCAGCTTGCCTTCGTGGAAGTAGCTGCCCTTTTCCCAGTACACCAGCGGGTCGAACAGGCGCTCCACGAAGTAATCCTGGTGGAAGCGGATATCGCCCATGTTGTAGCGGCGGCCGCTATCCCAGGTGAGATCGATGTCGGCGGCATTCTCGGCGCGGGTGATCTCGACCCGGCGCTGGGTGAAATCGGCATCGAAGTAGCCACGTTCGGCCAGGCGCCGGGTGATGGTCACGCGGCTGGCGTCGTACAGCGTGTGCTCGAAGCGCTGGCCCTTGCGCGGTCGGAAGTTCTCCAGGTCTTCCTGCAGGTACTGGTCCAGCTGCGCCGGACCGGTGATGTCGATGTTCTCGCGGCGTACCAGGGTGGGCGGACCACGATCGACATGGATCACCACGCGCAGGTTCTCACCTTCGCGCGGGCTTTCCACCGTGATCACCGGGTTGTAGTAGCCGAACGGTTCCAGCGCGCGCCGGGTCTGGCGCTCGGCCTGCGACAGCAGGTATTCCAGCCGGGACTCGCCCTGTTCCTTGCCAATGGTGTCGTACAACGACAGCGAGACTTCGATGTTCTCGATCATCTCGGCATCGTCGTCCCTGTCCAGGCCGGTGATGTCCACCTTCTCGATGGTGCCGCGCGCATGCGCGGTCGAGGCGATGGCCAGCGACAGGAACAACAGCGGCAGGAAATATTTCAAAGGCGGCATGGGCACAGGATAGCGGGATCGTGCCAAAAACGAAGCCCGTCGCTGCGGTGCATGCGGCCTCGAGCATCACGCCATATTCACGCAGGCGGAAGGTGAGCCAGAAATTGTGACCAGTCCATCGAGGGGGACACGGAGATTTCGTAGGCCTCACCGCTGTCCACGCCGGACTCGATGCAGATGCTGAAGAACGCAGGCGCCCCCCTGCCCGGCACGCAGGCGTAATAGCAGTCCCCGTTACCGTGGTTGTTGTAGCGGCCGAAGATCAGCACCCCGTCGCGCAGGGTCAGATTCCCGCCGCAGGCATCGAGCCCGTCGTCGCCGTCCCCGGGCGCCACCTTCCGTTGTACCGGCCCGCTGGCATCAGCGTCGTGCAGGAATCCCTGTTCGAGATAGGCGCGCAGGTCGTCGGCGATCCCACTGCGGAACAGGTCGCGGGCGAACGCGGTGGCCTGGCTGCCGAACAGCAGGAAATCGTGCTCGCGCGTGCCCAGGGCCTGCTCGCGGTCGGCCCCGAGAACGGAGGCGTCCGCCGCGGTGAGGCCCGGTGTGCTGGAAAGTGCGGCAGGACGGCCGGCGCCGTTGATGATCATTGCAAGTGCTCCCGGAATCGGTGGTCCAGCGGCGGCCGGGGCTCGCACCCCGGCCGTCGCACATCGACATGGTGCCGCATCCGCATGCGGCGCGCCTCAGAATCCCTCGGCTTCATACTCCGTCCGTGTCCAGAGCCGCGGCACCGGCCGCGGCGGCGGCGATGCCAGCAGCTGTTCCTCGGCCCATTGGCGCACATCGGGCTTCTTCAACTCGGCGGCGGCCATCTGCCGAATGTCGTTTTCGGAATGGCCTGCACCCTCCCATGCGACGCGGTGTTTCTCCATCACCCGCAGCATGGCCTGCTCCGACCGCCACTCCAGGGCCTCGGTTGGCGTGTCGAAGTGATAGAACACGGTAAGTTCGACATCGGGCAGCATCTCCTCCAACTCGGCCAGGCGGCGATCACAGCTGTAGGAACAGGGGTTGCTGTCGGACAGGATGCCGACCTTTCCCGTGACCTTCGGTATCGGGCCCCTTCCATCGAGAAGGTCCGCGATCGCAGGCACCGCCTTCTTCAATGCGTCAAACCAGCCCTTCAGGATCTTGCTCTCGCTGCATGAGCGTATCTGGTACAGGTAGTAGTCGCCGGGGGTCAGGGATTTTGCATTGCTTGCCAGCAGATTTCCCTCGCCAACGTACTGCCGCATTGCCTCCGAGAGCGACTTGCCATCCAGTGCGTCGAACTCCGCGTCGGTCAGCTCGGCGAACGACCGGGCCTGCTTCCCGCCCGGCACCGTCACCTGCAGGTCGCGCTCGGTCAGGGTGATCTTCTTCGACGCCTGCCCCGGTTCGGCCAGCTTGCCCACCGAGGGCATCAGGTCTGCACCCAGCGGATAGTCCGCACGGAACAGGTCGCTCTGCATCGGCTTGCCCTCGGCCTGTGCAGCGGGCAGGAACACGCGGCGCACCGGCACCGGCTTGACGAAGTTTTCCGGGTGCATCCATGCCCGCGGCACGGTACTCAAGGCGAAACCACTGTCCGGGAAATCCGGTGATGGACCCAGCGGCACCCCACCGTACGCGATGCCGTCCAGACGGTAGTAGGCCGCGTTCATCAGGTCGTAGCCGTTCAAGGTGCGGAAGTTCTTCTTCTGCAGCTCCTTCATGCGTGCGGCGTCGGCCGGCGGCAGGGATTGCTTCTCCAGCTTGAGCTGCATCATGCGGCTGGTCAGCGCCTTCAGTTCGCGTTCTTCCGCGCGCAGGCCGGTGTAGGTCCGGTCCAGCTCGTGCCGCATGGCGCCCAGGCTGCGCTGCATGTCGTCACGCAGTGCAATCATGTCCGGACCCAGCGAGATGCTGTCCGGGGGATCGCAGTCCGCCGAACGGCGGGTGCGTTCGTGGGGCCGTGCCTCACTGTTGGGGCTGCTGTCGGGCACCGGCTTGAGCGGTCCCCTCAGGCTGCAGCGCTGCGCGATCGGCATCTGCTTCATCTGCTCGACCACTTCGCGCCGCAGCGTGGTTGCGTCGCCCAACCGGCGTTTTTCGGGTGCGGCAAGCTGTTCGAACAACGCGTCCTGCCAGTGCGTATGTACCTTGTGCTGCGCATCCGACACGATCAGTGCGCTACCCGTGCCAGGGCTGAAGGCCAACCGTGCTTCGGCAACCCCGGGCGTTGCCGAGGCGACCAGCAGCACGGAACCGCCCTGGCCATCGTCACGCACCTTGATGGTGCGGCCAGGCAGTGCCGACTGCAGGTGGGTGCCCAGTTGCTGCACATCGGCAAGCGTGCCGAAGGCGTCGTTCACCACCGCCTGGCGTTGCTGCCGCTGCGTCCGGCTGGTGAGTGTGTCGGCCACGATCGCGCGGATGTCCGTGGAGAATATCCACGATTCCACCTCGCGCTTCTGCAGGCCGTTGGAGCGGGTGATGATCTCTTCCGCCTCGGCCTTGGTGAGATCGGGGAAGTGCTTGACCAGGTTGTCCGCTGCCGTTGGCAGGCGGTGCTGGGCGGCGATCCAGCGTTGCCAGGTGAGGCGGCTCTGCGCCGGGTCGGCCTTGATCACCCTGCCCAGCTCGCTGCGCACCGCCTGCAGCAGCGCGTCGCGGCCGGTGTCCGCCGGTAGTTTCAGCCGCGTGGCCAGGGCGGTTGCGTCAGCAGCGTCAACCAGGGCCTCGACGCCGGGCAAGGTGCGCGTGTCGGCCACTTCCACCATCAGCCCGACGGGACCGCGGCCGAAACGTGCGCCTCGGGTCCACTCGCCGATGGTGTCGACATAGGTTTCCACACCCTTGCCGTTGCCCAGTGCAGGGCTGTCGGCCCAGGCGCGCATGATGATCGCCTCGTCGCCGGGCATGCCCAGCGAATCGGGGTCGCCGAGAATGCGCTGCACACGCTGGTCGATGGTGAGCTCCTGCACCACGTGGCGCAGGTCGGCACTGGGTGAGGAATCACGCGAACGCACGCCGAACACCGCCTCCAGCTCGTCCAGCTTCTCCGGCGGCAGGTTTTCCGCTTCCGGCAGGCGGCTCACCCACCCGCGCCCGCCCACCGGCGACAGCGTGGTGGTGCCGCGGTGCGCCGGCGGGCGCTCCTGCCGGTACCAGGCGTTGTTCCTGAATTCCACCGGTGGACCTGGCGCCTCGGATGCATCGGGCATGCGCAGGCGCACATCGCGGCCATCGGTCACCGCTTCGACGAAATGACCTTCCTGCCGGATATATGTACGGTCCCGCTGCCGGTACAGCAGGCCGCCACCGGCGAGCGGTTGTTCCAGCATGGGCAGCGCTGCGGTCGCCAATGCGCTGTCCGACACCGCGAAGCCCTGGTTGACCTGTCCGTCGGCGCTGAACCCCCGCCGCTGCAGGCGCAGCTGGCGCACCGCAGCGGTCGCCTCGGCGATGCTGCCGAGGCTGCGCTTGCCGAGCTGGTACAGCAGCCCGGGGATCGCGGTGATCTGGGCCGGGTCGAGCAGATCGACCACCCCCCCGCCGATCTCGAGGATGCCGTCATCGACCAGGCCGCGCTCCAGGTAAACCAGGCCCCGGTGGAAACTATCGACCACCACCCCCAGCGTGCCGGCCAGGCACAGCAGCGTGCCGCCACTGGCGAGGGAACACAACGCGCCCACCCCGATCGTGCCAATCATCCTGAGCGTCTCGACCAGCTGCTCGTGCGGGCTCACCGTAAGCTCGTCCACATCGTCGATGCGCGCGGCGATCAGCGTGGCCGCCGCCGCCTGCGGCCCACGCGTGGCCCCGAAGCCGAACGGGATGCCGCGCGAGCTGGCGGTATGCTCGAACGCCCCGGCCAGGTCCGGGTGGTAGCGATACTGCGCGCGGGCGCGAACGTAGGCTTCGGCCTCGGGTCGGCGCAGCCAGAGGGCAAAGGCGCGCTCGTCCAGCACCTGGTCGCCGTAGGGGGTATCGGGCAGGAACACATGGCGACCGGCAGGCGTCTGGATCGCCCACAGCCCCACCAGCGGGTGGCCTTTGAGCGTCACTACCTGCAGGGTCGAGGTCTGCTTGCCGACCGGGTCGAGCCGCGCGTGCGCTGTTTCCAGCGCGGCGTGGGTGGCGGCGTCCAGCAGGCCGTCCTGTCGGGCCACCTCGATCATCCACGCGGTGCGCGCGCGGATCTGGTTGCCCAGCGCAGCGGCGAAGGCCCTGCCCTCCCCGCTGCGCGGCAGCGCGCGCAGGTGCTCAATGTAGGCCGTGGCCAGCCGGTTGCTGGTGGCGAAGCTCTCCAGCTCGCCACAGATCGCCCGGCGCAGCGCCGGGTCGGCCAGCCGCGCGGTGAGCTCGGTGTCCACCCCGCCCTGCGCGTCGCCGCGCCACGCCACCAGCTGCATCGCGTCCAGCGTCGCATCGTCCAGCCAGGTCGCTTGCGGCAGCTTGGCATTGGGCATGCCGGCCGCGTCGGGCGCCCAGTCCGGGGCATTCAGCGGTACCGGCGGCCGGGGCAGCCCGTGCTGCTGCCAGCCGCGGGTCGCCCAACGGGTCAGGTCCATGTGCTGCTCGCCCAGCTGCAGGCGGACCCGGCTCGGATCGAAGCCCGCCAGCGAGCCTTCGAAACCGGCCATCCGCAGCGCGCCCACCATGGCGTCGGTAACGCTGGGCTGCGCGTGCGTGTCCAGGGTCTGCAGGGCGCTGTCGCGGCGCTGCTCGTAGGCGGCTTCCGCCGCTGCGTTGGCAATGCCCAGCGGGCTCCAGCGCAGCAGGTTGCGGCCGAGCTGTTGCTGCGCCAGCGCCTGCCCGTGATTGACCAGCGTGTCGGCCCACTGCTGCCGCGCGCCGTCGGCGTGCTCGACCGGAGTGAACGCAAAGGTGAAGCTCGTGGCCGGGCTCCATGCCTGTGGTCCGCGCTGGCCGCGCTGGTGAAGCACGAGACGCGCTTCCCAGTCATCGACCAGTCTCTGCACGTCCCTGCGGTGTTCTGGCGGCGCGGCCTGCACGATGTCGTCGCCCAGGCTGCGTTGCACCCCGCCGTCGGCGGCGAAGGCCCCGCTGCGGGCGCGCTGGGTATCCAGGAACTCGCGGAACGCGTCTTCGTCGCCGAATGCCTGGAAACGCGACAGGTCCGAGCGGTACAGCACCACCTGGCCGCGCAGACCCTCCTCCTTGGCGGCGCTGCGCAGCACCAGGTAGTTCGGCACCGGCACCGTAATCGCGCTGCCGTCGGGCAGCCGGTCCACATAGGTCAACGTGGCGCGTTCGACCGCGCCGGTGCCCTGCAGGAAGCCCAGCACCACCTCCGCACCACGCCGATGCGCGTCGCCGCTGCCCAGCCGGCCCAGCGCCTTGGCCTTGAGCGCGTCCAGCACCAGCTGCGCCTGCACGGCTGCACTGAGCGCCGGCCGCGCCTGTTCGACGCGGGCGGCGATGTCCACGCGCAGGCGGCTGGCGTCGGCACTGGCCAGCGCCTGCCTGAGCTGGGCCCACTCACGCGGGGTGACCGGCAGGTCATCGCGCAGGAACGACGCCTCACCGGCGCGCGGCCGCGACAGGCAGTACGCGAGCAGCGGCAGGCGGTCGTCCACCTGCATCCCGGCCACGTCCTTGTGCGGCAGGCGCACTTCGATGTCGTTCCAGTTCCCCTGCCACCCCGCTTTCTGCAGCAGTTCTTCCATCACCGCATCGGCCGCGTTGTCCACCGCCGCCAGGGTGGGGGCGATCCTGCGCAGCGCCTGCCAGTGGCCGACCAGCAGTTCCTGTTCCGAGGCCGACAATCGCGCCACCCAGTCCCAGCCGGGCTGCGTGGCGATGTCACGGGCTACCGCTACCGACCACAGACGCTTCGACTGCAGCTGCTGCATCAGGGCAGGGTCGGCGCGCAGTGCATCCAGCTGCGCGGTCGACACCCCGTGCCGCTGCAGGTCGGCTTCCTGTTCGCCTGCGCGGTAGGCGGTGGTGGCGGGTGCCGCGCGCCGCGTGCGACCGCTACGCGGAGTGGGCTCCAGTTCGCCCAGTACCAGGTCCAGCGCGGTGCCCCAGTGGCCGTCCGGCAACCCAACCACCTCGACGGCCAGCTGTTCGGCCAGCGCGATCGGCGTGGTGGCGGCGGTGTCGGGCCAGAAATACCGCTCCAAGGCCATCACTGCTGCACCCGCGCCTGTTACCGTCGCTGCCGCTGCCAGCGCCAGCGGCGTCCGTCGCAAATTGGGGAACATGCGCACGGTGGTAGCCGCTCCCGTCGCCACTTCAACTGCTTCGGGCGACATCAGCGGCTCGGTCACCACCTCGCGCAGCGCCGAGCCGCCCATCAAGGTCATTTCCACTGCGGGTGCGGCTTGTGGCACCGACTGGAAGCCACCCCGTGCCGCATGGCCCAAGGTGGCAATGCCGGCGCCCAGCCACGCAAGCCAACCGCTCTGCGGGCGGCTGCCCGGTGACGCTGCCGCATCGGCCGGCCGCGCCGGGCTAAGTGCCGGGGCAGGTTCGCGGGTCGGCCCCCCTGCCTGCGGGGCCCCGGGCGCGCGCGACGCTTCAAACGTCACCGGCTCAAGGCTGTCGATGGTGGGACGGATCCGCGGCGGGCCCGGCCGCAGGTCCCGATCCGCCCAGCGCTGGAACTCGATCCGTTGCGCCTTTTCTTCCGGGCCTGGACGCAGTGCGCGTTGGTCGCGTTCGAGTGGCGCGTCCGTCTCTCTATCGGCGGCCACCGCGCCCGGTGCAAGCATCGCCCCGCCCACGCCGTTAAGCACGGCGACGCGTTGCCAATGCAGCGGCAGTTCGGCGATGAAGCGGCCGATCCCCTGCAGCTGCCCCGCCGGCTTGGGCAGCGCGCGTTGCACCTGCCAGAGCAGCGCGGCCACCGCCAGCGCCGACACCAGGTGACCGCCGCCGAGGTTGGGGCGCAACTGCGCGTCGGCCTGTGCGATCTGCTCATGCAGGGTCCACAGGCTGGCCCGGAGTGTTTCGGGCAACGACTGCACCAGCGCGTCGAACTGCGCATGAGTGCGCAGCGACGGAAGCGCCGCCGCCAATGACGGCAGCACGGCGGCCACGCTGCCCCACGTGCCGGTGAATACGCTGCGGGCGAGCTGGCCTGCGGTCATCGCGCTGCTGGCCCAGCCGGGCAGTTCGGCCATCAGTGTGGTCCACGCTGCCCGCGTCAACGCGCTGTCCAGCGTGTTGATGCCCAGCTGGCGCAGCATCGCCACATCGCGACCTCTCGCAGCAAGCGCCTGCTCCATCCGCTGGGTGATGGCCTCGCGTTCTTCCGGCGTGGTGGCAGCGGCGATGTACTTTTTCATCGTCCACGCCAGCGCCGCGCGTTCCGGCGCTTCTGTTTCCAGGACCGCATCATGCACCGCCCTTTCACGCGGGCTCAGCACGACGTCCAGTGCCGTGGCTTCCCGCGGGTACGGCGATGTCGCATTGCTTACATGGGTGGGGGTATTTGCGCCTGTCCCAGCCGCATCCTGCGCCACAGGCTCGTTGGCCGGTGCGTTGAACGGGTTGAAGGTAGACAAGGCGCCAGCGGCGCGATCGAAGATGGGCATGCGGCAGAACTTCCATGCGAAGCGGGGGCGAGCCGCGCAGGACGCACGCGACGTGTCGGTGCCGCGTGGAAGTGCGGCGCCGGATGATCACGCGGCGCTGGGAAATACCGATTGCACGAATTTATCGTTTTCTGATTTTTCCTAAGAAACGCTCAATCAATATTCAGATTGATTGCAGTTTTCGTCGCATTCGAGCAAATGCGCATAAAAAGAAAGCGCCCGAACCAGTCGGGCGCTTTCAAGGGTGAGACGCGATAAGGCTGTTGCCGTCAGCTGGACAGATGCTCGATCGCCGCCACGCTGCCCAAGCGGTCGCCCAAGCGCTTGAGCAGCGCCAGACGGTTGCCGCGCAGTGCGGGATCTTCCGCGTTGACCATCACCGCATCGAAGAACGCATCCACCTGCGGGCGCAGGCGGGCCAGGCGCGCAAGCACGCTGACGTAGTCCTTCTGGTGCAGGCTGGCGTTGCTGTCGTCGATGGCCGCTTCGACGGCTTCAGCCAGTTCGCTCTCGGCCGGTTCGGCCAGCAGGGCCGGATCGACCATGCCGGGAATCGCCCCCTCGGCCTTGCGCAGGATGTTGCGGATGCGCTTGTTGGCGGCGGCCAGCGCTTCGGCTTCCGGCAGCGCGGCGAAGATGCCGATGGCGTCGATGCGGCGGTCGAAGTCATACAGCGAGGCGGGCTTCAGTTCGGCCACGGCGTTGAAGTGCGTGGCCGGCACACCCTTGTCGGCGTAGTAGCCGCGCAGGCGGTCGATGATGAAGTCGTACAGCTCGTGCGGCAGCGCGCCGGTCTTGCGCTCGGCACTGGGCTGCACCGCCGCCGGCAGGCCGGCAAAGGCCGTTTCCAGCAGCGCGCGCAGGTCCAGCTCGAAGCCGGATTCAATGATCGTGCGCGCCAGGCCCAGCGCGTTGCGGCGCAGTGCGAACGGGTCCTTGTTGCCGGTTGGCTTCAGGCCTGCGGCAAAACCACCGGCCAGGGTGTCGGCACGCTCGGCGATGGCCAGCACCTTGCCCAGGTCCGACAGCGCGATGTCATCGCCACCGAAGCGCGGCTGGTAGGCCTCATCGATCGCCAGCGCGACTTCGGGCGATTCGCCACCGGTCACCGCGTAATGGCGCCCGGCAATGCCCTGCAGCTCGGGGAACTCGTTGACCATGCGCGACTGCAGGTCGTTCTTGGCGAGCACGGCGGCGCGCCTGGCCAGCACCGGATCGGCGCCCACCTGCGGTGCGATAAGCCCGGCCAGCGCGACAACACGCTGCACCTTGTCGGCCACCGAGCCCAGCTTGGCCTGGTAGGTGACGGTCTTGAGACCCTCGCCCATGGATTCCAGGCCCTGCTTGAGGTCCTCGTCGAAGAAGAACTTGGCATCGGCGAAGCGCGGGCGGATCACCCGCTCGTAGCCCTTGGCCACTTCGGCCACGTTCTTCGATTCGATGTTGGCGATGCCGATGAACTTCTCGGTCAGCTTGCCGCTGTTGTCCAGGACCGGGAAGAACTTCTGGTTGATTTCCATCGTCTCGATCAGCGCTTCCTGCGGCACCGCCAGGAAATCGCGTTCGAAGCTGCACAGCACCGGCGCCGGCCATTCAACCAGGTTGACCACCTGTTCCAGGTTGTCATCGGTGATGCGCGCCTGGCCACCGGCGGCGGCGGCTTCGGCATTTACTGCCTCCACGATGCGGCTGCGGCGCGCGTCGGCGTCCACCAGCACATAAGCGGCCTGCAGCGAACTGACGTAGTCGTCCGGCGAGGACAGCCACACGGTCTTGTCGTGCATGAAGCGATGGCCGCGGCTCATGCGGTCGGACTTCAGGCCCAGCACGTCGGCCTCGATCACGTCCTTGCCGTGCAGCAGCACCAGCCAATGCACCGGGCGAGCGAAGCCGTAGGCGTGGCTGCCCCAGCGCATCGGCTTGGGAATGGGCATGGCGGCAATCGCTTCGGCCAGGATCTCCGGCAGCAGCGCGGCGGTGCGCGCACCCGGGGTCACCGAACGGTGCACGAAACGCTCGCCCTTGGCATCGCTGGTGCGCTCCAGCGCGGTCCAGTCGATCCCGGCCTTGGCCGCGAAACCCTGCAGCGCCTTGGTCGGCTGGCCATCGGCGTCCAGCGCGATGTTCAGGTACGGGCCCAGCACTTCACCGCGCTGTTCCGGCTGCTCCACGGCCACGCCGGGCAGCAGCACCGCGAGCCGGCGCGGGGTGGACAGCGGCTTGGCGTCGCCGCGTTCCACTTCCACGCCACGCTTGGCCAGGCCGTCCACCACGCCATCGAAGAATGCTTGGGCCAGGCCCGGCAGCGCCTTCACGGGCAGTTCTTCGGTACCCAGTTCAATCAGCAGCGGCAGCATCGTGCTCATGCCTGCACCTCCTTGGCCGCCACCGCTTCGAGGCGCTTGGCTTCATACAGTTTCGCCACCGCCTGGGCCAGCGCGCGCACGCGCAGGATGTAGCGCTGGCGCTCGGTCACGCTGATCGCGCGGCGCGCATCCAGCAGGTTGAACGAATGGCTGGCCTTGCACACCTGCTCGTAGGCCGGCAGCGGCAGGCCCACCTCGACCAGCTTCTGTGCTTCCTTCTCGCACGCGTCGAAGCGGTGGAACAGTTCTTCCACGTCGGCGTACTCGAAGTTGTAGGTGCTCTGCTCCACTTCGTTCTGCAGGTACACATCGCCGTAGGTCACCGGCGTGCCGTCGGGCCCGTAGGTCCAGACCAGGTCATACACGTTGTCGCAGTTCTGCAGGTACATGCACAGGCGTTCAAGACCGTAGGTGATCTCGCCCAGCACTGGCTTGCACTCCAGGCCACCGGCCTGCTGGAAGTAGGTGAACTGGGTGACCTCCATGCCGTTGAGCCAGACTTCCCAGCCCAGGCCCCAGGCGCCCAGGGTTGGCGATTCCCAGTTGTCCTCGACGAAACGCAGGTCGTGCACCAGCGGGTCGATGCCCAGTGCCTTCAGCGAATCCAGGTACAGCTGCTGGATGTTGTCCGGGCTGGGCTTCATCGCCACCTGGTACTGGTAGTAGCGCTGCAGGCGGTTGGGGTTTTCGCCGTAGCGGCCATCGGTCGGGCGGCGCGAGGGCTGCACGTACGCGGCGTTCCAGCTTTCCGGGCCGATCGAGCGCAGGAAGGTGGCCGGGTGGAAGGTGCCGGCACCGACCTCCAGGTCCAGCGGCTGGATCAGCACGCAGCCCTGCTGCGCCCAATACTGGTTGAGGGTCTGGATCAGGCCCTGGAAAGTGATCGGAACGTTCTGGGTCGCGGACATGCGGCGGAGTCTTGCCTGCTCAGGGGGTGCGCTAGTATAGCGACGGACCGCCCGCCGGCATTCCAGGCAAGCTGCCATCACGCCGTGCAGGCCCCCGCTCCGAGGATTCTGGCGCCATGGAACACCGCTCACCGGCAACGCTCGCCCCCGTTCCTGCTCCGGGGCCCCTGCCGCCGGGCCGGCTGGATTTCGATCAGGTGGCGGCTGCCATGGTGGCCGACGGGCTGGTCGCGGCCAGTGATGTGGAGCGCATCCGCTTTTCCGGCCAAGGCGCCCGCAATGCCAGCGAGGTGCACCCGCTGGTGCTGCTGGCCAACCTGAAGCTGGCGGCCGCCTCCGGCGGAGAGCTGGGCCTGGAACGGCTGACCGAATGGCTGGCCACCCGAACCGGCACCCGCTACCTGCGCATCGATCCCACCCGGGTGGACGTGGCGGCGGTGACCGCGCTGGTCTCCCATGCCTATGCCCGCCGCCATCGGTTCCTGCCGCTGGCAGTGGACAGCGAGCGGCTGCTGGTGGCCACCAGCGAGCCGCTGGCCCAGGAGTGGCTGCTCGACCTGCAGCACCTGGCCCGGCGCCGGATCGAGCTGGCCATGGTCAACCCGCTGGACCTGCACCGCTACACGATGGAGTTCTACGGGGTGACCCGGTCGGTGCGCGGGGCGCGCGGCGATGTGCGCGGCGAAGCCAGCGGCGTCCTGCCCAGCTTCGAGCAGCTGGTGGAGCTGGGCCGCTCCGGCGATGTGAACGCCGATGACCAGCACGTGGTGCACATCGTGGACTGGCTGCTGCAGTACGCCTTCGAGCAGCGCGCCTCGGACATCCACCTGGAACCGCGGCGTGACATGGGGCGCATGCGTTTCCGCATCGACGGCGTGCTGCACAAGGTGTTCGAGGTGCCGCCGGCGGTGATGACCGCCATGGTCAGCCGGATCAAAGTGCTGGGCCGCATGGACCTGGCCGAGCGTCGACGGCCGCAGGATGGCCGCATCAAGACCCGCTCGCCGGGTGGGCGCGAGGTGGAAATGCGCCTGTCGACCATGCCCACCGCCTTTGGCGAGAAGTGCGTGATGCGCATCTTCGACCCGGATGCGGCCTTCAAGAGCATCGACCAGCTCGGTTTCAGCCCACAGGAAGCGGCTGGCTGGACCGCGCTGGTGGAGCGCCCGCACGGCATCGTGCTGGTCACCGGCCCGACCGGTTCGGGCAAGACCACCACCCTGTATTCCACCCTGAAGCGGCTGGCCACCCCGGACGTGAACGTGTGCACGGTGGAGGACCCGATCGAGATGATCGCGCCGGAATTCAACCAGATGCAGGTGCAGACCAACATCGACCTGGACTTCGCCGCCGGCGTACGCACCCTGCTGCGGCAGGATCCGGACATCATCATGATCGGCGAAATCCGCGACCTGGAAACGGCCCAGATGGCCGTGCAGGCGTCGCTGACCGGCCATCTGGTGCTGTCCACGCTGCACACCAACGATGCGCCTTCGGCGATCACCCGGCTGCTCGACCTGGGCGTGCCGCATTACCTGTTGGCCAGCACCATCAACGGGGTCCTGGCCCAGCGCCTGGTCCGCACGTTGTGCCCGCACTGCAAGGTGCCCAAGCCGCTCAGTGCGGCCCAATGGGCGGTGCTGGCTGATGCCGATGAGGCATTACCAGAGTCACCCACGCCATATGCGCCGGCCGGTTGTCTCGACTGCCGGCGCACCGGCTACATGGGCCGGGTAGGCCTGTATGAGTTGCTGCCATTGAGTTCGCGGCTGCGCGGGCTGATCCGGGCGGACATGGATCTGGCCGGTTTCAACCGGGCCGCGCGTGCTGAAGGAGTACGAACCCTTCGCCGCGCGGGGCTTGAAAAGGTGGCGGCAGGGCTGACTACAATCGAGGAAGTCCTCAGCGTGCTGCCTCCCCCCGATGAACCGCTCGCCTTTCCTGATTCTTGAAACCGGCCAACCGGTCGCTTCGCTGCGCCGGTACGGCCGTTTTCCGCACTGGATCCGGGTCGCGGCGGGGCTGGATGCGGACGAGACGGTGGTGGTGGACGTGGAGCACGGCGGCGAGCTGCCCGACCACCGCGATTTCGCCGGGGTGATCATCAGCGGCTCGGCTGCCTACGTGACCGACCGTGCCGACTGGAGCGAGCGCAGCGCGCAGTGGCTGCGCACCGCCGCGCATGACAACCGCCCGGTGTTCGGCATCTGCTACGGCCACCAGCTGCTTGCACATGCGCTGGGCGGCGAGGTGGCCTACAACCCGGCCGGGCGCGAATCGGGCACGATCGAGCTGGCGCTGGAGCCCTCAGCGGTGGACGACCCGCTGTTCGCGGGCCTGCCGGCGCGCTTCCCGGCCCATGCCACCCACCTGCAGACGGTGCTGCGCGCGCCGGAGGGCGCGGCCATCCTGGCGCGCTCGGCGCAGGACAACTGCCACGCCTTCCGCTGGGGCCAGCAGGCCTGGGGCGTGCAGTTCCACCCGGAGTTCGCCACCCACCACATGCGCGGCTACGTGCGGGCGCGTGCCGAGTGCATCGGTCGCCACGGCGGCTGCGCGCGCAGCGTGGCGCGCGGGGTCAGTGCGGCCCCGCTGGCCCGCCAGCTGCTGCGCCGGTTCGTCCGCCAGGCGCGCAACAACTGAAAGACCGCCGGAAGCGACCTTTCCTTCAGGTGATGGGCACGGAAAACAGGGATAATCGTTGGTATTCGGGGCGTACGCGCCCTTCCCCCTGTTCCGGAATGGTATGAGCGAAATTCGCAAGCTGCCCGCCTCGGCGGGCGCCCAATGGCTGCTGGACGCGTTCACCCTGTATCGCCGCGCACCGCTGCAGCTGGCGGTCCTTGGCGTGATCGGCATGCTGGTCAGTTCGCTGATCCTGGTGCTGGCGCAGGCATTGCCGAGCTGGCTCGGCGTGTTGCTGCAACTGGTGTCGGTGGCGGTAGGCCCGCTGGTGTTCGGCGGCATGCTGGTGGCGGTGAGCGAAGTGGCCCAGGGCCACCGCGCCATGCCGACCCACCTGCTGCAGCCGATCCGCGACCGCCGCGTGAGCCACCTGCTGGTGCCGCTGGCGATCCAGCTGATCGCGGTGATTGCGCTGGGTACGCTGTTGTACGTGATGATGGGCCCCGACGGCCTGACTGCCACGGCCGAGATGTTCCGCAAAATGCAGGAGCTGCAGCAGTCCGGCGCCACGCCGAGCAATGAGCAGACCATGGCGCTGATGGCGGGCGTGCCGGTGGTGCGCATCCTGCTGTGGCTGCTGATTGCATTCGGCACGTTCGTGGCGCTGAGCATGGCGATGTTCACCCAGCCGGCTCTGGTGGTGTTCGACCACCAGAGCGGCATGCACGCGCTGCGCATGAGCCTGCAGGGCTGCATCCGCAATTTCGGCGCGATGGCAGTATTCATGCTGCTGGGCCTGATCGCGGCGATGTGCATCTACTTCGTGATGATCATCGTGATGCAGCTGGCGCTGATGGCCGGCGGCGCCGGTGCAGCCGCGTTCGTGATGCAGCTGACCAACACGGCGGTGATCATGCCGCTGTACGTAGGTGCGGTCTACGCCGCCTGGAACCAGATGTTCGCCCACCGCGGCCGCGCCGCCCCACCGCCGGTACCGCCGTCGAACGGGCCTGGGAATATTTTCGCGGCTTGATTGGCGGCGACAGCAACAGCAACAGCAACAGCAGCGTTTCAGATGCTACGGGCTGGGGCCGGGCGACGGGCAGCCCCCTCCGGGACACGCCGTGAATCCATCCCTGGAGGCTTGGCAAAAACATCCATGTTTTTGACAGTCCCTCCGGGGGCTACCCGCCGCCCGGCCCCGTCATGGATCGCGCTGTGCGGATGGAAAAGCAGCGACGCATGGCGTCGCGCTACCGTGCGCGTGCGATGTATCCGGTAATGCATTGAAAAATTCAAAGACGTAGAGCGACGCCATGCGTCGCTGCTTTGCTTTGCTTTGCTTTCTTATCCGCACTCGCGATGCACGAGAGGGGAGGCCGGCGGGCAGCCCCTGTAGGGACTGTCAAAAACATGGATGTTTTTGCCAAGCCTACAAGGATGTATTTACGGCGTGTCCCGTAAGGGGCTGCCCGTCGGCCTCCCCAGCACGTAGCAACCGAAACGCTGCTGTTGAAGCTTAAGAAGCCTGAGGCTCATCGCTCTTCGCGGGCACCAACCAACGCGAAGCATGTATCCCAAGCTCATAAAGCAGGCACATGGGAATCGCCAGCATCAACTGGGAAACCACATCCGGCGGCGTCAACACCGCAGCCAGCACGAAGATGCCCACGATCGCGTACCCACGGCCGTCCTTGAACTGCTGCGGCGTGATCCACCCCAGCAGGGTCAGGATCACCATCGCCACCGGCAGTTCGAAACTGCTGCCGAACGCGAAGAAGATCGCCAGCACGAAATCCAGGTACGCGTTCGCATCCGGGGTGATCGCAATCACTTCCGGGCGGAACGTGGTCAGGAAGTGGAAGACCGCCGGCAGTACCAGGAAGTATGCGAACGCGCAGCCGATGTAGAACAGCAGCACCGAGGTTGCCAGCAAGGGCACCGCCAGTCGCTTTTCGCGCGCATACAGGCCCGGCGCCACGAATGCCCACAGCTGGTACAGCAGCCACGGCACCGCGATGAACACGGCCACGAAGAAGGTCAGCTTGAGCGGCGCGAAGAATGCACCGGCCGGGTTGGTCGCGATCATCGACTGCCCGTTGGGCAGCTGCGAAATCAACGGCTGCGCCAACCACGTGTAGATCTGCCGCGAGAACGGCATCAGCCCCAGCAGCACCACGCCCAGCCCGATCAGCGCCCGCATCAGGCGCGCGCGCAGTTCGATCAGGTGTTCGATCAACCCGCTTTCCGGCGACTCGTTAGCGCTCATCGCGGGGCCTCCGTCGTCGCAGGCGGCGGATCGCGCGGCGCCCGCCCGTCGATGCCCGGCGGTGCCATCGCATCACGCGGTTCTTCAGGCACGGCCTCGGGCTCGGGTGCCACCACGTGCTGGGCCACGCTCGCCGGCGAACCCGGCGCGGGCCCGGTCATGACCGGCTCGTCGGTGCTGGCTGGCGTATCACCATCGCGTTGCACCTGGTTGCGCACCTGCTCCGCTTCGCGACGTACCGCCTCACCACTGGCACGCAGCTGCGCCTCGGTATCGCGCACCGAATCCTGCGCTTCGCGGAACTGGCGCTTGATCTCGTCCGCGTGCAGCTCGCGTTCCAGCTCCTGCTTCACCGAATCCCACTGGTTGCGCGCGCGCCGCACCCACAGCCCCGCGAAGCGGGCTGCCTTGGGCAGACGCTCGGGACCCAGCACGACCAACGCTACTACCGCGATGACCAGCAGTTCACTGAAACCGATGTCGAACACGCCATGCCGCCCCGATCAGCGCCGGTCGCGGTCGTGCTCGTTCTGCGATGTCGTCGTCGAATCCTGCGGACGCGACTCATCGCTCAGGTGCGCGGTCGGCTTGTCCTCGTCGCGCATGCCCTTCTTGAATTCCTTCACGGCACTGCCAAGGTCCTTGGCGCCACTGGTCAGCTTCTTGGTGCCGAACACCAACAGAACGATGACCAGTACCACCACCCAATGCCACAAGCTCATACTGCCCATGATGTTCTGCTCGCATTACCCGGTTACAAGGACCTGAGCATAGCGCACCGCCGGTAGGGCGGCGCGCGTGACGAAAGTCAGTTGCCGTCCAGCGATTCGGTACGCACTTCGCCTTCGCCCACCGGCTGGAAGCCCTGCTGCGGTGCCGGCTGCGCCGGAACGGCCTGCAACGGCGCGGTGGTGGCACCGGCATTGGCCTGTTCAGTTACAACCGGCGCTGCCTGGGGCTGCGGGGTCGCCGCACGCGGGGCCGGTGCACTGCCGGCGGTGCCGCGCTTTTCACGTGCCGAATACGTCGCCTCTTCCAGACGGTCGCGGAAGGCCACCACGTCCATCGACGGCGCTTCGCCCATGCGGCCCTCGAACACCATGCGCGGCGTGGTGTTGCTGCCGTAAGCGTCCAGGTTCGCCTCATCGTCGATCTGCAGCACCGCGCCATCCAGCGCCACGCCGGCAAACAGACCGCGCGCACGCGACCACGACCAGATCTCGGCCTTCAGCTGTCCATCGGTGGCCGCGGCGGCATTGCGGCCGACGGGACCGGCCGCCACGCCGGCATCGGCGCCCAGGGTGAATTTGCCGTTGACGAGATTGTCCAGGCTGCGGTCGTTGCGGAACACCAGCACCACGTCCGAGGACTGCACACCGGCCTGGAAGCCGATGCTGCCGCCGGTGAGCTTCATGAACACCGGGTTGGACCAGCTGCCATCGGCGTTCTTGACCGACATCAGACCGTGGCCACGGCGGCCGCCGATCACCAGGCCTGCCTTGATTGTGTCGGGAATGACCACGATCGCGCGGCCTTCGTCCAGCAATTTGTCAGGAATGCCCTGCTCGGGAATATTCTGGATGTCGTTCAACACGCGCACCGCGTTGCGGGCGCGCTGGTCCTCCTCCGGCCCGGCCATCGCCCGGGTCGACAACAGGCTGGCGGAGATCAGCAGTACAAGGCTCAAGCGGCGCATGGGTGCTCCAGAAAGGGGAAATACGGACAGCGTCGATACGCTTTCCCCGAAATTAGTGGGGTTCTTATGAATCCGCAATGAGTATGTTCGGTTCAATCGAGCCACTCGATGACAGTGATGGCGTGATTCGATCCCGCCCGTCGCGCAGACCTGCGAGAATGGTCCCATGCTCGACGCACCCGATACCGCCGTGCTGGCGGTCAATCTAGGCACACCCGAGACGCCCACCGCCCCGGCGGTGCGGCGTTACCTGGCTGAGTTCCTCAGCGATCGGCGCGTGGTCGCGATTCCGCCGCTGCTGTGGAAGCCCCTGCTGTTCGGGCTGATCCTGCCGCTGCGCAGTGGCCGCTCGGCGGCCAAGTACGCCCAGGTCTGGCTGCCCGACGGCTCGCCCTTGATGGTCTACACGCGCCGCCTGGCCGAAGCCATGCAGCAGCTGATGCCCAATGTGCGCGTACGCCACGCCATGCGCTACGGCGCGCCCGCGCTCACCGCGGAGCTGGACCGACTGGCCGCCGAAGGCATGCGCCGGATCGTGGTGCTGCCGTTGTACCCGCAGTATTCGACGACCACCACTGCCTCGATCGAAGACCAGGTGCGTGACTGGCAGCCCCGCCATCCGGGCGTGACTGTCACCCTGGTGCGCGATTACGCGGTGGACCCGGACTGGGTGGCGGCGGTGGCGGGCAGCATCCGGCAATGGTGGGAGCAGCACGGCCGCGGCGAGCAGCTGGTGTTTTCCTTCCATGGCATTCCGCAGCGCCTCGCCGATGCCGGCGACCCCTATCCGCAGCGCTGCGAAGCCAGTGCGCAGGCAATCGCGCAGGCACTCGGCCTGGCGGATGGCGAGTGGAAGCTCACCTACCAGTCGCGCTTCGGTCGCGAGAAGTGGCTGCAGCCCTATGCCGAACCCACGCTGTGGGCGATGGCCGAACGCGGCGTCAAACAGATCGACGTGGTCTGCCCGGGCTTTGCGACCGACTGCCTGGAAACGCTGGAAGAAGTGGCGATGGGCTTCACCGAAACCGTCGCCGAGCGCGGTGCGCAGATGCGCTACATCCCTTGCCTCAACGCCGATCCCGCGCACGCGCTGGCGTTGTCGCGGCTGAGCATCACGGCGTTGGCATGACGCTCGAACCCCTTGTACTGCCGGTGGCGGGCACCCGCGTGGCCGGCCTGCGTTCGACGCCGGCGGCAGGCACGCGCGTGCTGGCGCTGCACGGCTGGCTCGACAACGCCGCCAGCTTCGTGCCGTTGGCCGCAGCACTGCCCGGGCTGGACCTGGTGGCCATCGACCTGCCCGGACACGGCCACAGCTCGCATATGCCGCCGGGCACGCAGTACAACACCCCGGGCGCGATCTGCCATGTGCTCGACGTAGCCGATGCATTGGGCTGGGAGCGCTTCACGCTGCTCGGCCATTCAATGGGCGCCGGCATTGCCAGCCTCACCGCTGCCGCCGCGCCCGAGCGCGTGGAGCGGTTGATCGCCATAGAAGCGCTCGGCGGCCTGCGCGGGCCGGAAGATGAAACCGCGCAGCGCCTTCGCGAGCATGTACGCGCCGTGCGCGCGTTGCCATCGAAGAAGCTGCGCGTGTTTTCCGATCTGGCCGCGCCGGTACGCGCGCGCATGATGGCCAACCAGCTCAGCGAGCCCTGCGCGCGCCTGCTGGTTGAACGCGGCGTCATGCCGGTGGAAGGCGGCTACAGCTGGTGCAGCGACCAGCGCCTGATGCTGCCCACCGCGATGCGGTTGAGCGAAGCGCAGATCGACGACCTGCTGTCGGCGATCGAATGCCCCACCCAGGTGATCTACGCGACGCCGGCACAGTCGTACTACCCCGAGCCGCTGCGCAGTGAACGCATCAAGCTGCTTCGCGACGGCCGCCTGGATGTATTCCCCGGCACCCATCACCTGCACATGGAGCACCCGGCGCTGGTGGCCGACGTGATCACGCGCTTCCTCGCCGGCTGACCACTGCGACACCCTGTCGCACTCAACTTCCAGCGGCGCCAACCGATACCGATGCAGCAGGCACGCGCAGCGTGCCTGTGTCGTCGCTTGCTCCGCCGTCTGCGAAGCCGCGTGTCATCCGGCTTCCAAGGAAGGAGTGCTCTCCCCCATCCACGTCTGTGCAAGGTCTTCCGCCGCTGGGTCGCCGGGCCTCGCATCCGTTTGTCCGCGTTTCAGCGGATGACGTTCCGTTCCGAATTGCTTCTGGAGTTGTCATGTCTGCCATTCCCCACCCCTCCTCACGTCCACCCGACGCCATGCTGCTGTCACCTGCGTTGCACCCGCACCCGCGCGGGCAGCGCATCCTCGCGGGGTTGCTCTCCACCGGGCTGGTTTGCGGCCTTGCCGGCGCCCTCTGGCAACAACAGTCCGTCACCGTGCTTGGCATCGCGATGGCGACCGGCGCGCTGGTGGTGCTGGCGCCGCGGGTGCGGCGCAGCAGGGACGCGCTGCGCGCCGAGCTGGCGCGCGTATCAGCAGGTCATGCGCAGCTGCAGGCGCATTGCACCCGCCAGCATGCCGGCGCTGCGGCCGACGCCACCCTGCGCCTGGCATTGGAGGTCTCGCACACGGCGGTGATGATTGCCGATGCGTCCCACGTGATCCGGTATGTAAACCCCGCCGTGGTGCGTCTGCTTCGCAACCAGCAGGCCACCCTGCGCGAGGCGTTTCCGGATTTCGACGCCGACAGCCTCGTGGGCACCAGCATCCATCGCTTCCACGCCAACCCGGATCGCATCCGCGCCATCCTGGACACCCTTCAGGCCACCCACCATGGGCGCGTGCGGATCGGTCCCGTGCACTTTGCCCAGGTGGTGAGCCCGATGTTCGACGCGGCCGGGGCGCGCGTCGGCTTCGCCGTGGAATGGCACGACCGTACCCAGGAGCTGGTGCTGGAGACGGCCGTGGCCGAGATCGTGGATGCCGCGACGCGCGGCGACCTGGACCGGCGCCTGCCGCGGGCCGACAGCGGTGCCGCCTTCATGGATGGCCTCACCACCGGCATCAACCAACTGCTCGAGCGGGTGGGCAGCACCGTCGGCGATCTTCGCCGCGTGTTGTCGGCCTTGGCCGAGGGTGATCTGGGCCAGCGCATGGAGGGCGACTACGAGGGATCGTTCGCTGCCATGCAGCGCGATGCGAATGCGACGGCGATTCAGCTGGGCAGCATGGTCGAACGCATCCGACGCAGTGCCGGCGCCATCGCGCTGGGCGCTGAGGAAATCGCCAGTGGCAACCATGACCTCTCCACCCGTACGGAGCGGCAGGCAGCACATCTCGAGGAAACGGCCTCTTCGATGGAAGAGCTTACGGCCACGGTTCGACAGAACGCCGAGCATGCACACAAGGCCAGCACGCTCGCGCGTGGGGCGCAGGACGTGGCCGAGCGTGGCAGCGCGGTGGTGGGGCGCGTGGTCAGCACCATGGACAGCATCCACGGCGCATCCAAGCGGATTGGCGAGATCACCGGCGTCATCGATGGGATCGCCTTCCAGACCAACATCCTTGCCCTCAATGCGGCGGTGGAAGCGGCGCGCGCCGGTGACCAGGGCCGTGGCTTCGCGGTGGTGGCCAGCGAGGTACGCAGCCTGGCACAACGTTCGGCCGAGGCCGCGCGTGAGATCCGGCAGTTGATCGATGCATCGGTCAGCGAGGTGGCCGATGGTGCCCGGTTGGCGCAGGACGCCGGCCACACCATGCAGGAAATCGTGGGCAGCGTGGCGGGGGTCAGCAAGATCATGGCGAGCATTGCGTCGGCGTCGCAGGAGCAGGCCGCCGGCATCGACCAGATCAACCAGACGGTGGTGCAGATGGACGAGGCCACCCAGCAGAACGCCGCGCTGGTCGAAGAAGCCAGCGCCGCCGCGCGCGAGCTCGAGCAGCAGGCAGCAGGCCTGACCGAGGCGGTTGCAGCGTTCCGTTGAGGGGTTGTGCGTATCGACTGACAGTCGATCACGACCTGGTAGATCACGACCGTTGGTCGTGATGCGCGAAAGGCGCCCCGCGGGGCGCCTTTTTCATGCACTCGGTAGGTGCCGACCGTTGGTCGGCACGCATTGACGCAAAGAAAAAACCCCGCTGCGTAAGCAGCGGGGTTTTTGGGTGTAAACCCTGGCGATGACCTACTCTCGCATGGCTTGAGCCACACTACCATCGGCGCAG
>NZ_JBNBBE010000013.1:0-140270 GCF_050031795.1 Stenotrophomonas sp. SrG
TGCCAAGGAAGACGTGGCAACCCGCGATGCCGAGATCCAGGAGCTGCGCAACCGCGTGGCCGAACTGGAGAAGCTCAAGCAACAGCAGGCCTCGCTGATTGCCATGAAAGACACGGACCTGGCCGCCGCGCAGCAGCGTCTGGGCGAAGCCCCGGCCACGCGCGAAGCGGGCAGTGGCGGCTGGGCCTGGCTGGGGCTGGCGGTGCTGCTGCTGATCGTGGCCGGTTGGGCCGTGGCGCGTCGGCGCAAGCCGTCGCCGCTGCCGCCGCTGCGCCGCGAGGGACTGGACGCATCCAGCCTGGCCGCTGCCGTTCCCGCCGCCGATTACGTGGACGAACTGGCGGCCCAGCAGGACGTGGCCGCTGACGAACCCGACCTGCGCGATGCGCCGGATTACGTGCTGGCCGAGCCGGATGTGCTCGACGCGGGGCGACGCGAGCCGGTGTTCACCCTGGAGCCGCAGCCGGGCCGCCCGGTGCACGACGTCGAGGAGACGGTTGCCCCCCCGGTGGTGCCGGCCGCACCGGTTGCCGCCGAAGACGTCGTCCCGCCGCATGCGCTCGAAGCGGCGGCGCAGCCGTCCTATCGAGGCGTGTTTGAATTCCCCGAGGACGCTGCTGTGGCGGCCGAAGCAACCGTGCCGGTCCAGCACGACCCGGCCCCGCTCGGTGCACCCGGTCGCGACCGCCTTGAGCTGGCCATCGCCTACCTCGACCTGGGCGATGCGGAAACCGCCCGCATCCTGCTGATGGAGGTTGCCCAGGCGGGCGACCCGCACAGCCAGCAGCAGGCGCACGAGCTGCTGTCGCGGCTCGGATGAGCCGCGTCGGCCGCCCTCCCGCATTTGAAGTGAAGTCCTGAACATGCGCTACGCATTGGGCGTGGAATACGACGGCAGCGAGTTCAAGGGCTGGCAGCAGCTCGGTGAGAGCGGCTGCCCCAGCGTGCAGGCCAGCCTGCAGGACGCCCTTTCATCGGTGGCCGCTGCGCCGATCCAGGTGGTCTGTGCCGGGCGCACCGATGCAGGCGTGCACGGCGAATGCCAGGTGGTGCACTTCGAGACCGATGTGGCGCGTGACCCGCGCGGCTGGACCCTGGGCACCACCACCCGGCTGCCACGCTCGATCGCGGTGCGCTGGTGCGTGCCGGTGGCCGACGACTTCCACGCCCGCTTCTCTGCCCGCGCCCGGCGGTACCGCTACCGGCTGCTCAACCGGCAGATCCGCCCGGCACTGCACCGGCAGACCCTCAGCTGGGAGCGCCGGCCGCTCGATGCCGCGCTGATGCACCAGGCAGGGCAGGCCCTGCTCGGCGAGAACGACTTCAGTGCCTTCCGCAGCGCCCAGTGCGAGGCGCTGCACGCCCGCCGCGAGCTGCAGGCGATCAGCGTGACCCGCCAGGGCGAGATCGTGGAGGTCTGCGTTCAGGCCAATGCATTCCTTCATCACATGGTGCGCAATATCGTCGGCTCATTGATCCTGATTGGCTGTGGGGAAAAGCCGGTGTCGTGGATGGCCGAGCTGCTGGCTGGCCAGGACCGCACCGTGGCCGGCCCGACCGCACCGCCGCAGGGCCTTGTATTCGTTGGCCCGTTGTACCCCGACAACTGGCACCTGCCCGCCGAGGTCACCCTATGAGCCGCTCCTTCTACCGCACCCGCATCAAGTTCTGCGGCATGACCCGCGCCGGCGACGTGCGCCTGGCCGGCGAACTAGGCGTAGATGCGGTGGGTTTCATCTTCGCCCGGGAAAGCAAGCGCCGCGTGGCCCCGGCCGAAGCCCGCGCCATGCGCCAGGCGATCGCGCCGATGGTCGACGTGGTCGCGCTGTTCCGCGACAACACCAAGGAAGAAGTGCGTGAAGTGCTGCGCACCGTGCGGCCGACTCTGCTGCAGTTCCACGGCGACGAAGACGAATCGTTCTGCCGCAGCTTCAACATGCCGTACCTGAAGGCGGTGGCGATGGGCGGCCGTGAAGAGGTCAATGCCCGCCAGCTGCAGCTGCGCTACCCCAGCGCGGCCGGCTTCCTGTTCGACAGCCACGCCCCGGGCGGCGGTGGCGGCACCGGCGTGGCCTTCGACTGGACCCGCCTGCCGACCGGCCTGCATCGCCCGTTCCTGCTGGCCGGCGGCATCACCCCGGACAACGTGTTCGACGCCATCGTGGCCACCCTGCCGTGGGGCGTGGACGTCTCCAGCGGTATTGAAAGCGAGCCGGGCATCAAGGACGGCT
The DNA here is from genome assembly GCF_050031795.1 of Stenotrophomonas sp. SrG. Taxonomy (NCBI): domain Bacteria; kingdom Pseudomonadati; phylum Pseudomonadota; class Gammaproteobacteria; order Lysobacterales; family Lysobacteraceae; genus Stenotrophomonas; species Stenotrophomonas sp. SrG. The sequence goes on from NZ_JBNBBE010000013.1 coordinate 2,232, forward strand.
ACAAGATGCGCAAGTTCGTCGAAGAAGTCCGCCGCGCGGACTGTCACGAGGCGGATTAACGCCGTAGCTTTTCGGCGAGCCATTCCGCCAACGATTCCACCCGCGCGTCCTGCGCACCGTCTGGCGTGGCCAGCACCCAGAAGCCACCGGTTGCGGCAAAACCCCACGGCGCCAGCAGGCGCCCGGCCGCCAGCTCATCGGCCACCAGTGGCTCCGGCGCGATCGCCACGCCGAGTCCTGCCACCGCCGCCTCCAGCAGGTAGTACAGGTGCTCGAACCCGGTGCCCAGCTGCAGCTGCGCCGGATCCAGCTGATGCGACAACGCCCAGTCCGGCCACGCCTGCGGGCGCGAGGTGGTGTGCAGCAGCGGTTCGCGCAGCAGTGCGTGCGGTGGCTGCTGGCGCAGGCGCACCGCAGCCGGATGCTGCGGGCTGACCACCACGCCGACCCGTTCCGGGGCCAGTTCGCGCACCTGCCAGCCACGAGGCCACGGCGGCTGCGCCAGCAGCAGCACCGCATCCAGCGCCTGCTGCTGTTCGGTGAAGCTGCCGTCCTGCGCCGACCAGTGCAGCGGCACCTGCGGCAGGTCGGCCTGCAGCGCGGGCAGGCGTGGAATCATCCACCGCGCCAGGATGCTGCCACTGCAGCCCAGGACCAGCGCCTCCGGCCGCTGCCGGCGCTGCAGGGTGTCCACCGCCTCGCGGATCTGGGTGAACGCCCCGGCGCAGGCAACCTGCAGCGCCTGGCCGGCGGTGGTCAGGCGCAGGCCGCGGCCGGCACGCTCGAACAGCGCCAGCCCCAGGTGCTCCTCGAGCAGCCGCAGTTGGCGGCTGATCGCCCCGTGGGTCACATGCAGCGCTTCTGCGGCGCGTGCCACGCCGCCCAGCCGGGCGGTGGCCTCGAAGCTGCGCAACGCGTTGAGGGGCGGCAACGGCGTCTGGCTCATGTGAGTTTTCCTGACGGGTCTGTGCAGATAATATCGATATTCCGGTCACCACATGTGCGCTAAATTGTCAGCCTGTCTCCAACGGCTGTCGCGTCATGTCCGTATCGCCTGTCCCCCCCATCACCGATTTCCACGCCTATCCGGACGCCAACGGCCACTTCGGCCGCTATGGCGGCAGTTTCGTTGCCGAAACGCTGATCGGGCCACTGCAGGAGCTGGCGGCGGCCTATGACGAAGCGCGCCGTGACCCCGCCTTCATCGCCGCCTACGACAAGGACCTGACCCACTACGTGGGCCGGCCCAGCCCGATCTACCACGCCGAGCGGCTGAGCCGGCAGGTCGGCGGCGCGCAGATCCTGCTCAAGCGCGAAGACCTGAACCACACCGGCGCGCACAAGATCAACAACACCATCGGCCAGGCCCTGCTGGCCGCGCGGATGGGCAAGAAGCGCATCATCGCCGAGACCGGTGCCGGCCAGCACGGCGTGGCCAGCGCCACCGTGGCCGCACGGCTGGGCCTGGAATGCGTGGTGTACATGGGTGCCACCGACATCGAGCGGCAGAAGATCAACGTCTACCGCATGAAGCTGCTGGGCGCGACGGTGGTGCCGGTCACATCGGGCTCGGCCACGCTCAAGGATGCGCTCAACGAAGCCATGCGCGACTGGGTCACCAACGTGCGCGATACCTTCTACATCATCGGCACCGTCGCCGGTCCAGATCCGTACCCGCGCATGGTGCGTGACTTCAACGCCATCGTCGGCCGCGAAGCACGCGCGCAGATGCTCACCGATTACGGCCGCCTGCCCGATGCGATCACTGCCTGCGTCGGCGGCGGCAGCAATGCCATCGGCCTGTTCCATGCCTTCCTCAACGATCGCGACGTGCGCATCGTCGGCGCCGAAGCGGCCGGTGACGGCATCGAGACCGGGCGCCACGCGGCCTCCATCGCGGCAGGCCGCCCGGGCGTGCTGCATGGCAACCGCACCTATGTGATCTGCGACGACGACGGCCAGATCATTGAAACCCACTCGGTCTCGGCCGGGCTGGATTACCCCGGCGTGGGCCCGGAACACGCGTTCCTGGCCGACGCCGGTCGCGCCGAATATGTGGGCATCACCGATGATGAAGCGCTGGCCGCGTTCCACCAGCTGGCGCACAGCGAAGGCATCCTGGCCGCGCTGGAATCCAGCCATGCCGTGGCCCAGGCGATCAAGATCGCGCGCGAGCTGCCCAGCGACAAGCTGGTGCTGTGCAACCTGTCCGGCCGTGGTGACAAGGATGTGCACACCATTGCCGCACGCGAGGGTCTGGTTCTGTGAATCAAGTGCTGCGCCAGGGACGTGCGCTGCTGATCGTGGTCGGTCTGGCCGGTTGCAAGCCGCCCGAGCCGCCGGTGCTGGCCCCTGCGGCGACGCCGGCGGCCATTGCGCCGGCCCGGCTGCCGGCGAGCAATGATGATGTGGCAGATCGCCCGTTCGAGGATGCACCGCAGGACGCACCGCCTGCGGACCAAGCCGATGCGCCGGCCGTGGTCTCGGTCGCGCTGGATCATGCCGGCGACGTGCTGATCGGCCAGCGTTTCAGCGAAGTCGAAGCGGACGGCGCATGGCATTCGGCCGGCCTGAGCGAAGGCGATGGTGCGCGCGCCTGTGAGTACTACGAGCGTGGCAGCCTGCCCGAAGGGGTGTCGATGATGGTCGATGATGGCCACGTGCAGCGCTTCGACCTCGACACCATCGACGGTTCCTACGAGGCGATTGTCCAGCCGGGGCCGTTCGGCCTGCGCCTGGGCATGTCGGTGGACGACGCGCTCAAACGCCTGCCCCCCGGCGGCACCCGCACACCGCATGCCTACGACCCGGACGTGGGTGAGTACCTGACCTGGCAGGACCCCGGTTCGGATCTGGCGATTCGGCTGGAGATCTTCGGCGGGGTGATATCGAAGCTGTACTGGGGCGCCAGTGGCGCCGTTGAATTGAAAGAAGGATGTGCCTGAGATGCCTGTTGCCCGTATCGACGCCTGTTTCGCCCGCCTGCGTGCCAGTCGCCGCAAGGCGCTGATTCCGTTCATCACCGCCGGCGATCCGGGCCTGGATGCGACCGTGCCGGTGATGCACGCGCTGGCCGCTGCCGGTGCGGACGTGATCGAACTCGGGGTGCCGTTCTCCGACCCGATGGCCGATGGCCCGACCATCCAGCGCAGCTCCGAACGCGCGCTGGCGCGCGGCGCTGGCCTGCGTTACGTGCTGGACACGGTGCAGGCGTTCCGGCGTGACGACACCACCACCCCGGTGGTGCTGATGGGGTATCTGAACCCGGTGGAGATCCACGGTACCGCGCGCTTTGCCGAGGCGGCGATCGCGGCGGGCGTGGACGGTGTGCTGCTGGTGGACCTGCCGCCGGAAGAGGCGGCCGAGACCCTGGAGATCTTCACCGCTGCCGGCCTGGCGCTGATCCTGCTGGCGTCGCCCACCACGGCGGACGCGCGGTTGGATCTGCTTTCGTCGATGGCCAGGGGTTACCTCTATTACGTAAGCTTTGCCGGTGTCACCGGTGCGTCGGAACGGCTCGACAGCAGCGCTGCCGGTACCCGCCTGCGTGACCTGCGCAGCCGCTCGACCGTGCCGGTGGTGGCAGGGTTCGGCATCAAGGACGCACAGAGCGCCGCCGCCATGGCCGTGGAGGCCGATGGCGTGGTGGTCGGCAGCGCGTTGGTGGCGGCCCTGGCCGAGACGGTCGATGCCGCCGGCGCTGCCCAGGTGGCGCGTAGCTTCCTGCAGCCCCTGCGCGCCGCGCTGGACGCCTGAGAAGGCCGCAACGTACGGCCCAGCATGGTTTTCACGCCGGGATAACCCCGCCGGCAGGGGTCCCGGCCGTGGAACGGGTGAGCTAGACTGTCCGCCTTTGCGGCCCTCGGGCCGCCCTGAACGGAAGTGTCATCCCGCATGAGTTGGCTCAGCAAGTTGATGCCGTCGGGCATCCGCACCGACAACGTCCCCAGCAAGAAGCGCAGCGTCCCCGAGGGCCTGTGGGAAAAGTGCAGCAGCTGCGGCAGCGCGCTTTACGGTCCTGAGCTGGAAGAGAACCTGGAAGTCTGCCCCAAGTGTGGCCACCACATGGCCATCCGCGCGCGGGCGCGTCTGGCGTCGTTGTTCGACGCTGACAGCACCACTGAAATCGCCGCGCGCCTGGGGCCGACCGACCTGCTCAAGTTCAAGGACCAGAAAAAGTACAGCGAGCGCATCAAGGCCTCGCAGAAGAACACCGGCGAATACGATGCACTGATCGCCATGCAGGGTCTGCTCAAGGGGCGGCCGCTGGTGGCCTCGGCCTTCGATTTCGCCTTCATGGGCGGCTCGATGGGCTCGGTGGTCGGCGAGCGCTTCTCGCTGGCCGCGGAAAAGGCGCTGGAAATCGGCGCCCCCTACGTGTGCTTCTCCGCCAGTGGCGGTGCGCGCATGCAGGAAGGCCTGTTCTCGCTGATGCAGATGGCCAAGACCTCGGCGGCGCTCGGTCGCCTGCGCGCGGCAGGGCTGCCGTACATTTCGGTGCTGACCCATCCCACCACCGGTGGCGTGTCGGCATCGTTCGCGATGCTGGGCGACATCAACATCGCCGAGCCGCAGGCGCTGATCGGCTTCGCCGGCCCGCGCGTGATCGAGCAGACGGTGCGCGAGAAGCTGCCGGAAGGTTTCCAGCGCTCGGAGTTCCTGCTCGAGCACGGCGCCATCGACCAGATCTGCGACCGCCGCGAGATGCGTGACCGCCTGTCCGACCTGCTGGCCATGCTGGGCCGCCAGCCCGCCCCGGACGCTGCTGCCTGATGGGCGCGCGCAGGTATTTCGGCACCGACGGCATCCGCGGTCGGGTCGGGCAGGGCGTCATCTCGGCGGACTTCGTGCTGCGCCTGGGCAATGCGCTGGGCCGCGTGCTGACCGAGCGTAACGGTCACCGGCCGGTGGTGGTGATCGGCAAGGACACGCGCATTTCGGGCTACATGTTCGAAGCGGCGCTGGAAGCCGGGCTGGTCGCGGCCGGGGCCGACGTGCAGCTGCTCGGGCCGATGCCGACCCCGGCGGTCGCGTTCCTGACCCGTACGCTGGGCGCAGACGCCGGCATCGTGATCAGTGCCTCGCACAACCCGCATTACGACAACGGCATCAAGTTCTTCTCCGCCGATGGCGAGAAGCTCGACGACGCAACGGAGCTGGCGCTGGAAGCGGCGCTGGATACCGAGTTCACCACGGCCGATTCGGATCGGCTGGGCAAGGCCGCGCGCGGTCGTGATGCAGTGGGCCGCTACATCGAGTTCTGCAAGGCCAGCGTGCCGCGCGGGTTTGACCTGCGCGGGTTGAAGATCGTGCTGGACTGCGCGCACGGCGCCACGTACCACATCGCGCCGCTGCTGTTCCGGGAGCTGGGTGCGGAAGTGGTGGCCATCGGTGCCGAGCCGAACGGGGTCAACATCAACGATGGCGTCGGTTCGATGCACATCGACAACCTGGCAGCCAAGGTGCGTGAGGTGGGTGCAGACCTGGGCATCGCGTTCGATGGTGACGGTGACCGCGTGTTGATGGCCGATGACCAGGGCAACCCGGTCGACGGGGACGACCTGCTGTATGTGCTGGCCCCGTCGTGGCAGCGCAGCGGGCGCCTGCGCGGTCCGGTGGTGGGCACGCTGATGACGAACTTCGGGCTGGAGCAGGCGCTTGAACGCCTGGGCCTGCCGTTCCAGCGCAGCAACGTGGGCGACCGCTATGTGCACCAAGCGCTGGTGGAAGGTGGCGGGGTGCTCGGTGGTGAAGCGTCGGGGCACCTGCTATGCCTGGATCGCGCTACCACGGGCGATGCGATCGTCAGTGCGCTGCAGGTGCTGGAAGTGCTGCGTCGCGAAGGCAAGAGCCTGCGCGAATCGCTGGTCGGGCTGACCCGGGTACCGCAGAAGACGGTCAACGTGCGCCTGGCGGGTGTTTCTGCAAAGGTGATCGTGCAGTCCGAAGGCGTGCAGTCGGCACTTGCCGCTGCGCAGCAGGCGGTCAAGGGCCGCGGCCGCGCGTTCCTGCGCCCCTCCGGCACCGAGCCGGTGGTGCGCGTCACGGTTGAAGCAGATACCGCCGAGCTGATGCAGGCCACACTGGACAGCCTGTCCGGCGCGGTGAAAGCAGCAGCCGCAGCGTAATGAAAAACCCGGCTTCGGCCGGGTTTTTTTGCGTTACGGTCCCGGCACCATTTTCTTCTGCCTGGCCTTGAACCGGTTGAACACCGGCGCGATCAATGGGTGGTAACTCCACGCGATGCGCTTGCGCAGCCAGCTGGCGGGGCGGTTGCGGATGGCGAAACGGTAGATGTGTTCCGGATCGCCGCCGACCACGTTGCGGCCGAACGGGTGGGTGGTGTGCAGGTAGCGGAAGCCCTGCGCGCGTGCGATGGGCAGGTAGTCCTCGTCGAAATCGCCGTAGGGCCAGCACAGCGTGTCGGACACTTCGCCGAGCTGTTCCTGCAGCACGCCGCGCGCCATTTCCAGGTCGCGGGTGATGCCTTCGCGTTTCTGTTCGCGGCTGATGTCCTGCTTCATCCAGCGCGTGTGGGTGTGGGTGTGGCAGTGCACTTCGAAGGTGCCGGCGTCGATCATGGCGCGCGCTTCGCTCCAGCGCATCATCACGTCGTCGTGGCGGTTCTCGCGCAGGATCGCCGCCTCACAGCCGCGGTGGTCGGGCGTGCTGGGCAGTGCCGCACCGGGCTGGCCGGCGTGCGGCCGTACGGGGCCTTCGCCCATCCAGCCGGTGACCACGAACACCACGGCGTGCATGCCGTATTTCTGCAGGATGGGGTGCGCGTACACCCAGTTGTCGAGGTAACCGTCATCGAAGGTGATCACGATGGACTTCCGTGGGACGGGCTTGCCGGCCAGGAAGCCGGCGTACTGATCGAGCGTGAGCGAGGTCCAGCCGTTGCCGGCCAGCCAGGCGATCTGGCTCTCAAAGTTCTCCGGCGACACCGTGATCATGCCCGGCGAGGGCGACACGTGGTGGTGCATCAGCACCGGCACGGTTTTAGCGTTTGCCATGGCCCAGTTCCTTCAACCACTGGTGGTAGTAGTGTTCGGTGGCTTCAGTGTGCCCGGTCGGGGTGAAGCGGTGCGCGCTGCGCATCCAGTCCCACCCGGCCTGGCCCATCTGCCGGCGGCGCTCCGGCTGCTCGACCAGGGTCTGCAGCGCGCGGGTGAGCGCGGCCTGGTCGCCGAGCGGGGCGAGCAGGGCATTGCTGCCTTCCACCAGCATCTCCGGCACGCCGCCGACCCGGGTGGCCACGATCGGCACGCCGACGTAGGCGGCCTCGAGGAATACCGTGCCGGCGGCCTCCTTGTGGGTGGCCAGGGCAAAGATGTCGAAGCCGGTCATCAACCGGCAGGCGCCGTGGCGGTAGCCGAGCAGGTGGACCTGCGCGGCGATGCCGAGCGTTTCGCGCAGCGCCTTCAGTTGATCCAGCACAGGCTGGCCGTCGCCCACGATCACCAGCTGCAGGTTCGGCTGCTGGCGGCACAGCGGGGCCATGGCGCGCAGCAGGTCGGCGTGGCCCTTGGCTTCGCGCAGCACCGCGACGCAGCCAACGACGATCTGGTCATCGGTGAAGCCAAGTTCGCGGCGAACCTCGGCACGGGTTTCCTGCAGGCACTGCCAGGCATCATCGCTGTGCACCTGCGACCACTGCGGTGGCACGGCGATGGGCGGAACGATGCCGATGTGGCCGTCGGCCACGCCGCGGTGGACCAGCAGCTGCTTCACGAAGCTGCTCACGGTCAGCACCCGGTGCGGCAGGCCGGTGTAAGTGAGCAGGGAGTTGACCGGGCTCATCAGGTGCCGTGAGCGCACCACCAGCGGCGCGCCGGCCAGGCGCGCACCGGCGGCGGCAATGAGTGCGTCGCGGCGGCTGGTGGTGTTGACCACGTCATAGGTGTGCCGGCGCACCAGCCGTTTCACCGACCAGATGCCGCGCAGCAACCGCAGCAGCCCACCCATCTTCAGCGCATGCACGGTGAAGCCCGCTTCGCGCGCCACTTCGCCCAGGCGTGCACCGGGCTGGCACAGCAGCGACACGTCGTGGCCGCGCTCGCGCATGGCCAGCATGTGCCGGTAGATGTAGATCTCCTGGCCGCCGAATCCCTTGGCGGCTTCCGTGTGCAGGATTTTAAGGGGCTTGTTCATCATGAACGTTCCAGGGGTCTGGATAATCAACGTCATTGCTTGCGGAAGTGGGTCAACGCGTTCCAGGCAGTCCGCACTGCTGCCGGGTCCGGCGGCTGGTCGTGCAGGGGCAGGTAGTGGGCGTCCAGGGTGGTGGCGTTGCCGAACTTGTCGAACACGTAGGTGCGGTCGCCTTCACGGATGCCGCGCTGCGACCAGCTTTCCACCAGCAGGGGGCGCGCCGGGCGGGTGGCGTCGAACAGGTCCTGGCCGGTGCTGAAATCGGCCAGCGCGTTCTCGCAGCCCAGCCCGTGACGCATCAGGGTCGGCACCCAGTCTTCATGGCTGCTGGCGGCGTCGTGCCGTGCCGGGTCACGCCCGGGCCAGTGCAGCACGAACGGCACCTGCATCTGGTAGTCGGAGAAGTTGCCGTTGTGGCCCCAGTAGTTCAGGCCCAGGTCGTTGAATTCTTCGGCGTGGTCGCCGGTGACCAGCACGATGGTGTTGTCGGCCTGGCCACTCTCGCGAAGGGTCGCCAGCAGCTGGCCGATCAAGGCATCGGTGTAATGCACGGCGGTGCGATAGCGGTTGCGCTCGGGCGTGGCGTCGTGCTCGTCGTCGAAGGCAAGGAAGTTCACTTCCGTGGCCATCGGCGTGGCCAGCGCAGGGTAGGCCTCCGGCAGGTGGTACGGCGCGTGGGTGCTGTCCAGGAACACCATGCCGAACCAGTGGCCGCCGCCGGACTGGCGGATGTCCGCACCGAGCGCATCGACGATGTGCTGGTCTCGCGCGGCGACCGCCAACGACGACGGCGCGGTATGCAGCTGGTTGCGTACCTGGGCGAACACGGTGCGGTCGAATTCGGGGCTGTACAGCGGTGCACTGCCGTACAGGTGCAGGTCGTAGCCCTGTTGCTGCAGCACCTCGAACAGGATCGAGCCGCGCTGTTCGCTGAGCATGCTGGACCAGTAGCCGCCGGGCAGGCCGTAGAGCAGGCCGAACAGGCCATAACGGGTGGCATTGCCGCTGCTGTAGTGGCGGTCGAACACCTCCGATTGCTGCGCCAGCGCCCAGGTGTTGGGCATGGTGGTGGCATCCAGCGCGTCGTGCCGCAGCGATTCGAGTACCACCACCAGCACATTGGGTTGGGTGTGGCTCTGGCAGCGTAGCGGCTGCAGCGGGTACTGCAGCTGGCTGTGGCGCGGGTCGGGCAGGTTGGCCTGCGGCAGGCTGCGTACGCCAAGGCGGTGCATGTGGCGCTTGGCGGTGATCGGCTGCGCCCACGGCAGGTAGGCCCACTGGCCGGTCACGGCACGCTCGCCCAGGGCGTCGTAATAGGCCGTGGCGATCTGGCCGGTAGCCATCAGCGCCAGTCCGGCGGCCCAGGCCAACAGCACCGGGCGGCGCCGGGCGCGGTCGGGCACCAGTTTCCAGCAGGCCCAGGCCAGCAGGACTTCGGCGGTGGCCACGGCCGCCAGCACGCCCAGCGACTGCAGCCAGCTCTGCCAGGACAGGGCCACCTGGTCCTGCAGCGCGCCCCCGAACACCATGTTCATCACCATGGCATTGAGGTGGAAGCGGTACAGCGCGAAGACCTTTGCATCCACCAGCAGCATGCACAGCCACAGGCCCTGCAGCAGCACGGCGCTGACCACCAGCGGCCGCGGCGAGCGCGGCCACAGCCCCACGGCCAGTGGCAGCAGCGACACCAGGCTGCCGAAGGCAAGGAAATGACCCGGAAGGGCGAGGGCCAGATAGCCCAGCCCCAATGCGCCACCGGGGTTGTCCTGCAGGGGCGTGTTGCCCAAGGCGATGGCAATGGCCACGCAGGCGTTGATGGCGGTGAACAGGCTCAGCCAACCCAGTCGCGTCCAGCGCGTGGGTGCGGGCAAAGGGGAGGCGGGGCGCGATACGTCCATGCAGGGTCGGTCAGATAGGGTGAATCGGAAGACGTGGCGGCGGCGTCCTGTGCCGCCCGGCCGCGTCGACGCGGTGGGCGGGCGCATTGTATCGGTTTGTATCAACCTATCGGCGGCGTCGATTGTCCGATCTGGCACAATGTTCAGCCGGGCCACAGGCGTGGCCCCGCATACCCACCACGAACAAGCCAGGAATCGCTGTGAGCCAGATCCCCACCCTCGACATCACCCGTTTCGACAGTGACCGCGATGCCTTCGTCGCCGAGCTGGGGGCGGCCTACCGTGAATGGGGTTTCGCGGGCATCCGCAACCACGGCATCCCGCAGGCGGACATCGACGCGGCCTACGACATATTCAAAGCCTTCTTCGCGCTGCCGGAAGCCACCAAGCTGCAGTACCACCTGCCGGGCACCGGCGGTGCGCGTGGCTACACGCCGTTCGGCGTGGAAACGGCGAAGGGCTCCAAGCACTTCGACCTGAAGGAGTTCTGGCATATCGGCCGTGAGATCCCGGACGACTCGAAGTACCGTGACGTGATGGCCCCCAACCTGTGGCCGACCGAGGTCCCGGGCTTCAAGGAGAAGGGCTACGGGCTGTACCAGGAACTGGACAAGCTGGGCTCGCGCGTGCTGTCGGCCCTGGCGCTGCACATCGGCCTGCCGATCGACTTCTTCGCGGACAAGACCAACAACGGCAATTCGATCCTGCGCCCGATCCACTACCCGCCGATCACCGCCGACGACATCCCGAACGTGCGCGCGGGCGCGCATGGCGACATCAACTTCATCACGCTGCTGGTGGGCGCCAGCGCGGCCGGCCTGGAAGTGCAGTCGCACGAGGGCAAGTGGGTGCCGTTCACCTCGGACGCGGACACCATCGTGGTCAACATCGGCGACATGCTGCAGCGCCTGACCAACCACGTGTACCCGTCCACGATCCACCGCGTGGTCAACCCCCCGGGCGAGCAGGCGCGCCAGCCGCGTTACTCGGTGCCGTTCTTCCTGCACCCCAACCCGGACTTCCTGATCGACGTGCTGCCGACCTGCATCACCCCGAAAAACCCGAGCCGCTACCCGGAGCCGATCACCGCGCATGGCTTCCTCGAAGAGCGACTGCGTGAGATCAAGCTGAAGTGATCGGGAAAGGCCACCATCAGGTGGCCTTTTCTATTAGTGGCTTGTTTCATACGCGAACAGCCTGGCTATTGGTTGCTACCGGCCCTCGCCCCCGAAGGTGGGTCGATGCCGGACGGAAACAGCGCCACGACCAACGGTCGTGGCCTACCAATGGGTGATCGATCATTCCGGTAGGTGCCGACCGTTGGTCGGTACGCCTTACCGCTCTAATGCGTGCGCGCCGACCATGCGTGGGCGGGGTCGGGGCGGGTGGGGTGTAGGGACTGTCAAAAACATGGATGTTTTTGCCAAGCCCCCATGGATGGGTTCACGGCGTGTCCCGTAACCCCACCCGGCCCGGCCCCGCAACCCATAGGAGCCGGTAACCTAGATCTGCTCTGGCTCTCGCTCCTGCAATATCCATTTGAAATGTAAGCGTTTTCGGGAAACGCGCATTCGTTACATCCGGTATCATTGCCGGCTGATACCCAAAGGAGCCCCGCCATGCGCCGCAAGATCGTCGCCGGTAACTGGAAGCTGCACGGCAGCCGTCAATTCGCGACCGACCTGGTCAGCGATATCGTCGCCAGCCTGCCGAAGGGTGGGGTAGAGGTCGTCATCCTGCCGCCGCTGCCGTACCTCGGCGAGCTGGTCGAGGCCTTCGAGGGCCGTGCCGTCGCTTTTGGCTCACAGGACGTCAGCTCCAACGAAAAGGGCGCCTACACCGGCGAAGTCTGCGCCGCCATGCTGGCCGACGTCGGTGCCCGCTATGGGCTGGTCGGCCATTCCGAGCGCCGCCAGTACCACAATGAAAGCAGCGAGCTGGTGGCCCGCAAGTTCGCCGCCGCCGTGCATGCCGGCCTGGTGCCGGTGCTGTGCGTGGGCGAAACCCTGGAGCAGCGTGAGGCTGGCCAGACCGAAGACGTCATCGCCAGCCAGCTGGCGCCCGTGCTGGAGCTGGTTGGCCCGGCCGGGTTCCAGCATGCCGTGGTGGCCTATGAGCCGGTCTGGGCCATTGGCACCGGCCGCACCGCCACCAAGGAGCAGGCCCAGCAGGTCCACGCGTTCATCCGTGGCGAAGTAGCCAAGCTCGATGCTAGAATTGCCGATTCGTTGCCCATCCTGTACGGCGGCAGCGTGAAGCCCGACAACGCAGCGGAACTGTTCGCGCAGCCCGATGTCGATGGTGGGCTGGTGGGCGGCGCCTCGCTGGTGGCCGCGGATTTCCTGGCCATCGCCCATGCGGCGGCCGCTATTTGACATGCCCGAGGGCGGATTCGAAATGCTGATGTTGATCCTCAATGTGGTCTACGTGCTGGTCGCGGTGTCCATGATCGCGCTCATCCTGATGCAGCGTGGTTCCGGCGCGGCCGCAGGCTCGGGTTTCGGTGCCGGCGCTTCGGGCACGGTGTTCGGCGCGCGCGGCGCGTCCAACTTCCTGTCCAAGTCGACCAAGTGGCTGGCCGTGGTGTTCTTCGGCATCAGCCTGTTCATGGCCTGGTACGCCAGCCATGGCGCGCGCCCCGCGGTCCAGCAGGACCTCGGCGTGATGTCTGCCCCGGTTGCGCCCAGCGCCCCGGCGGTCCCCGCAGGTGAGCTGCCGGCCGTGCCGAAGGCCCCGGAAGCCGCTGTCCAGCAGCCGGTTCCGCAGGCTACTGTGCCGGCTCAGGCGGAAACGCCGAAATCGGGTGAAGAAAAGCCTTCGGAAGGCTCCCAGACTCCCTGAAGACGGTTACAATATGCGGCGCGTTGGGGGATTCGATTGGAACTCCCGGCGCGATACGTAAGCCCAGGTGGCGGAATTGGTAGACGCACTACCTTGAGGTGGTAGCGACTTAGGTCGTAGGGGTTCGAGTCCCCTCTTGGGCACCATTTTGTTTGTAAGCGGATACGTCTGGCGCGCAAAGCGCCAGTAGCGTTTTCCGTCCACTCCCCCATGCCAAGACGCCTGCAGGCGTGGCGGCAGAGGCAAGAGAGAATCGCTGTGCTGGCCGAATATTTGCCGTCTCTGCTGTTTCTGATTGTTGCCACCGGTATCGGCGTTGCGCTGATGCTGGTCGGCCGGTTCCTCGGTCCCCGGCGTCCCGATCTGAAAAAGCTCTCGCCGTACGAATGCGGCTTCGAGGCTTTCGAGGACGCGCGCATGAAGTTCGATGTGCGCTACTACCTGATCGCCATCCAGTTCATCGTATTTGACTTGGAAATCATCTTCATCGTGCCGTGGACCCAGGTCTTCATGGAGCTGGGCGCACGTTCGCTGGTCACGATGGGCCTGTTCGTGGGCATGCTTTTCCTCGGTTTCATTTACGTCTGGAAGAAGGGAGCGCTGGAATGGGAGTAATTCAGACTCTCGATGGCCTGATGAACAACCCGGTCCCGGAAGGGCGGGTCGATGACATCCTGCGCCCCGAAGGCGACAACCCGCTGCTCGAGAAGGGCTATGTGACCACCAGCGTCGACGCGCTGTTGAACTGGGCACGTACCGGCTCGATGTGGCCCATGACCTTCGGTCTGGCCTGCTGCGCGGTTGAAATGATGCATGCCGGTGCCGCGCGCCTGGACCTTGACCGCTACGGCGTGGTGTTCCGCCCGTCGCCGCGCCAGTCCGACGTGATGATCGTGGCCGGTACCCTGGTCAACAAGATGGCCCCGGCCCTGCGCAAGGTCTACGACCAGATGCCGGACCCGAAGTGGGTCATCTCCATGGGCAGCTGCGCCAACGGTGGCGGCTACTACCACTACTCGTATGCAGTGGTGCGTGGTTGCGACCGCGTGGTGCCGGTGGACGTGTACGTCCCCGGTTGTCCGCCTACCGCCGAAGCGCTGGTGTACGGGATCCTGCAGCTGCAGAAGAAGATCTGGCGTACGCAGACCATCGCCCGCTGACATTCCTCCTGACAAGAGCACGCCAAGCCCCCATGGCAGAGCAAGCATCCTTCATCGACCGACTTTCCGCACGTTTCGCTGGTGCGCAGGTCTTCGTGGTCGAACCCCGCGGCGAAGTGACGCTGGAAGTGCCCGCCGCTGACTGGCATGCCACCGCTCTGGCGCTGCGCGACGAATTCGGTTTCGAGCAGGCCGTTGACCTGTGCGGCCTGGACTACCTCGGCTACGGCAGCGACGAGTGGGACACCTCCGATGTCTCCTCGCAGGGCTTCAGCCGTGGCGTCGAGGGCAAGTCCGTCGGCCGTTTCGCCTGGGGCGAGTTCCCCACCCGCGAAACCAGCGATGGCGCCCAGCCGCAGCCGGTGCCGCTGCAGCGCTACGCCGTGGTCGCCCAGCTGCGTTCCTACCAGCACAACCTCACCATGCGCATCCGCTGCTTTGCGCCGAACGAGGAACTGCCGGTGGTTGCCTCGCTGACCAGCGTGTGGCCGGGCCTGAACTGGTTCGAGCGCGAAGCGTTCGACCTGTTCGGCGTGATCTTCGAAGGCCACCCCGACCTGCGCCGCATCCTGACCGACTACGGCTTCGTGGGGCATCCGTTCCGCAAGGACTTCCCGCTGATCGGCAACGTCGAAGTCCGCTACGACGAAGAAAAGAAGCGCGTTGTCTATGAGCCGGTCACCTCGGTCGAGCCGCGTGTCGGCGTGCCGCGCGTGATCCGTGACGACGCCCGTTTCCAGACCGCTGCCGGCGAAAGCGCGCAGACGGAGGCAAGCAAGTGAGCCAGATCCACCAAGCCCACCAGGCGTTTGCGAGCAACCCGGCCGAACTGCGCCAGGAAATCCGCAACTACACCATGAACTTCGGTCCCCAGCATCCGGCCGCGCACGGTGTGCTGCGCCTGATCCTGGAAATGGACGGCGAAACCATCATGCGCGCCGACCCGCACGTCGGCCTGCTGCACCGTGGTACGGAAAAGCTGGCCGAATCCAAGCCGTTCAACCAGTCCATCGGTTACATGGACCGCCTGGATTACGTGTCCATGATGTGCAACGAGCACGCCTACGTGCGCGCCATCGAAACCCTGATGGGGATCGAAGCGCCCGAGCGTGCCCAGTACATCCGCACCATGTTCGATGAAATCACCCGCATCCTGAACCACCTGATGTGGCTGGGTTCCAACGCGCTCGACCTGGGCGCGATGGCGGTGATGCTGTACGCCTTCCGCGAACGCGAAGAGCTGATGGACTGCTACGAAGCGGTCAGCGGCGCGCGCATGCACGCGGCGTACTACCGTCCGGGCGGCGTCTACCGCGACCTGCCGGACCAGATGCCCAAGTACAAGGAATCGCGCTGGCACAAGGGCAAGGCCCTGAAGAACCTCAACGCCTCGCGCGAAGGTTCGCTGCTGGACTTCCTGGAAAACTTCACGGTCGAGTTCCCCGACCGCGTCGACGAATACGAAACCCTGCTCACCGACAACCGTATCTGGAAGCAGCGTACGGTCGGCATCGGCGTGGTCAGCCCGGAACTGGCGCATGCCTGGGGCATGACCGGCGTGATGCTGCGTGGCTCGGGCGTGGCCTGGGACCTGCGCAAGAAGCAGCCGTACGCCAAGTACGATGCCGTGGATTTCGACATCCCGCTGGGCAAGGAAGGCGACTGCTACGACCGTTACCTGGTCCGCGTGGCCGAGATGCGCGAATCCAACCGCATCATCAAGCAGTGCGTGCAGTGGCTGCGTGCCAACCCCGGCCCGGTCATGGTCAAGAACTTCAAGGTCGCCCCGCCCAGCCGCGAGGACATGAAGGACGACATGGAAGCGCTGATCCATCACTTCAAGCTGTTCAGTGAAGGCTACTGCGTCCCGGCCGGCGAAACCTACGCCGCGGTTGAAGCGCCCAAGGGCGAGTTCGGCTGCTACCTGATGTCCGATGGCGCCAACAAGCCGTTCCGCGTGCACCTGCGCGCGCCGGGCTTCGCCCATCTGTCCTCGATCGACTCGGTCGTGCGCGGGCACATGCTCGCCGACGTGGTGGCCATGATCGGCACCTACGACCTGGTGTTCGGCGAGGTGGACCGGTAATGGCCACCGCATGCACGATGCCTGACACCCGCCGGCTGCTGCCGGCGCTGCAGGTTCTGGTTTTTAACGATTTGGTATTCGCTGAGGTCGGCCGATGAAGGCGACGGGTAATTTCGAGGCGGCGCGTGACGTCGACCCGATGGTGGTGTTGAGCGACAAGACGCGCGCGCACATCGATCACTGGCTGTCCAAGTTCCCGCCGGACCGCAAGCGTTCGGCGGTGCTGCAGGGCCTGCACGCCGCCCAGGAACAGAACGCCGGTTGGTTGACCGACGAGCTGATCGCCGGCGTGGCCAAGTACCTGGACCTGCCGCCGGTGTGGGCCTACGAAGTGGCCAGTTTCTACTCGATGTTCGAGCTGGAAAAGGTCGGCCGCCACAACGTCGCCTTCTGCACCAACATCAGCTGCTGGTTGAACGGCGCCGAAGACCTGGTCGCGCATGCCGAGAAGAAGCTCGGCTGTAAGACCGGCCAGTCCACCGCCGATGGCCGCATCTACCTCAAGCGTGAAGAAGAATGCCTGGCCGGTTGCGCCGGTGCGCCGATGATGGTCATCAACGGCCATTACCACGAGCGCCTGACCGTCGAGAAAGTCGACGAGCTGCTGGACGGGTTGGAGTAAGACATGGCACATCATCACGCACCCCAGGGCCCGGTCGGTCCCGCACCGCTGCCGCACCAGGTGGTCTACACCACCTTGCACTACGACACCCCGTGGTCGTACGAGAACTACCTCAAGACCGGTGGCTATGCCGCCCTGCGCAAGATCCTCGAAGAGAAGATCTCGCCGGAGCAGGTCATCGAGATGGTCAAGCAGTCGAACCTGCGCGGCCGCGGTGGCGCCGGCTTCCCGACCGGCCTGAAGTGGTCCTTCATGCCCAAGGGCACCATGCAGAAGTACATCCTGTGCAACTCGGACGAATCCGAGCCGGGTACCTGCAAGGACCGCGACATCCTGCGTTACAACCCGCATTCGGTGGTGGAAGGCATGGCAATCGCCTGCTACGCCACCGGCAGCACCGTGGGCTACAACTACCTGCGTGGTGAATTCCACCACGAGCCGTTCGAGAACTTCGAACAGGCCCTGGCCGACGCGTATGCGAACGGCTGGCTGGGCAAGGACATCCTCGGCAGCGGCGTGGACATCGACATCTATGGCGCGCTCGGCGCCGGTGCCTACATCTGCGGCGAAGAAACCGCGCTGATGGAGTCGCTGGAAGGCAAGAAGGGCCAGCCGCGCTACAAGCCGCCGTTCCCGGCCAACTTTGGCCTGTACGGCAAGCCGTCGACGATCAACAACACCGAGACCTATGCCTCGGTGCCGGCGATCATCCGCAACGGCCCGGAGTGGTTCCAGGGCCTGAGCCTGACCAAGAACGGCGGCCCGAAGATCTTCTCGGTCTCCGGTTGCGTGCAGCAGGGCGGCAACTTCGAAGTGCCGCTGGGCACCACCTTCGACGAGCTGCTGGAAATGGCCGGCGGCCTCAAGCCGGGCCGCACCCTCAAGGGCGCGGTGCCGGGCGGCGTCTCGATGCCGGTGCTGAAGGCCGAAGAGCTCAAGGGCCTGCAGATGGACTACGACACCCTGCGTGCCCTGGGCACCGGCCTGGGGTCGGGTGCCATCGTGGTGCTCGACGACAGCGTGTGCTGCGTCAAGTTCGCCTGCCGCATCAGCCAGTTCTTCCACAAGGAATCCTGTGGCCAGTGCACCCCGTGCCGTGAAGGCACCGGCTGGATGCACCGCGTGCTCGAGCGCATCGTCGCCGGCAAGGCCACCATGGAAGACCTGCACCAGTTGAAGGCAGTGGCCGGCCAGATCGAAGGCCACACCATCTGCGCGTTCGGTGAAGCGGCGGCATGGCCCATCCAAGGCTTCCTGCGCCAGTTCTGGGACGAATTCGAGTACTACATCGTCAACGGTCATTCGATGGTTGACGGCAAGAAGGTGGAGGCAGCCGCCGCATGAGCGCGCAACCCAACAATCCTGGTGGCACCCCGGCGATCGTGCCGGAAGGGCATGTGACCGTCGAGATCGACGGCCAGTCCCTGGTCGTGCCCAAGGGCTCGATGATCATCCAGGCCGCCGACAAAGCGGGCATTTCGATCCCGCGCTTCTGCTACCACGAGAAGCTGCCGATCGCGGCCAACTGCCGCATGTGCCTGGTCGACGTTGAAAAGTCGCCCAAGCCTGCGCCGGCCTGCGCCACCCCGGTGATGGATGGCATGAAGGTCGCCACCCGTAGCGAAAAGGCCCTGAAGTTCCAGCGTTCGGTGATGGAGTTCCTGCTCATCAACCACCCGCTGGACTGCCCGATCTGCGACCAGGGCGGCGAGTGCGAGCTGCAGGACGTCTCGCTCGGCTACGGCCGTTCGGTGAGCCGCTTCAACGAGCGCAAGCGCGTGGTGCCCGACGAGGACATCGGTCCGCTGGTCGCCACCGAAATGACCCGCTGCATCCAGTGCACCCGCTGCGTCCGCTTCACCGCCGATGTTGCCGGTACCTATGAACTGGGTGGCATGTACCGCGGTGAGAACCTGCAGATCGGCACCTACGACGGCAAGCCGCTGACCACCGAGCTGTCCGGCAACGTCGTCGACGTGTGCCCGGTCGGCGCGCTGACCAACAAGGTGTTCCAGTTCCGCGCCCGTCCGTGGGAACTGACCGCGCGCGAATCGCTGGGTTACCACGACGCGATGGGCTCGAACCTGTTCCTGCACGTGCGCCGCGGCGAAGTGCTGCGTTCGGTGCCGCGCGACAACGAACTGGTCAACGAATGCTGGCTGTCCGACCGCGACCGTTATTCGCACCAGGGCCTGTACAGCGCCGACCGCGCCGTCAAGCCGCTGCGCAAGGTCAACGGCGAATGGCAGGAAGTGAGCTGGGCTGAAGGCCTGGCCGCTGCCCGCGAGATCCTGTCGGCCAACAAGGGCGACGACCTCGGCGTGCTGGTGCACCCGTCGGCCTCGAACGAGGAGGGCGCCCTGCTGGCCCGTCTCGCCAGCGGCCTGGGTACCGGCAACATCGACCACCGCATCAACAACCGCGACTTCTCCGACGCCGCCACTGCCGAGATCTTCGGCCTGTCGCTGGCCGAGATCGAAGGCGCCGACAGCATCGTCGTGCTCGGCAGCAACATCCGCCACGAGCTGCCGCTGCTGCACGCCCGCCTGCGCAAGGCGCAGACCACGCGCAACGCGAAGATCCACGTGATCAACCCGGTCGATTTCGATTTCGCCTTCAAGCTGGCCGGCAAGCAGATCGTGGCCCCGTCGAAGTTCGTCGAGGCCCTGGGCAACGCCGACCTGCGCCAGGCCGTGACCGGCACCGCCGTGCTGATCGTCGGTGGCATCGCCGAAAACCACCCGCAGGCTGCCGCGATCCGCGCTGCCGCGCGTGATTTCGCCGCCGCCACCGGTGCCAAGCTGTGCCGCATCCCGCAGGGCGCCAATGCCGTGGGCCTGTCCCGCGCCGGCGTGCTGCCGGCCGGCAAGGACGTCAACGCCATGCTGGCCCAGCCGCGCAAGGCCTATGCCCTGTACGGCATCGAGCCGGGCCTGGACTTCGCCGATACCGCCGCCGCCCGCAAGGCGCTGGCCGGTGCCCAGGTGGTGGCGTTCAGCCAGTTCGCCTGCGCCTCGACCCGCGATGTCGCCGATGTGATCCTGCCGATTGGCGCGCTGCCGGAAATCGACGCCACCCTGACCAACCTCGATGGTCGCGAGCAGTCGGCCCGTGCCGGCGGCAAGCTGCCGGGCGAGGCCCGTGAAGGCTGGCGCGTGCTGCGCGCACTGGGCGGCGAACTGGCCCTGGCCGGTTTCGAGTTCACCGACCTGGCCGGCCTGCGTGCCAGCCTGGCTCCGGCCAGCGTCTCCGTGTCCACCTCGGCGGCAACGCCGGTGACCGGCGACGGCCTGGAAGTGGCGTCCACCGCTGCGATCTACCGCACCGATGCAGTGGTCCGCCGCGCCCAGGCGCTGCAGTCGCACCCGCTCAACGCCGCGCCGCGCATCGTGCTCAATGCCGATGACGCCGCGCGCCTGCAGCTGGTCGAAGGGCAGATGGCCAAGGTCGGCACCGATGCCGGTCGCGCCACGCTGCCGGTGGTGGTCGACGCCCGCGTCGCCGCGGGCTCGGTCTGGATTGAATCGGGCCACGGTGCAACCGCACCGCTGGGTGCCGCACGCGTAACGGTGGTGGCTGCATGAACGAATTGCTGTTGAACGCGGTCGACCCGCTCCACCAATGGCTCCTGGGCCTGGGTGAGATTGGCGCGCTGCTCTGGATCGTGCTGAAGATCCTGGTGATCGCCATGCCGGTGATCATCGCGGTGGCATTCTTCGTGGTCTGGGAACGCAAGCTGATCGGCTGGATGCACGTCCGCCACGGCCCGATGTACGTGGGCATGGGCATCTTCCAGGCCTTCGCCGACGTCTTCAAGCTGCTGTTCAAGGAGATCATCCAGCCGGCGAGCTCGCACAAGGCGATGTTCGTGCTGGCGCCGCTGATCACCCTGGCACCGGCCTTCGCGGCCTGGTCGGTGGTGCCCTTCGATGCACAGGTGGTGCTGTCCAACGCCAACGCCGGCCTGCTGTACCTGCTGGCGATGACCTCGCTGGGCGTGTACGGCATCATCCTGGCCGGTTGGGCGTCCAACTCCAAGTACGCCTTCCTGGGTGCCATGCGCGCCTCGGCGCAGATGATCAGTTACGAAATCGCCATGGGCTTTGCCCTGGTCGGCGTGATGATCGCGGCCGGCAGCCTGAACCTGAGCAACATCGTGATGGCGCAGGCCGGCAACTCCGGCTTCTTCGACTGGTTCCTGATTCCGCTGTTCCCGCTGTTCATCGTGTACTGGGTTTCCGGCGTTGCCGAAACCAACCGCGCGCCGTTCGACGTGGTGGAAGGTGAATCGGAAATCGTCGCCGGCCACATGGTCGAGTACTCCGGTGGTGCGTTCGCGCTGTTCTTCCTGGCCGAATACGCCAACATGATCCTGATCAGCTTCCTGATCTCGATCTTCTTCCTCGGCGGTTGGCTGAGCCCGTTCCAGGGCTGGATCACGGCGGACATCTCGCCGTGGATCGACTGGATCTGGAAGGGCGGTGCCCCGTGGCTGCTGTTGAAGGTGTTCTTCTTCGCCAGCGCCTACATCTGGTTCCGTGCCAGCTTCCCGCGTTTCCGTTATGACCAGATCATGCGCCTGGGCTGGAAGGTCTTCATCCCGCTCACCATCGCGTGGATTGCGGTAACGGCTGTGATGGTGTTCTACGGCGTGATCCAGAAGGGCGTCTAAGTGATGAATCGAATTACCCATTACTTCAAAAGCCTGCTCCTGCTCGAGCTGCTCGGCGGTCTGTGGCTGACCCTGAAGTACACGTTCAAGCCCAAGTACACGCTGATGTACCCGATGGAGAAGTTCCCGCAGTCGCCGCGTTTCCGTGGCCTGCATGCGCTGCGCCGCTACCCCAACGGGGAAGAGCGCTGCATCGCCTGCAAGCTGTGCGAAGCGGTGTGCCCGGCGCTGGCCATCACCATCGATTCGGCCAAGCGCGAAGACGGCACCCGTCGTACCACCCGCTACGACATCGATCTGTTCAAGTGCATCTTCTGCGGCTTCTGTGAAGAAAGCTGCCCGGTGGACTCGATCGTCGAGACCCATATTCTCGAGTACCACTTCGAGAACCGTGGCGAAAACATCGTTACCAAGCCGCAGCTGCTGGCCATCGGTGATCGGCTTGAAGCCGAAATCGCCGAGCGTCGTGCCGCCGATGCCGCTTTCCGCTGAGGTTGAATGATGGATTGGGTAAATATCTTCTTCTGGGTCTTCTCCATCGTGGCGGGCATTTCCGCTGCGGCGGTGATCAGCGTGCGCAATCCGGTCTACGCCGTGCTGTGCCTGATCCTGACCTTCTTCTCCGTGGCCTGCATCTGGATCCTGGTCGGGGCTGAATTCCTCGGCGTGGCGCTGGTGCTGGTCTACGTCGGCGCGGTGATGGTGCTGTTCCTGTTCGTGGTGATGATGCTCGACATCGACGCCTCCAACCTGCGCGAAGGCTGGGTCCGCTACCTGCCGCTCGGCCTGGTGGTCGCGGTCACCATGCTGGTGCAGATGCTGATCCTGATCGGCGTGAAGGGCAGGGCGGTCAACCCGCTGCCGGCCGACAACGCCGCCGCGCTGGCTGCCGACAGCTCCAACATCACCTGGCTGGCGCGCAGCCTGTTCACCGAATACCTGCTGCCGTTCGAGTTCGCCGCCGTCATCCTGACCGTGGCCGTGGTCGCCGCCGTGATGCTGACCCTGCGTCGCCGCACGGGCCTGAAGACCCAGAACCCGACCGAGCAGACCATGGTCAAGGGCCGCGACCGCCTGCGCGTGGTCAAGATGGCGTCGGAAACCCCGGTGGTCCACACCAACACCAAGCCGTCCAGCAACGAGGAGGCTGCCCCGTGATCACCCTCGGTCATATCCTGGCACTCGGCGCGCTGCTGTTCTGCATCAGCCTCGCCGGCATCTTCCTCAACCGCAAGAACATCATCGTGCTGTTGATGTCCATCGAACTGATGCTGCTGTCGGTGAACATCAACTTCGTCGGGTTCTCGCGCGAAATGGGTGACACGGCCGGGCAGCTGTTCGTGTTCTTCATCCTCACCGTGGCCGCGGCCGAGGCCGCGATCGGCCTCGCGATCCTGGTAACCCTGTTCCGTACCCGCCGCACCATCAATGTCGGCGAAGTCGATTCGCTGAAGGGCTGATCCGTAGATGGAAATTACTCTCTCCAAGAGTCTGTTGATCGCCGTGGTGCTTGCACCACTGGTCGGCAGCATCATCGCTGGCCTGTTCGGTCGTCAGGTAGGGCGCATCGGCGCGCAGACCGTCACCATCCTGGGTGTCGCGGTCAGCTGCGTGCTGTCCAGCTACGTGTTCTACCAGCTGCTGTGGGGCGGCGCGCAGCCGTTCAACCAGAACGTCTACACCTTCTTCGAGGTCGGCCAGTATTCGGCGCATGTCGGTTTCATGATCGACAAGCTGACCGCGATGATGATGGTCGTGGTCACCTTCGTGTCCTTCCTGGTCCACGTGTACACCATCGGGTACATGCAGGATGACCCGGGTTACCAGCGCTTCTTCAGCTACATCTCGCTGTTCACCTTCTCGATGCTCACCCTGGTGATGAGCAACAACTTCCTGCAGCTGTTCTTCGGCTGGGAAGCGGTGGGCCTGGTGTCGTACCTGCTGATCGGCTTCTGGTTCAAGCGCCCGACCGCGATCTTCGCCAACATGAAGGCGTTCCTGGTCAACCGCGTGGGTGACTTCGGCTTCATCCTGGGTATTGCCGGCGTGCTGTGGGTGTTCGGTTCGCTGGACTACGCCACCGTGTTCGCCAATGCCTCGGACATGCTGGTCAACAGCCAGTACTCGCACGTCCAGGTGTGGTCCGGTGCGATCACCCTGTTTGGCAGCTCCCTCCAGATCACCGAGGCACCGGTCATCTGGGCGACCGCCACCATCATCTG
Organism: Stenotrophomonas sp. SrG; assembly: GCF_050031795.1. NCBI lineage: Bacteria > Pseudomonadati > Pseudomonadota > Gammaproteobacteria > Lysobacterales > Lysobacteraceae > Stenotrophomonas > Stenotrophomonas sp. SrG. The sequence goes on from NZ_JBNBBE010000013.1 coordinate 25,887, forward strand.
CATCTGCCTGTTCATCGGCGCCATGGGCAAGTCGGCCCAGGTTCCGCTGCACGTGTGGCTGCCGGACTCGATGGAAGGCCCGACCCCGATCTCGGCGCTGATCCACGCCGCGACGATGGTCACCGCGGGCATCTTCATGGTCACCCGCATGTCGCCGCTGTTCGAGCTGTCGCAGACCGCGCTGAACTTCGTGCTGTTCATCGGTGCCACCACCGCGTTCTTCACCGGCCTCATCGGCATCGTGCAGAACGACATCAAGCGCGTGGTCGCGTACTCCACGCTGTCCCAGCTGGGCTACATGACCGTGGCGCTGGGCGTGTCGGCCTATTCGGCGGCCGTGTTCCACCTGATGACCCACGCCTTCTTCAAGGCGCTGCTGTTCCTCGGCGCGGGCTCGGTGATCATCGCCATGCACCACGAGCAGGACATGCGCAAGATGGGCGGCCTGCGCAAGTACATGCCGATCACCTTCATCACCATGTGGATCGGCACCCTGGCCCTGGTCGGTACGCCGTTCTTCTCCGGCTTCTACTCCAAGGACACCATCATCGAGGCCGCGCAGCACCACGCGCACGTGTCGTCGAGCTGGGTGGCGACCTATGGCTACTGGGCCGTGCTGGGTGGCGTGATCGTCACCAGCTTCTACAGCTTCCGCCTGCTGTTCCTGACCTTCCATGGCAAGGAACGCTTCCGCGATGCGCATGATGATCGTGGCCATGGCCATGACGATCACCATGCCGCTGATGCGCATGCAGACGCCCATCATGCCGACGCCCACCACGGTGACGCGCACCATGACGACCACGGCCATGGCCACGGTCCGCATGAGCCGCACGAAACCCCGTGGGTGGTAACGCTGCCGCTGATCCTGCTGGCGATCCCGTCCATCTTCATCGGTTTCTTCAGCATCGGTCCGATGCTGTACGGCACCGACTGGGCCGGTCACCATGCCGAGCACGGCATCCCGGGCCAGGTGCATTCGTTCTTCACCGGCGTGGTCGATTTCTACGACCCGGCACGCAACACCATTGGTGCCCTGGCTGAAGAGTTCCATGGTCCGGTGGCGTTCGCCCTGCACGGCATGATGGCTCCGGCCTTCTTCCTGACCGTGGCAGGCTTCCTGCTGGCGGCCCTTTTCTACCTGTGGAAGCCGGAACTGGCCACGAAGTCGCGCAAGACCTTTGCGCCGCTGGTGTCGGTGCTGGAGAACAAGTACGGGTTCGACAAGCTCTGGATCGGCGGTTTCGCCGGTGGCGGCATCAAGCTGGGCAAGGTTTCGCGCGCGATCGACACGAACATCGTCGATGGTGTGGTGGTCAACGGTTCGGCACGCCTGATCGATCTGGCGGCCAACCTGCTGCGTCGCACCCAATCCGGTTTCCTCTATCACTACGCCTTCGCGATGATCATCGGCCTGATTGCCCTCCTGGGCGTCCTGATGCATTACCTGCGTTGATGACCTGTACGGAATAAGAAGACGTGTCGAACTGGCCTCTACTCAGTGTTCTCATCTGGCTGCCGATCCTCGGCGGTGCCTTGATCCTTGCCATCCGTGATGCGCAGACCGCCCGTTGGGCGTCGCTGGGCGTGGCGGTGCTGACCTTCGTGATCAGCCTGTCGCTGCTCGGCGGCTACGACGTGGCCAACGACGCACTGCAGTTCGTCGAGACCCGCGCCTGGATCCCGGCCTACGACATCGGCTACAACCTGGGCGTGGATGGCATCGCCATCGCGCTGATCCTGCTGACCACCCTGGTCTCGGTGCTGGCGCTGATCGGTGCCTGGAGCGCCATCGACAAGCGGGTCAACCAGTACGTGGCCGCCTTCCTGATCCTGGAAGGCGTCACCGTGGGCATCTTCGCTGCGACCGACGCGATGCTGTTCTACGTGTTCTTCGAAGCGATGCTGATCCCGATGTTCCTGATCATCGGTGTCTGGGGCGGCCCGCGCCGCATCTACGCCGCGCTGAAGTTCTTCCTGTACACCTTCCTCGGCTCGGTGCTGATGCTGGTGGCGCTGATCTACCTGTACCTGAAGGGCGGCAGCTTCCAGCTGGCCGACCTGTACCAGCTGCAGCTGTCGGCCCAGGAGCAGACCTGGATCTTCTTCGCCTTCCTGATCGCCTTCGCGGTCAAGGTGCCGATGTTCCCGGTCCACACCTGGCTGCCGGACGCCCACGTGGAAGCGCCGACCGCCGGTTCGGTGATCCTGGCCGCCATCGCCCTGAAGATCGGTGGCTACGGCTTCCTGCGCTTCAACCTGCCGATCGTGCCGGATGCCTCGCAGGAATGGGCATGGCTGGTGATCGCGCTGTCGCTGATCGCGGTGATCTACGTCGGCCTGGTCGCCCTGGTCCAGGACGACATGAAGAAGCTGATCGCCTATTCGTCGATCGCGCACATGGGCTTTGTCACCCTGGGCACCTTCATTGCCCTGTGGCTGGTGCGTGATGCCGGCAACGCCGATGCAGCCCGCCTGGGCCTGCAGGGCGCGATGGTGCAGATGGTCTCGCACGGCTTCGTGTCCGGCGCGATGTTCTCCTGCGTGGGCGTGCTGTACGACCGCATGCACAGCCGCCGCATCGCCGATTACGGCGGCGTGGTCAACGTGATGCCGTGGTTCGCCACCTTCGCCATGCTGTTCTTCATGGCCAATGCCGGCCTGCCGGGCACCAGCGGTTTCGTGGGCGAGTTCATGATCATCATGGCCAGCTTCCAGCGTAATCCGTGGCTGGCCCTGGCCGCCGCAACCACGCTGGTCATCACCGCTGCCTACACGCTGTGGCTGTACAAGCGCGTGTTCTTCGGTGAAGTGGCCAATGCGCATGTGGCCGAACTGAAGGACATCAACGGCCGTGAATGGCTGGTGTTGGGTGTGTTCGCCGTGGGTACGCTGGCGCTGGGTCTGTATCCCAAGCCGCTGACCGACCTGATGGAACCCTCGATCGCGAAGCTGGCGATGCAGATCGCATCCAGCAAGTTGCTGTAATTCCAGGATTTGATGATGACCACCTCGCCGCTGTTGCCACTGACCGCCGCTGACCTGCCGCCGCTCGCTCCGGAGCTGGTGCTGATCGGCAGCGCGTTCACCCTGTTGATCCTCGATCTGTTCATCAGCAAGCAGAACAAGATCTGGACCCACCTGTTCTCGGTCGCTGCACTGGCGGTCGTGCTGTTCATGCTCGCCACCGGCGTGGGCGGGCAGGGCGAGGTCTTCCACGGCATGTTCGTCCGCGATACCGCGGCCGATGTCATGAAGGCCGTGATCGTGCTCTGCAGCGGCCTGACCCTGGTCTATGGCTGGAGCTACCTGCGCGAACGTGATCTGTTCCAGGGCGAAATCCCGGTACTGATCCTGTTCGCCACCTCCGGCATGATGATTCTGGTCTCGGCCGGCAGCCTGCTGATGGTGTACCTGGGCCTGGAACTGCTGGCGCTGTGCTCCTATGCGCTGGTCGCCAGCAACCGTGACAACGGCCTGGCCACCGAAGCGGCGATGAAGTACATCGTGCTGGGTTCGCTGGCCTCGGGCCTGCTGCTGTACGGCATGTCGCTGGTCTACGGCGCCACCGGTTCGCTGCACCTGGATGCCATCAACGCGGCCATCCCGAACTCCGACGAGAAGATGCTGCTGCTGACCGGCGCGGTGTTCATGATCGCCGGCGTGGCCTTCAAGCTCGGTGCGGCACCGTTCCACATGTGGCTGCCCGACGTGTACCAGGGTGCCCCGGCACCGGTTGCGCTGTTCATCAGCTCGGCCCCGAAGCTGGCCGCGTTCGGCATGGCCTACCGCCTGCTGGAAGTGGGCGTGGGCCCGCTGTCGGACGAATGGAAGTACCTCATTGGTGGCCTGGCCGCGCTGTCGCTGGTAATCGGCAACCTGATGGCGATCGCGCAGAGCAACCTCAAGCGCATGCTGGCGTACTCGACCGTGTCGCACATCGGCTTCCTGCTGCTCGGCATTGCCGGTGGCGGCGAGCGTGGCTATGCGGCGGCGCTGTTCTACGCCCTGAGCTACGCGATCATGTCCACCGCCGGTTTCGGCGCGATCATCGCGCTGTCGCGCAACGGCTTCGAAGCCGAGAAGATCGACGACCTGAAGGGCCTCAACGCCCGCAACCCGTGGATGGCGGGCCTGGTCCTGTGCATCATGGCGTCCATGGCCGGCATCCCGCCGTTCCTGGGCTTCTGGACCAAGCTGGCGGTGCTGGGCGCGGCCATCAACGGCGGCATGCTGTGGCTGGCCATCCTGGGCGTGATCTGTGCGGTGATCGGTTGCTTCTACTACCTGCGCGTCATCAAGGTCATGTACTTCGATGAGCCGGTGGGCGAGCCGCTGCCGGCCAACAACGACCGCGTGCTGGGCGTGGTGCTGGGCGTGAATGCCCTGGCGCTGCTGGCGCTCGGCCTGGCCTGGAACCCGATCATGGTGTGGTGCCAGCAGGCTTTTGCGCATCTCGCCTGAAAAACGATACAAAGCTGCGCAATTAGTGTAATATTCGTTTCCTGAGTTGTTGATGCAGCGGTTTCGCCAGAACATCGTTGCGGTACGGATCAACTCAACCACTTCTGCTGCGGGGTGGAGCAGTCTGGCAGCTCGTCGGGCTCATAACCCGAAGGTCGCAGGTTCAAATCCTGCCCCCGCTACCAAATAGCCCCGGTGCATGCCGGCGGCAGTGGACGAAAAAGCGATCCCGGCAACGGGGTCGCTTTTTTGTTGGGTGGTGCAGGGCAGGGGCGGCGGGGCAGGGCCCCGCTCTACACGCCCTTTTAATTGCGGTGGGCGTATTTCGTGGGCTTGTCGGGGGACACACGTATAAGTCGGCCAGTCGGCCGGGGGGAATCGTGTCCTTATCTACGTCCGCGCTGGGCTATAACGGGGTATTGCATGAGGCCGCAGGGTCCTGGCAGATCCTCGGTAACGGGTACCGCGTCTACAACCCGGTGCTGATGCGCTTCCACAGTCCCGACGACATGAGCCCATTCGGAAAGGGTGGCCTCAACGCCTACGGCTATTGCCAGCTCGATCCGATCAACCAGGTGGACCCCAGTGGCCATTGGTCGCTCAACGTGTTCGCCGCCAATCTTCTTGGCTTCAGGTTGAGGACACCGCTGGTCGCCCTGGTCGTCGCCGCAACAGCGGGGGCGCTTTCCGCTGTCGGCCTTGCAGCGGCGTCAAAGAACGATACCCAGCGGGCACTGTCGATTACCGCAGCGGTCATGTTCGCCGGAATGAGCCTCAAGCTGGGTCATCACGCCTGGGTCAAGCGCAAGCCTGCTGCGGCGACCCCGGTCGGCGCGCCGGCGACCACACCCGTGCCCACACCACTCACGGCGTCGGCGCCCCCCATCACACCGCCGACCCCGACGGCACCGGCCGTGGACAGACGGCTCTCGGCGCCGGCGCGGTTGGGCTCGCCAGGGTTGTCCAGCCGGGTGGCGCCGTCGAGCCCCCCGGCGAACGTCGCGATCCAGCGCGCGCAGCCTCGACGTCGTGCCTTCGTTTCGTCGGACCTGCCGCCGCCACCGCCACCGCCGTCGCCATCTGCCATGCGCACACGTGATCGGCAACGGGTGCCGCTGCGGGCGCGTGAGGCGAACATCCGCCAAGGGTCGGCACGGTGGGAACAGGCGAAGCCGATTTACCCTGTATGACGGTGCCGTGTGCCATTCGCCTTGCAGGCCTCAGCCGCCGGCAGGCCAGTCATGCCCTGCCGGCAGTGCGCGTGCGACTCGGCTACAACGGCGTGTTGCACGAGCCGGGCAGGTGCTGGCAGTTTCTGGGCAATGGCTACCGGATCTACAACCCGCGGCTGGGGCGCTTCCACAGCCCCGACGACAGCAGCCCCTTCGACCGTGGTGGGATCAACGCCTATAGCTATTGCGCTGGCGATCCGATCAACCATGCCGATCCCACCGGCCACTTCCTGATGCCGATCGCGACGTTACTCGGAGGTGGCGCGGTGGCGTTGTTCGGCGCGTCCGGTGCAGTTGCCATCACCGGCGACAGCAAAAGTGCAAAGTTCCTGGCCGTGCTGGGAGGCGCCTTTGCTGTCGCGGCGCTGGCGGCGCTCGGCGCTCGCGCCATGGTCCGCAGGCAATCGAGCTCGCGCCTGGGAGAGGTGCGCATCCACCGCGGAAAGAACAAGGACTGGCTCGACGTCCATGGAAGTTCCAACGGGTCCCTGGTCGGCAACACGCCCATGGACGGTACCGAGATGACCGCGTTTCTCAGGTCGAAGGGGCTGGGCGACAAGCCGCTGATCTATCTGTCGTGCAACTCGGGGACCGGGCCGGCGTCGCAGGCGCAGGTGGTGGCCGATGGCCTGGGGCAGCCGGTCATCGGCTTCGTGGGCCCGGTCGCAGGCAATGCGTTCACCCACAGGCCCATGGGCGTGTACCACGCCAGGGTGTTCCGTCCCCAGACCGGACTTGCACGGGTCAACACGGCCATCCGCAATACCGCGCTGAACCGGAGAACCCGGGCGGGCGTGATGCAGCGCATGTCGGGCTTGCGGTGAGGGATGCGGCCATGTCGCTTGGCTTTCACGGTGAGCTGCATGGCGCCGGTACGCACTGGCAGATCCTGGGGAACGGGTATCGCGTGTACAGTCCCGTTTTGAGGCGGTTCCATCGCCCGGACAGCCTGAGTCCGTTTGCAGAAGGGGGCCTCAATGCCTATGCCGCGTTCGGCGGCGATCCCATCAACCTGGCCGACCCCAGCGGTCATTTCGCACAGCTCGTGGTGGGCGCAGCCGTGTTGGCGGGCGCTGGGGCCCTGGTGGGCTCGGCCGCGGCCGGGACGAAGGGGGAGGGCACCACGGCCGGTATCCTGGCCGCCGTTGCGCTGGGCGTGGGCGTGGCGGCGGCAGGAGGAATGCACATGCTGCGGGCGTCCTCGCGCGTGACCGCAGTCGGCGTGCCCCCAGCCACGCCACCGGTGCCGGCTGTGCAGCCCGGCCGGACCGTGCGCATCGGCGAGTTGCGCTTTGCTTCGGGAGCGCGCGGCGATGAGCTGGTCGCCCATGGGCTTCCCTTCGCCACCGGCTCCACGGGTGCGGTGAGCGGGCACGCGCTGGGCCGGCAGGTGAGCACGGCGGTGGGCCCAGGCTATCGCTTCAAACCGATCAACATGCTGTCCTGCTACTCCGCCGTCGGCGGACGCTATGCGTCTCAGGCGCAGCGGTTGGCCAACAAACTCAACGTTCCGGTCAGGGGATACAGGGGGCGCACCCATGGAATGCAGGCACGGAACTCCAATGCGGGTCCCGACGACCACATATCCACCGTGTTCCGTCCGCAGACCGGCGTCGCCAGGACCGTCACCTCGGTGCTCAACACCGCGCTGCATCCAGTCGGTCGGGGCATGCGTGTGCTTGCCCGTGCGGCGCAGGCGGTGCGGTCGCGCTAAGGGTGCAATCGTCGTGGCGAGCCTTCATCACCGCTCTTTAATTGTGCCGGGCCAATCATCTGCGCGTCGGGGGACACAGGCCTGGCGCGAACTGCGCCTTGAAGGGGGCGTCATGTCGTCGGTTTCCACCTCTGCGCCACGCGCCAGCCGCTGCTATCCCTGTAGCTGGCTTGGCTACAACGGCCAGCTGCATGAGCCGGGTGTTGGCTGGCAATTCCTGGGCAATGGCTATCGCATCTACAACCCGATGCTGATGCGCTTTCACAGCCCCGACCATGTCAGTCCGTTCGGCAGGGGGGGAATGAACTGTTACGCCTATTGCGAAGGCGACCCGGTCAATCGTGTCGATCCGAGCGGGCAATACCTGTTGCCACTGGCCACCTTGATGGGACTCGGCGCGGCGACCATGGGCGGACTGGCAATCTACAAGGGAGTGGAAGGCGACAAAGAAAGCGCGGCGCTGTTCGGCGTCATTGCCGGCGGGCTCTTGGTCGGCGCAGGGATGGTGGCGGGGATGCGCCGCATCTTCGCGCGACAATCGCCGCCTCTGAAACTGGGGGAGGTGCGCTTCCGGGCGGGGCGCAACCAGAACGTCGTGGATGTGCATGGTTGGGAAAATTCATCACGGGTGGGGGCGGAAAACCTGGACGGCACCCGGCTCGCGGCGCTGGTGAATAAAAAGGGCATGGGGAACAGGCCGATCCACCTGGTGTCCTGCAGGTCGGCCGACGGACCCGTTTCCCAGGGCCAAGTGCTGGCCGATGCGACGGGGCAGAAGGTGACGGCGTATCGCGGGCCCGTCTTCGTCAGTAGTTTCACCGGCAAGCCAACGGGCAAATACCACAGGGTGGTTTTCCGTCCGCAGCCGGAGCCGCAGAGATCGATTACCGCGATCCGTAATACGGACCTTCATCGACAGGTATGGCAGCCGCGGCACAACGCGCACACACGAAGAGCGGCTCCCCCGGATGATCCTCGACTGCCTCGAGGGTTGCGATAACCAGAAAGCTGCTTTACAATTCCGCTTCTGCTGCGGGGTGGAGCAGTCTGGCAGCTCGTCGGGCTCATAACCCGAAGGTCGCAGGTTCAAATCCTGCCCCCGCTACCACAGAAAATCTGCAGTGCAGATGCAGTAGACGAAAAGGCGATCCTGGCAACGGGGTCGCTTTTTTCGTTGGGGCGGGCAACGGCGTCAACGAAGCTGAATGCAGGGACGGATCCGGCCATCTGGCGCCCGCGCCCGTTGCACCAGCGCGGTGCAACCGCTATCATCCACGGCTTAGCGGACTACCTGACTGGACCCATTCCCTGGAATGCGGACCGTCCCGCGACCGGCTTCCGGGCCGTGCGACTTCCCCTCAGGTAGTCGTGACCCCCCGGAAGGCTGGGCTCGCAGCTTCACGCACCGCGCGTGATCTGCAACCGGAATCCAGCATGACCGGAGTCGTACCGGACAAGGGGCCCAGCGGGCCCTTTGTTGTTTCCGGGCCCCAGGCCGTGCGCCGGGGCAGCACCTCTTTCAACGAACCAAGGCAGACTGTGAGCGACAAGGCAACCGAAATCGCGAATCTGCTCGCCCCCACCGTTCAGTCGCTGGGTCTCGAGCTGCTGGGTGTGGAGTACCTGACCGCCCCGGGCGGCGCAACGCTGCGCCTCTATATCGACGTGCCGCTGGCAGAACAGCCCGAGCGTGTCGTCAACATCGACGACTGCGAACGCGTGAGCCGCGAAGTGTCGGCCCAGCTGGACGTGGAAGACCCGATCACCGCCAACTACACGCTGGAAGTGTCCTCGCCCGGCGTGGATCGTCCGCTGTTCACCTTCGACCATTTCGAACGTGCGGTGGGCGAGTCGGCCAAGGTCACCCTGAAGCTGCCGCAGGACGGCCGTCGTCGCCTGCAGGGCGAAATCCTCGGCGTCGATGCCGAGCAGAAGACCGTCACCTTCAAGGTCGACAATTCCCCGTTTACCGCCGACGTCGAGAATATCGAGAAGGCACGCATCATGCCGGACTGGGCCGCCCTCGGCCTGGCTCCGACCAAACCGACTGGCCCGGCACCCAAGCAGGGTGGCAAGGCGAACAAGAAACCATCCAACGAGCCGGCGGCCAAGAAGCCGCGCGCGGAGTGAGCCAACAATGAGCAAGGAACTTTTGCTGGTAGTGGACGCGGTCGCCAATGAAAAAGGCGTTCCGCGTGAAGTGATCTTCGATGCGATCGAAGCAGCACTGGCGTCGGCCGCGAAGAAGCGCTATCCCGATGAGGAAGTGCTGGCGCGCGTGTCGATCGACCACAAGGACGGCACCTACGAAACCTTCCGCCGCTGGGAAGTGGTGGCCGATGACGTGGTGATGGAATCGCCCGACCGCCAGGTTCGTCTGATGGATGCCATCGACGAAGCCGAAGGCGTGGAAGTGGGCGATTACATCGAAGAGCAGATCGAAAACCCGGACTTCGGCCGCATCGCGGCGCAGGCGGCCAAGCAGGTGATCGTCCAGCGCGTGCGCGAAGCCGAACGCCAGCAGGTGGTCGATGCGTGGAAGGACCGCGTGGGCGAGCTGGTCACCGGCGTGGTCAAGCGTGCCGAGCGCGGCAACATCTACGTGGACCTGGGCGGCAACGCCGAGGCCTTCATCCCGAAGGACAAGGGCATTCCGCGCGACGTGCTGCGCGCTGGCGACCGCGTGCGCGGTTACCTGGCCGAAGTCCGTTCGGAACCGCGTGGCCCGCAGCTGTTCATCAGCCGCGCCGCCCCGGAATTCATGATCGAGCTGTTCAAGCTCGAAGTGCCGGAAGTGGGCCAGGGCCTGGTCGAGATCAAGGCCTGTGCCCGCGATCCGGGCGACCGCGCCAAGATCGCCGTGCTCGCCCACGATGCGCGTACCGATCCGATCGGCGCCTGCATCGGCATGCGCGGTTCGCGCGTGCAGGCGGTGTCCAACGAGCTCAATGGCGAGCGCGTGGATATCGTGCTGTGGAACGACAACCCCGCCAACTTCGTCATCAATGCGATGGCGCCGGCGGAAGTGCAGTCCATCATCGTCGATGAAGACAAGCACTCCATGGACCTGGCCGTCGCTGAAGAGCGCCTGGCCCAGGCGATCGGCAAGGGCGGCCAGAACGTGCGCCTGGCCAGCCGCCTGACCGGTTGGCAGCTCAATGTGATGACCCAGGACCAGGTGACCGCCAAGTCCGAGGCAGAGCAGGGCGTTGCCCGCCAGCTGTTCATGGACAAGCTGGAAGTGGATGAAGAAATCGCCGCCATCCTGGTGACCGAAGGCTTCAACACCGTGGAAGAAATCGCCTACGTCCCGGTCGGCGAACTGCTGGCCGTGGAAGGCTTCGACGAAGACATCGTCGAAGAGCTGCGTGCCCGTGCCCGCGATGCGCTGCTCAACGAAGCGCTTGCGGTGGAAGAGGGTCTGGAAGATGGTTCGCCGTCCGAAGACCTGCTCGCCCTGGAAGGCATGGACGAGGCAACCGCCTACGCCCTGGCCGGCCACGGTGTGCGTACGAGTGAGGACCTGTCGGACCTGGCCGCCGATGAGATCCTCGAGTTCGGTATCGAGGACATGGACCAGGAGCGCGCCGCCGCCCTGATCCTTGCCGCCCGAGCCGAGGAGATCGCCCGCCTGGAGCGCGGCGAATGAGCCAGCGATGAACAGTGCCCTGACCCGATCAGGGCTTAGACTCCGCGCTGCCTTCGCCCGTTTCGGAGGAGCGCCAACCAGATCATAGGATCCGAATGTCGCAGCAAACCACCATCCGCAAGCTTGCCGAACTGGTCAATACGCCGGTCGAAAAACTGCTTGAACAGCTTGCCGAGGCCGGCATGAAGTTCAGCGGTCCCGACCAGGTCGTGACCAGCACCGAGAAGGTGAAGCTCCTGGGCTTCCTTCGTCGTTCGCATGGCAAGACCGAGCAGCCCGTCGAAAGTGCCGACGAAGCTGCAAAGAAGATCACCCTCAACCGTCGCAAGTTGCAGGAAGTGACCGTCAGCGCCGGCCGCAGCAAGACCACCGTCAATGTTGAAGTGCGCCAGAAGCGCACCTACACCAAGGACGCCAGTGGCAAGGCGATGACGCCGGATGAGGAGCGCGCCGACATCCTGCGCAAGCTGGAGGAATCCCGCCAGCGCAATCTGGACGAGCAGCGTGCACTGGCCGAGAAGGACCGTGCGCGCGATGAGGAAATCGCACGCAAGCGCCAGGAAGAGATCGACGCCAAGGAACGCGCCGAAGCCGAGCGCAAGGCTGCCGAAGCCGCTGCGGAAGCGGCGAAGAACGCCCCGCCGGCACCGGTAGCGGCGCCGCGCCCGGCCGCCAGCGAAGCGCCGGCCCGTGCCGCGCGTCCGTCTGCGCCTGCACCGGCACGTCCGGCTGCACGTGCGGACGACCGCAACTCGAACAACAACAACCGCCCGGGCGCCAAGCGCGACGACGATGGTGGCAACCGCTTTGCCGGTCAGCTGCACCTGTCGGCCGCCGATCGCGCGCGCCGTGGCAACAACAGCAACTCGCGCGGTCGCCCGACCGGTCGCACCCAGCACGGCGGCCGCCGTGACAGCAACCAGTCGCGCAGTGGCGGTGGTGCCCATGGTTTCGAACGTCCGGTCGCACCGATCGTGCGTGACGTCACCATTGGCGACACCATCACCGTGGCCGACCTGGCCCAGAAGCTGGCCGTCAAGGGCGGCGATGTGGTCAAGGCGCTGTTCAAGATGGGCGTGATGGCCACCATCACCCAGACCATCGACCACGACACCGCCGCGCTGGTGACCGAAGAACTCGGCCACAACGTGATCCGTGCCAACACCAACGACGCCGAAGACGCGCTGCTGGCGTTGAACGAGGGCGAGCAGGGCGAAGCCGTTGCGCGTCCGCCGGTGGTCACCATCATGGGCCACGTCGACCACGGCAAGACCTCGCTGCTGGATTACATCCGCCGCACCAAGGTAGCCACCGGCGAAGCCGGCGGCATCACCCAGCACATCGGTGCGTACCACGTTGAAACGCCCAAGGGCGTCATCAGCTTCCTGGATACCCCGGGCCACGCCGCGTTTACCTCGATGCGTGCCCGCGGTGCCAAGCTGACCGACATCGTGGTGCTGGTGGTGGCTGCTGACGACGGCGTCATGCCGCAGACCAAGGAAGCGATCCAGCACGCCCGCTCGGCAGGTGTGCCGCTGATCGTGGCGATCAACAAGATGGACAAGTCCGGCGCGGACCCGATGCGGGTCAAGAACGAACTGCTCACCGAGCAGGTCGTGGCCGAAGACTTCGGTGGCGACATCCAGATGGTGGAGATCTCGGCCAAGGCTGGCATGGGCATCGACGAACTGCTGGACGCCATCTCGATCCAGGCCGAACTGCTGGAACTGAAGGCCGTGGCCGAAGGCCGCGCCAGCGGCGTGGTCATCGAGTCCTCGCTGGACAAGGGCCGTGGCCCGATCGCCACCGTGCTGGTGCAGCAGGGTTCGCTGAAGAAGGGCGACTACCTGGTGTGCGGTATCCAGTACGGCCGCGTGCGCGCACTGTTCGACGAGACCGGCAAGCAGCCCGACCAGGCCGGCCCGTCCATCCCGGTGCAGGTGCTGGGTCTGTCCGGCGTGCCGGATGCGGGCGATGACTTCGTGGTGGTCGAGGACGAGCGCCTGGCCAAGGACGTCGCGCAGCAGCGCGAAACCAAGCGCCGTGAATCGCGCCTGGTGCAGTCGGCCGGCAGCCGCATGGAAGACATCATGGCAACCCTGGGCAAGGGCGATGGCCAGCAGGTGCTGAACCTGGTGATCAAGGCCGATGTGCAGGGTTCGGTGCAGGCGCTGAGCCAGGCACTGGTCGCGCTGTCCAACGACGACATCCGCATCAACGTGATCCACTCCGGCGTGGGCGGCATCACCGAATCCGACGCCAACTCGGCCGTGGCCTCCAAGGCCACTGTCATCGGCTTCAACGTGCGTGCGGATGCTTCGGCCCGTCGCATCATTGAATCCAACGGCGTGGACCTGCGTTACTTCTCGATCATCTATGACGTGATCGATCAGGTGAAGCAGGTGGCATCCGGCCTGCTCGGCGTGGAAATCCGCGAAGAGATCATCGGTATCGCCCAGGTGCGCGACGTGTTCCGCAGCTCCAAGTTCGGTGCCGTGGCCGGCTGCATGGTCATCGAAGGCACGGTCAAGCGCAGCAAGCCGATCCGCGTCCTGCGCGACAGCGTGGTGGTGTTCGAAGGCGAGCTGGAATCGCTGCGCCGCTTCAAGGAAAACGTCGACGAAGTCCGCAACGGTACCGAATGCGGTATCGGCGTGAAGGCTTACAACGATGTGAAGCCGGGCGACCAGATCGAGTGCTTCGAGCGTATCGAAGTGCCGCGCACCCTGTAATGTGGAAGCGGCCCGACCAACGGTCGGGCCCTACCAGGTCTCGGGACCCGTCCGCCTGGTCCCGGTCCCACCGGTAGGTCACGACCGTTGGTCGTGACCCGCCCATCCGAATATTGAAGAGTTCCCCGTGCCGAAAACCTTCCATCGAACCGACCGTGTTTCCGCCCAGATCCGCCGTGAGCTGGGTACGCTCGTGCATAACCTCGTGCGTGTACACGGCTTGCCCTCGGTGAGCGTTTCCGACGTCGAAGTCACCCGTGACATGGCCCATGCCAAGATCTTCGTCACCGCTTTGATGCCGGAACGTTCGGCCGAAGCGATGAAGGGGCTCAAGGAGCTGGCCTGGGAGCTGCGCATGGACCTGGCCAAGGCCATGAAGCTGCGCCACGTGCCGGAGCTGCACTTCCACTACGACGATTCGGTCGACCGTGGCGAGCACATCGACAACCTCCTGCGCGACCTGCCCGACACGCTCGCGGCCGAAAAGAGCCGCAACGCCAAAGACGGCGACGACGGCGAAGACAAACCCGAATAAACCAACAGCCCGCAAGGGCTGTTGTCCTGTATGGCCCGCCCTGCGTGCCTGCACGACCAATCCCGGCGAAACACCATGACCCGAATCACCTTCCGTCGCCTGGACGGCATCCTCCTGCTCGACAAGCCCACCGGCATGAGCTCCAACGCCGCGCTGCAGGTGGCCCGCCGCCTGTTCCGCGCCGAGAAGGGCGGCCACACCGGCAGCCTGGACCCGCTGGCCACCGGCCTGTTGCCGCTGTGCTTCGGTGAAGCCACCAAGATCGCCGGCCTGCTGCTGGGCGCGGCCAAGGCCTATGACGCCGACATCGTGCTGGGCCAGACCACCGATACTGACGATGCCGACGGCAGCGTGCTGCTGGAGCGGGCGGTACCGGCTATCAGCCGCGACCAGCTTGAAGTGGCCCTGGCCCCCCTGAAGGGCCGGATACGTCAGCGCGCCCCGATTTTTTCGGCGCTCAAGCAGGGGGGCGAACCGCTGTACCTGAAGGCCCGCCGGGGCGAGACCATCGACGCGCCCGAACGCGATGTGGAGGTCAATGCCATCGAGATCCTGGACCAGCAGCCGACCCGGCTGTCGCTGCGCGTGACCTGCGGTTCAGGCACCTACATCCGCAGCCTGGCCCGCGACCTGGGCGAAGCGCTGGGCTGTGGTGCGCACATTGCCGGCCTGCGCCGGCTCTGGGTGGACCCGTTCCGCGACGCCCCCATGGTCAGCCTGGACACCCTGCGCGCCTTGGCGGAGCAGGGCGACGAGCCTGCCATGGAGGCATTGCTGCTGCCGTTGGCGGCCGGCTTGGCCGACTATCCTCGGGTCGATCTGGATGCTGAACAGGCGCCGCGCTTCTGCGTGGGCCAGCGCCTGCGCGATCCGGCCTGGCCGCCCGGTACCGTGGCCGTGTATGGCCCGGAGGACCGGATCCAGGGGCTTGGCGAGGTCGACCCGACCGGCCGGCTGTCCCCCCAGCGCCGCTTCAACCTCTGACCCGGACCCACCCGGCGCTTGTCCCGGGAGGCCGCGACCGTTACAATTTCGCGGCCTTTTCAGGCTTTCCCGCGTCTGCGGGTTCATCCTTTCGTTAACGGCGAGTCGCGCGGTACGCCAATGGGGCGTTTCTGCGGGCCACGCATCCAAGAGAAAACAGATATGTCGATCGACACCCAGAAGGTCATTGAAGACAACAAGCGCAGCTCGGCCGATACCGGCTCCCCGGAAGTCCAGGTTGCCCTGCTCACCGCCCGCATCGAACTGCTGACCGGCCACTTCAAGACCCACAAGAAGGATCACCACAGCCGTCGCGGTCTGCTGCAGATGGTCAACCGCCGCCGCAGCCTGCTGGACTACCTGAAGAAGAAAGACGCCGTTCGTTACAAGGCCCTGATCGAAAAGCTCGGCCTGCGTCGCTAAGCAAGAATCCCGACCGCGGCGCAGGAATGCGCCGCGGTTTTGTTTTGGTAGTACCGCATCAAACGCCAGGACCGGACTTCCGGTCACCCGTCGGCGGCAAGGGTCGCCCGCGGTCCATTCGAAGACAGCATTTCCCCAAGGACATCCCCCGTGGCAAAAATCACCAAAACCTTCCAGTACGGCAAGCACACCGTCACGCTTGAAACCGGCGAAATCGCCCGTCAGGCCGGTGGCGCCGTCATCGTCAAGTTCGACGACACCGTGCTGCTGGTCTCCGCCGTGGCTGCCAAGAGCGCGCGTGAGGGCCAGGACTTCTTCCCGCTGACCTGTGATTACCAGGAGAAGTTCTACGCCGGTGGCCGTATCCCGGGTGGCTTCTTCAAGCGCGAAGGCCGTGCGACCGAAAAGGAAACGCTGATCTCGCGCCTGATCGATCGTCCGATCCGTCCGCTGTTCCCGGAAGACTACAAGAACGAAGTGCAGATCATCGCCACGGTCATGTCGCTGAACCCGGACATCGACGGCGACATCGCCGCGCTGATCGGCGCCTCGGCTGCACTGTCGCTGGCCGGCACCCCGTTCAAGGGTCCGATCGCCGCTGCCAAGGTGGGTTACAAGAACGGTGAGTACATCCTCAACCCGACCGTGACCGAACTGAAGGATTCGGAGCTGGAACTGGTTGTGGCCGGTACCGCCAACGCCGTGCTGATGGTTGAATCCGAAGCCGCGCTGCTTTCCGAAGACGTGATGCTGGGCGCCGTGACCTTCGGTCACCGCGAAATGCAGAAGGTCATCAACGCCATCAACGAGCTGACCGTGGAAGCCGGCACCAAGCCGTCGACCTGGGTCGCCCCGGCCAAGAACGACGTGCTGATCAGCGCCCTGCAGGAAGCCATCGGCCCGCGCCTGGGCGAAGCCTTCCAGGTGCGCGACAAGCTGCAGCGCCGTGACGCCATCTCGGCGATCAAGAAGGACGTGCTCGAGTCGCTGGCAGGCCGCGTGGCCGCTGAAGGCTGGAACCCGGCCGAGCTGTCGAAGGAATTCGGCGAGCTGGAATACAGCACCATGCGCAACTCGGTGCTCGACACCAAGGTCCGCATCGACGGTCGCGCGCTGGACACCGTCCGCCCGATCGCCGTCAAGACCGGCATCCTGCCGCGCGTGCACGGCTCCTCGCTGTTCACCCGTGGTGAGACCCAGGCCATCGTGACCATCACGCTGGGTACCGCCCGCGACGGCCAGGTGATCGACGCCGTGTCCGGTGAGTACAAGGACAACTTCCTGTTCCATTACAACTTCCCCCCGTACTCGGTGGGTGAGACCGGCCGCATGATGGGCCCGAAGCGTCGCGAAATCGGCCACGGCCGCCTCGCCAAGCGCGGCGTGCTGGCAGTGATGCCGTCGCTGGAAGCCTTCCCGTACACCATCCGCGTCGTCTCGGAAATCACCGAGTCGAACGGTTCCTCGTCGATGGCCTCGGTCTGCGGTTCCTCGCTGGCCCTGATGGACGCCGGCGTGCCGGTGAAGTCGCCGGTTGCCGGTATCGCCATGGGCCTGGTCAAGGAAGGCGAGCGCTTCGTCGTCCTGTCCGACATCCTGGGTGACGAAGATCACCTGGGCGACATGGACTTCAAGGTGGCCGGTACCGCTGAGGGCATCTCCGCCCTGCAGATGGACATCAAGATCGAAGGCATCACCGAAGAAATCATGAAGCAGGCACTGCAGCAGGCCAAGGCCGGCCGTCTGCACATCCTGGGTGAAATGGCCCACGGCCTGACCGCTCCGCGCCAGGAGCTGTCGGACTACGCGCCGCGCCTGCTGACCATCAAGATCCACCCGGACAAGATCCGCGAAGTGATCGGCAAGGGTGGTTCCACCATCCAGGCCATCACCAAGGAAACCGGCACCCAGATCGACATCCAGGACGACGGCACCATCGTCATCGCCTCGGTCAATGCCATCGCTGCGCAGGCTGCCAAGGCCCGCATCGAGCAGATCACCTCGGACGTCGAGCCGGGCCGCATCTACGAAGGCAAGGTCGCCAAGATCATGGACTTCGGCGCGTTCGTCACCATCCTGCCGGGCAAGGACGGCCTGGTCCACGTCTCGCAGATCTCCAGCGAGCGCGTCGAGAAGGTCGGCGACAAGCTGAAGGAAGGCGACGTGGTCAAGGTCAAGGTGCTGGAAGTCGACAAGCAGGGCCGTATCCGCCTGTCGATGAAGGCCGTCGAGGAAGGCGAAGGCGCCTCGGCCGAGTAATCGACCGCAACACCAAGGTAGGTGACGACCGTTGGTCGTCACCCCCTGAAAAAAAACGGGCCTTCGGGCCCGTTTTTTTTGCCTGTCGCAAGTCAATACGTTTCCCATTAGCGGCGCCAGAAGATGTCCGCCGGACAGATTCGCAGGACATCCAACCAAGACCGTGCGCGCCTTGATAACGTTGGCCCATCGTGATCCACGGAGTCGCCATGTCCCCTCTGTCTACTTCCCTGCTGGGCGCCGCCATCGCGCTCGCGCTGCCCATCGCGAGCCTTGCCGCACCGGCCTCGAACGCGGTGATCGGGGCCTACTATCCGGGCGGTTCGGCCGAGCGCTATCCAGTGGCGTCCATTCCCGCCGATACGCTGACCCATCTGTTCTACGCGTTCGCGCGCATCGACGACGGCAAGTGCGTGGTGGACGACGGCGCTGCAGCGCACTTCAAGGCACTTGCTGCGCTCAAGCGCAAACACCCGCAGCTGCACACCATGATCTCCATCGGCGGCTGGAACGCCGGCGGCTTCTCCGATGCCGCGCTCACGGCACAGAGCCGCGAACGTTTCGTGCGTTCGTGCGTGGCGATGTTCTTCGAGCAACAGCGCGGCAGTTTCGACGGTGTGGATATCGACTGGGAATTCCCGGTCTCCGGTGGCCCGCTGGAGATCACCGACCGTCCTGAAGACCGCCACAACATGACCCTGCTGGTGCAGGAGTTCCGCAAGCAGCTGGACGCGCTCGACGGCGGCCGCGGCCCGCACAGGCTGCTCACCGCCGCACTGCCGGCCGGCCGCGTGCAGACCGACGGTCCTTACGACCCGGCGCTCAGTTACGAGTTGAAGGAACTGGGCCAGGCGCTCGATTTCATCAACCTGATGAGCTACGACATGGGCACGGGCTTCTCCAAGGTGTCCACCTTCAACGCGCCGCTGCGCGAAGTGCCGCAGGACCCGCTCGCACCGGAGCAGCGCCGCTGGAACAGCGTGGAAGGCGCGGTGGAGTATTACCGCCAGCATGGCGTGCCCAACGACAAGCTGGTGCTGGGCGTGCCGTTCTACGGGCGCGGCTTCAAGGTGACCACCGAATCTGCCGATGGCCTGTACCAGCCCTACAGCGCCCCGTTCGATGCCGGTGACTGGCGCCGCATCAAGCAGGAATTCCTCGACAAGCCCGGCTGGCAGCGGCACTGGCACCCGGTGGCGCAGACGCCGTGGCTGTACAACGCCGCCGACAAGGTGTTCATCAGCTACGAAGACACGGACTCGATTCGCCTGCGCGCGGACTACGCCAGGGACCAGAAGCTGCGCGGCGTTTTCACTTGGGAGCTGACGGGTGATGACGACCAGGCCAGCCTGCTGAAGGCCATGGCTGCACCGTTCAAGTGAAGCCGGCTACACGCTGAAAGCATGCCGATGGGGGATAGCAGGTAGGGTCGGTTCCCAAACGACTGCCGATAGCGGAGATTGCTCGATTGACGCATGACCTTCAAACGGAGTCGCGCGTTTCCGGATTTCTCCGTTCGTTGGTCATTCGTCGCCCTGCCGATCATCCCTATCGGCGGTCGTTCGGGAACCGACCCTACCGCTGGATTGCTCCCCGGTGATCGGGTGTAACGTCCGGGCCGAGCCTGCACTATGCTTGCCGGCATGACGAGCGTTCAGCTGCTGGACCTGCACATCGACCGCGCCTTGCAGCAGGTGCGGCGCGGTGATGCGGTGCTGCCGGTCAGCGGCCTCAGCTGGCGCCTGCTGGACTGCCTGTTGGAGCACGGCACCAATGTGGTCGACTTCGATACGCTGGCACGGCAGGTCTGGGCGCCGGCCGTGGTGGGTGAAGATGCCATCAGCCAGCGGGTGAAGCTGCTGCGGCAGGCATTGGGCGATGACAGCCGCCGGCCGCGCTACGTGCGCTCGGTACGTGGCCGGGGCTACCAGTTATGCGCGCCGCCCCAGACGTGCGTACCGATGGCGCCACCAGCGCCGGTAGAGCCATACGCGGCGGCTGCCGTGACCGCCGCAACTGCCGCAACTGCCGCAACTGCGGCGGCGCCGGGGGGGCCGCAACGGAGGCTGCACGCGCGATGGGCTTGGCTGGCGGCGGGCGTGGCTGCTGCCGGCGGCATCATCGCCGTCATCGTCCAGCGGCCGGACAACGCGGCGCACTCACCCGCAGACCCGGTGCTGCAACGCGCCGCGTATTACGCCGGCATCGGCCAGGCCAGCAACAACGAGCGTGCGATCACCCTGTACCGCCAGGCGTTGCAGATCGACCCGGATTCCAGCGCCGCACGGCGTGGCCTGGCGCGAGCATTGGCCGCCGATGCCTGCCTGTTCAACGGCAGGCCGGGGAACGCGCAGGAGGCATTGCAGCTGGCCGGGCAGGTGTTGCAGGCGGCCCCTGACGACGCAGCCTCGCATGCGCTGCGCGGGTACGCGCATGATTGCCTTGGCGCGATGCCGCAGGCGATTGCCGATTACGAGCAGGCGCTGCTGCGCGATCCCGACGATGAGCGCACCCGCGCCTCGCTGGCCTACCTGCGGCAGGAGCAGGGCCACCTGGCGCAGGCGCTGAAGGCCAACCTCGCGCTGCGCGCGCCCGAGCGGATCCGCTTCCGCGACGTGCAGGTCGCCCGCGAACTGGAACTGCTTGGCTTCACCGACGCCGCCGCGCGCCGTCATGCGCGCAACTTCCAGCTGTACCCGGACAATGTCTTCAGCAACATTGCATGGCCGCGTGCGCTGATGAACATGGGCGAGCAGGACAAGGCGCTGCAGGCGCTGGACCAGGCGCTCGCGCGCGGCACCCCGCATCCACAGCTGCTGCGCCTGCACGGCGAACTGCTGTTGATGGGTGGCGACCGGCAAGGTGCGGCAGAGGCCTTCCAGCAGGCACGCCTGCTGCGCCCGCTGCAGTCGCTGGGAAAGACCCTGGCCGGCCTGCAGCAGGGGAGTGGCACGCCGTCCCCGGAATGGATTGCCGCGCGCCTGCGCGAGGTGACCGCGCAGGCTGACGACGGCTGGTCGGACGCGGCCGTGGAACGGGCCCTGCTGCACCAGGCGCAGGGTGATGCAGGCGCGGCCATCGCCGACCTGCACCGCGCGGTGGATGCCGGCTTCCGCGACGCCGCGTGGCTGCGCGTCACCCCGCTGTTCGCCCCACTGCGGCAGGCGCCCGGTTGGGAGCGCCTGCTGGCCCGGATAGAAGCGGACGTGGCCGCGCAGCGGGCGCAGGTACTGGTAGCGTCCTGGCGCCCCGATGACCTGAAGGGCCTCAGCGCAACGCCGGCAGCAGGAACCCGGTAAGCACGCGGCGCGACTGGGGATGGGCGTAGCTGCGGTTGTAGGCCTTGCTGGTCACCACCGCGACCAGCTTCTTCTCCGGCATCACGAACACATAGTTGCCGCCGTTGCCCGACATCGCCCATACCGTGGTTTCCTTCCCGTCCACCGGCAGCTTCAGGCCCCACCACTGGTAACCGTAGTCGCTGCCGTCGTCGGTCTGCGCCTGCGGGCGGATCATTGCCGCGATGTAGTCAGCAGGCACCAGCTGTTTGCCCTGCCAGCGTCCCCCGGCCAGCACCAGCTCGCCCAGCCGGGCCAGATCACGGGTGCGGTAGCGGGTGCCGCCGCCGCCCATGCCGATGCCTTCGGGGGAACGGTTCCAGTGACTGCGGGTGATGCCCAGCGGGCGTTCGAGCGCCTGCGCGGCGTAGTCGGCCAGCGGCAGCCTCGTGGCCCGTTCCAGCACCGCGCCCAGCACGAACGAATCGGCCGTGCAGTAGGCGTGCGCGCGGCCGTGCGGGCTGTCCTCCGGCCGGCTCATCCAGGGCGCGAAGCCCTTGACCGGCAGCGCCAGCGCGAAGTCCAGCCAGCGCTCGGTCACGTACATGCGCTCTTCGTTGCCGGCGGAAAATTGATTCTGGTCATCGCATTCCCACAGGCTGCTCATGGTGAGCAGGTCTTGGACCGTGGTGCCGCGCAGGCGGGGGTCGACCGGGTGCTGCGCGGTGAACTCCGGGAAGTAGTCGTAGACACGCGCCTGCACGCCCGCCAGGTGCCCGTCGCCGATGGCCGCACCCACCAGCAAGGCGGTCACGCTCTTGCTGGCCGAGCGCACGTCGTTGAGCGTCTGCGCATCGGCGCCGTTGAAATAATGTTCGTAGGCCACCGTGCCATCGACCAGCAACAGCACGCTGGTGACCTGTTTGATCTCGTCGCTGGCAATGGCCGCCTCCAGCGCGGCGAGCGGAACAGGGTCGAGGCGCGGCGAGGCGGCCTGAGCCGCGATGGGCAGGCAAGCGGTGATGGACAGGACCAGTGCGGCGAAACGACGGGCGGGGTGGGGCATGGTGGCGCTCCTCGGAAGTGAGGTGCCACTACGCCAGCACCGCGTCTGAAGTGCTGGAAGAACGCCTGAAGAATTCTGAAAGCGGCACCCGGCCTGCATCTGGCGATGCAAAGCGGGCCACGCGCTTTGTCCGTTACGCCCGCGTGTGCGCCCACACGCTGTTCGGGTCGCCGTTTACCGCCCGGCGCTGCGTTGCGCGCGCCATGGCGGCGAAGCCCAGCGCCATCGCCAGCGCCACCCCGTCCACCCAGAACAGCGGCCAGTAGCCGCGCGCGGCGCTGGTCCACAGCCACAACCCGCTCATCGCACCGTGCGCCACCGGGATCAGCGCGGTCACCGCCGCCGCAGCCCACAGCAGCTCCACCGCCGCCCTGGACGGCGCGCGCAGCGCCGCCCACAGGGCGCAGCCCCCCCAGACCAGGAAGCAGGTCCAGCGCATGCCCGCATCCGCATGGGCCGGGACCAGGTGCTCCAGTAGCTGCACGCTCACGAACGACGCCGACACCGCCACGCACAGCCCGATGCACACGCCTACCGTGGCCCGCGCCATGTTCACCTGCGCGCGTCCCTGGGTGGCCTGGCGGCGCTTGCGGCGCGACTCGATCCACAGCAGGTTGCCCGAATAGAACAGGAACGCCCCGCCCAGGCCGAGCACGAAATACAGCCACGGCACCAGCCCGTTGCCGAATTCGCCGAAGTGCAGCGCATAGGCCGCCGCCAACGTGGCGTGGTTGGCATCGCGATGCCCCGGCAGCTGGGTGTGCAGCACATCGCCGGTATTGGCATCCATCGCCACCGCGCCCAGCGGGCCCAGCGACACGCCGCCATCGCCGGTGATTTCGATCACGGCGTTGCGGTCACCGGCATTGGCCAGCTTCAGGTAGGCCGGTTCGAACACGGCCTGGCCCTTGTCATTGGCCACCGCGATCGCCCGCGCATGTAGCATCGCCAGGCTGCCGGCACGCACCGGCTCGTTGGCGGGCGCGCGGATCGGCGCGGTATCGGTTGCCCCCGGCAGCGCCGCCAGCAGCTTGCCGTCGTAGATCAGCGGGTTCAGCGCGGCCATCTGCAGGAACATCAGGCACAGCAGCGCACCGGTGACCGCGAACAGCAGGTGGAAGGGCAGGCTGAGCACGCCGATCACGTTGTGCGCGTCCTGCCACATCTGCTTGAAGTTGCGGCCCGGACGCAGCGCGAACAGGTCGCCCACCAGCTTGGGCAGGTGGATCACCAGCCCGGACAGCAGCGCCAACCCGTACAACAGGCTGACCACGCCCATCAGGTAGATGCCGGCCACCGGCAGGCCCAGCGTGTAGTGCAGTTCGTTGACCAGCTCGGCCAGGCCGGCCTGTGGCGGGGTGGGGCTGCCATCCACGTGGTCGGCCCAGGCAAACAGCCAGGTGCCCTTGGCATCCTGCCAGTACGCAATGGACTGTGGCGTTTCCGCGCCGGGGAAGGTCATGCCCACGTGCTTTCGCGCGTCGGGGTGTTTGGCCAGCACGCCATCAAGCAGCCGCTGTGCATCGTCCAGGGTCTGCGCTGGCTGGTCCATGCCCTGCGGCGACTGCCACAGCGGCAGATCGTGGTGGAACACCGTGATGGCGCCGGCATAGAACGCCACGAACAGCGCAAAGCCGGCCACCAGGCCAACCCAGGTGTGCACGGTGGTGAAGGTGCGCAGGGTGAGCGAACTGAATTTCATCGAATAGGCCTCACTGCACCCAATGGAAGTGGCGCAGCAGCCACAGCAGGCCGAACCCGAACGCGGCGCTGGCACTCAGCCACCCCCACGCGCGCGGCCCGGTGCGGAACGCGAAGGCCCACAGCGCGGCCAGCATCCACAATGGAATGAAGGCGATCATGCCGGGCACGATCACCGACTGCCACGGACCCGGCGGCAGCCAGGTGATCAACCCGGTGACGGCCGCAGCCACGAAGAAGCCCGCCAGCAGGCCGGCCAGTGCACGTGCCCACATCAGCGCCGCGCCTCCGCATCCGGCCGCGTCCAGGCAGCAACATAGGGCAACACCATCGCCGTGAGCATCCAGCCGCCGAGGGTCACGCAGAAGCCGGTGGCAAAGCCCAGCTGGCCCATCCACAGCCACAGCGAGGTGGCCGCCGCCACCAGCCCGAGCTGGCGGCCCAGCCGCCCGGCGCGGCGCAGGCGCGGCCAGCGGCAGTGCGGGGAGGCGGCATAGAAGGCCAGCGCCGAAAAGGCCGAAGCGGCGCCGGCCAGCGCGCAATACAGCAGGGCCAGGGCATCGGCGCTCAGCATGGGCGCGCCGCGCGGGGCAGGGGCGTGCGGGCCGAAGGGGCGGCGCAGGGCATGGAAATCCTTGGAAACGAAGACGGGCCGGGCGGTGCGGCAACCTGCGCATGGTAATCATTGCTGTTTTCGATCGCCACAGCGGCCTGTTCAGTCGTGCTGGCCACCGGGCGAATGCCGTCGGGATTGGGCTTCCCCGGCCGTTTGGTTTAAGATCGAGGCATCCACCTCGAGGCAACAAGGTGACCCGCGCCCAGCGCCGGTCCAGCGTGCGACATGAGCACTACCACCGCCCAGCGCTGAACGTCATGACGGCCCCTTGCCCAGGCGCCTTCATGGCGCTTTTCTTTTATCCGGCCGCGCGCCCCGGACACCCTCGACCCCGTTTCCCTGGCCTGCGCCGCAGGCCCACCAGCACAAAGCCCCAGCCATGATTGCGATCACGCTTCCCGACGGCAGCCGCCGTGAGTTCGAAAACCCCGTCAGTGTCATGGACGTCGCCCAGTCGATCGGCGCCGGCCTGGCCAAGGCCACCATCGCCGGTTCGGTGGACGGCAGGCTGGTCGACGCCAGTGACGTCATCGACCACGACGCGAGCCTGCGCATCATCACCGCCAAGGACGAGGAAGGCGTGGAGATCATCCGCCACTCGGCCGCGCACCTGGTTGGCCATGCGGTCAAGCAGCTGTACCCGGACGCCAAGATGGTGATCGGCCCGGTGATCGCCGAAGGCTTCTATTACGACATCCACTCCGAGCGCCCGTTCACCCCGGACGACATGGCCGCCATCGAAAAGCGCATGGGCGAGCTGATCGCGCAGGACTACGACGTGGTCAAGAAGATGACCCCGCGCGCGGAAGTGATCGAAATCTTCAAGGCCCGTGGCGAGGACTACAAGCTGCGCCTGATCGAAGACATGTCGCCGGACATCCAGGCCATGGGCATGTACTACCACCAGGAATACGTGGACATGTGCCGCGGCCCCCACGTGCCCAATACGCGCTTCCTGAAGGCCTTCAAGCTGACCCGCATTTCCGGCGCCTACTGGCGTGGCGATGCGCAGAACGAGCAGCTGCAGCGCATCTACGGCACCGCCTGGGCCGACAAGAAGCAGCTTGAGGCCTACATCAAGCGCATCGAAGAAGCCGAAATGCGCGACCACCGCCGCATCGGCAAGCAGCAGGACCTGTTCCACCTGCAGGAAGAGGCCCCGGGCCTGGTGTTCTGGCACCCCAAGGGCTGGGCACTGTGGCAGGTGGTGGAACAGTACATGCGCAAGGTCTACCAGAAGAGCGGCTACGGCGAAGTGCGCTGCCCGCAGATCCTGGACGTGAGCCTGTGGAAGAAGTCCGGCCATTGGGACAACTACCAGGACAACATGTTCTTCACCGAATCGGAGAAGCGCACCTACGCAGTCAAGCCGATGAACTGCCCGGGCCACGTGCAGGTGTTCAACCAGGGCCTGCACAGCTACCGCGACCTGCCGATCCGCTACGGTGAGTTCGGCTCGTGCCACCGCAACGAGCCCTCCGGCGCGCTGCACGGCATCCTGCGCGTGCGTGGTTTCACCCAGGACGACGGCCACGTGTTCTGCACCGAATCGCAGATCGAAGCGGAAGTGACCGCCTTCCACCAGCAGGCGTTGGCGGTGTACCAGCACTTCGGCTTCGAGGAGATCCAGATCAAGATCGCCCTGCGCCCCGAATCGCGCCTGGGCGACGATGCCACCTGGGACAAGGCCGAAGCCGCGCTGCGTTCGGCGCTGTCCAGCTGTGGCGTGGAGTGGCAGGAGCTGCCGGGTGAGGGCGCCTTCTACGGCCCGAAGATCGAATACCACCTCAAGGACGCCATCGGCCGCACCTGGCAGCTGGGCACCATGCAGGTCGACTTCATGATGCCCGGCCGCCTCGGCGCCGAGTACGTGGACGAAAACAGCCAGAAGAAGCACCCGGTCATGCTGCACCGGGCCATCGTGGGCTCGATGGAGCGTTTCATCGGCATCCTGATCGAACACCATGCCGGCCAGTTCCCGGCCTGGCTGGCCCCGACCCAGGCGGTGGTGGCCAATATCACCGACGCCCAGGCTGAATACGTGCAGGAGGTGACGAAAACCCTTGCAGATCAAGGCTTCCGGGTAACGTCGGATTTGCGCAATGAGAAGATCGGTTATAAGATTCGCGAGCATACGCTGCAGCGGGTCCCGTACCTGCTGGTGGTGGGCGACCGTGAGAAGGAAAATGGCGCCGTAGCCGTGCGTACGCGCTCGGGCGAGGATCTGGGCAGCATGTCCGTCCAGGCGTTCGTCGAGCGGTTGCAGGCAGAACAGTCTGTGTAAGAAAGTCCCGGCCCTGCGGATGATCCGCGAGGGCCGGTTTGATTCCTCTGGGAGATTGCAATATCAGTACCCCTGACAACAAACAGAACCGCAAGAATCAGGAAATCCGGGTGCCGCGCGTACGCGTGATCGGCAGTGACGGTGAAATGATTGGCGTGTTGACGCGTGACGAAGCGCTGTCGATGGCCGAAGACGAAGGTCTGGACCTGGTCGAGATTCAGCCGCAGGCTGATCCGCCGGTGTGCAAGATCATGGACTTCGGCAAGTTCAAGTTCGAAGCGCAGAAGAAGGCCAACGAGGCCAAGAAGAAGACCAAGCAGGTCGAGATCAAGGAAGTGAAGTTCCGCCCGGTCACCGATGAAGGCGACTACCAGATCAAGCTGCGCAAGATGCGCGGTTTCCTGGAAGAGGGTGACAAGATCAAGGTGAACATCCGCTTCCGTGGTCGTGAAATGAGCCATCAGGAACTGGGTCGCGAAATGGCCAACCGGATCGAAGCCGATCTGGGCGAGGACATCGTGATCGAGTCCCGCCCGCGCCTGGAAGGCCGGCAGATGGTCATGATGATCGCGCCGAAGAAGAAGTAATCGCGCTCTGGCGCGACGCGCGCCACGTCGAACGTGGCCGCGCGGAACCCCCGGTTCATCGGCTCCTGGGCAGGCGACGGGGTGGCGACGGAGGTATGACGGGGTATGACGGGGTACGCCGGTGTACGACGGGGTACGACGGGGTAGAGCCGACTGTTAGTCGGCTGCTTTCCCGCCATGCCGCCAAGGGCAGCCGACTAACAGTCGGCTCTACCCAGCCGGCGAGACCGAGCCGGCGACACCCAGTCAGCGACACCCAGTCAGCGACACCCAGTCAGCGACACCCAGTCAGCGACACCCAGTCGCTGTGACGGCAATGCCGTCCGTTTCGTTCAGGTTCCGGCCCCAAGATCCGGCAAACCCCGCCTGATCAACAGCTTGCACCCGTTCCCCAACCCATGCATAATGGGCGACCCCGTTTTTTCGCGGGGCTGCTGTTTTGAACGGTTTCACGCTTTTCAACGGCAACAGGACCGGCCTGGTTCCCAATGGGGATCCCGGGCTTACAAGCAGGCAAGGGCACGGACGGAAAGTGTGGCAATGCCACCGCCCTGGTCAGTGACAAAACATCATCAAGGACATTGCAATGCCCAAGATCAAGACCAACCGGGCGGCGGCCAAGCGTTTCCGCAAGACCGCCTCCGGTAAGTTCAAGGCTGGCCACGCCAACCGTAGCCACATCCTCACGAAGAAGTCGACCAAGCGGAAGCGCAATCTGCGTCAGACGAACCATGTTCGTGCAGAAGACGCAGGCCGTTTGAACCGTATGCTTCCCTACCTCTGAGGACTGACCCATGGCACGAGTAAAGCGTGGCGTACAGGCGCGTCGCCGCCACAAGAAAATTCTGACCCTGGCCAAGGGCTACTACAACGCCCGCCGCAAGGTGTTCCGCGTTGCCAAGCAGGCCGTCATCAAGGCCCAGCAGTACGCCTACATCGGTCGTAAGCAGAAGAAGCGTAATTTCCGTTCGCTGTGGATCACCCGCATCAACGCGGCTGCCCGCATCAATGGTCTGAGCTACAGCCGTTTCATGAACGGCCTGCTCAAGGCAGGTATCACCCTGGACCGCAAGGTCCTGGCCGATATCGCCGTGCACGACGCAGCTGGTTTTGCAGCACTGGCCGAAAAGGCCAAGGGCGCGCTGGCGGCATAAGTCCTCTCCCCGCCGTTGCCGTGCAAACGCAACGGCTGCGGGTAAGGCAATGCATGGGGAAGGGCGCAAGTCCTTCCCCATTCTTTTTTGTGGCGGCGGCAGCCCAACCGGGTGCCGTCCCGACAGCGGTGGCGACGGGGGTCGGCCCGGCGCGCATCGCGAAGGCATACCGACGCGAGGTCCAGGCTATCCATGAGTGACATCCAATCCCTGACCACCCAGGCGCTGGCCGACGTGGCCGCCGCCCAGAGCCCCGATGCGCTGGAAGCCCTGCGCGTGGCGCTGCTCGGCAAGAGCGGCAGCATCACCGCACAGCTCAAGCAGCTGGGTGCACTGCCGGCCGACGAGCGCAAGGCCGCCGGCGAAGCCATCAACCAGGCCCGTGACGCGCTGACCCTCGCGCTGGGCGAACGCAAGGCCGTGCTGGAGAACGCCGCGCTCGACGCGCGCCTGGCCGCCGAAGCGATCGACATCACCCTGCCCGGGCGCCGCGCCGAACGCGGTGGCCTGCATCCGGTGACCCGCACCCTGGAGCGTATCACCGAAATCTTCGGCCGCCTCGGCTACGAGCTCTCCGAAGGCCCGGAAATCGAAGACGACTGGCACAACTTCGAAGCCCTGAACTTCCCGCCGCACCACCCGGCGCGTGCCATGCACGACACCTTCTACTTCGGCGATGGCCGCCTGCTGCGCACGCATACCTCCGGTGTGCAGGTGCGCTACATGGGCGACCACGCACCGCCGCTGCGCATGATCGCGGCCGGCAAGGTGTACCGCAGCGACAGCGACCAGACCCATTCGCCGATGTTCCACCAGGTGGAAGGCCTGCTGGTGGACGAGCATTCGACCTTCGCCGACCTCAAGGGCACCTTGTCCGAGTTCGTGCGTGCGTTCTTCGAACGCGATTTCGAGATGCGTTTCCGCCCCAGCTACTTCCCGTTCGTCGAGCCCGGCGCGGAAGTGGATATCGCCTGGCAGCAGCCCGATGGCAGCACCCGCTGGCTGGAAGTGCTCGGCTGCGGCATGGTCCACCCCAACGTGCTGCGCAACGTGGGCATCGACCCGGAGCGCTACACCGGCTTCGCCTTCGGCCTGGGCGTGGAGCGCTTTGCCATGCTGCGTTACGGCGTGAACGACCTGCGCGCGTTCTTCGAGAACGACGTGCGGTTCCTCAAGCAATTCGCGTAACGCCGAACGACATTCATCACGGCCCAGGCGCATGCGCCGGGCCCACCAGGGTGACACCATGAAATTCTCTGAAAACTGGCTGCGCAGCCACGTTCCCACCACCGCCTCGCGCGACGAGCTGAGCGCGGTGCTGACCGCCATCGGCCTGGAAGTTGAAGAGGTCACCGACCTCGGCGCCAGCCTGGACCACGTGGTGGTGGCGCGCATCGTCACCGCCGAGCGCCACCCCGAAGCCGACCGCCTGCAGATCTGCCAGGTCGATGCCGGGCAGGGCGAGCACCTGCAGATCGTGTGCGGCGCGCCCAATGCGCGCCCGGGTCTGGTTGCGCCGCTGGCGATGATCGGCGCGAAGATCGGCGACTTCAACATCAAGGCGGCCAAGCTGCGCGGCGTGGATTCCAACGGCATGCTGTGCTCGGCCAAGGAACTGGGCCTGGACAGCGACGCCTCGGGCCTGTTCGAGCTGCCCGATGACGCCCCGGTGGGCCAGTCGCTGGTGGAGTACCTGGGGCTGCCCGACGCCAGCATCGAGATCAAGCTCACCCCCAACCGCGCCGACTGCTTCAGCGTGCGGGGCATCGCCTTCGACGTGGCCGCCGCGTGCGCCAGTGAAGTGGTGCCGTTCAATCCCGCGCCGATCGCCGCCGTGGGCAACCGCGAACTGACCATCGCCCTCGACGCCGGCGCCGAAGCGCCGCGTTACCTGGGCCGTGTGATCGAAGGCGTGAACCCGCGCGCCGCCACCCCGCTGTGGATGGCCGAGCGCCTGCGCCGCAGCGGCGTGCGCCCGGTGTCGCTGCTGGTCGACATCACCCAGTACGTGATGCTGGAACTGGGCCAGCCGATGCACGCCTACGACCTGGGCACCCTGCAGGGCAGCATCGCCGTGCGCCGCTCGCGCACCGGTGAAACCCTGAAGCTGCTGGATGGCCGCGACGCCGCGCTGGATGACGGCTTCCTGGTCATCACCGACGCCGACCGCCCGGTGGGCCTGGCCGGCATCATGGGCGGCCATGACACCCGCGTCACCGACGACACCACCGCCGTGTTCCTGGAGGCCGCGCACTTCGCGCCGGCCGCCATCATGGGCCGTGGCCGCAAGCTGGGCCTGCACACCGACGCCGGCCACCGCTTCGAGCGTGGCGTGGACCCGGCGCTGCCGCGCACCGCCATTGAATACGCCACCCGCCTGGTGCTGGACCTGGCTGGCGGCACCCCGGCCCCGGTGACCGAAGCCGTGCGCGAAGCCGACCTGCCGGCCTCCGCGACCATCGGCCTGCGCCGTGCTCGCATCGCCCGCGTGCTGGGTATCCAGATTGCCGATGCCGACGTCGAGCGCATCCTGCGCGCGCTGGGCATGGACGTGGCCGCCGCCGCCGATGGCTGGCAGGTCACCGCGCCCAGCCGCCGCTTCGACATCGCCATCGAAGAAGACCTCATTGAAGAGCTGGCCCGCATCCACGGCTACGAGCGCATTCCCACCACCCTGCCGGGCGGTGCCGCGCGGATCGCCATGCCCAGCGAAACCCGCCTGGACGACCTGAGCACGCGCCGCCAGCTGGTGGCCCGCGACCTGCAGGAAACCATCAACTACGCCTTCGTCGACGCCGGCCTGCTGGCCCAGTGGCAGCTGCAGGACAACGTGGTGGCTCTGGCCAACCCGCTGTCGGCCGAGCTGGCGGTGATGCGCCCGGCGCTGCTGCCGGGCCTGGTGGCCACCTTGGGCCGCAATGCCGCGCGCCAGCAGGGCACGGTGCGCCTGTTCGAGCTGGGCCGCGTGTTCCATCCGCAGGCCGGGCAGGGCGCCGCCCCGCTGGAAACCCAGCGCGTGGCCGTGGCCGTGTGTGGCGATGCCACCCCGCAGCAGTGGGGCCTGGCCACCCGCAAGGTCGATTTCCATGACCTCAAGGGCGACCTGGAATCGCTGGCCGCCGCCTCCGGCGCCGCACTCAGCTTCGTGCCCTCCACCCGCCCGTACGGCCACCCGGCGCGCTCGGCCGAGGTGCTGCGCGATGGCGCCAGCATCGGCTGGATCGGCCAGATCCACCCGCGCCTGGCCAAGGCCATGGACATCGACGTGGACGTATTCGGCCTGGAGCTGGACCTGGCCCCGCTGGCCGCCCGCAGCCTGCCGCGTGCCACCGAGCTGTCCCGTTTCCCCTCGGTGCGCCGCGACCTGGCTTTCCTGGTGCCGGAAGCGGCCGCCTGGACCGACCTGGAAGCCACCCTGCGCCGGGCCGTGGGCCCGCTGCTGCGCCAGGTGACCCTGTTCGACCGCTACGTCGGCCAAGGGGTCGAGCCGGGCTTCAAGAGTCTCGCTATGGGCTTGATTTTGCAGGACAAGTCGCGCACTCTGACGGACCGCGACGTGGATGCGGTGGTCACCGAGGCGGTGGCCGCAATGGAGCGTGAACACCACGCCCGGATCCGCGGTTGAGCGGGCAGCATGGGGGGTAGCAGGCAATGGCATTGACCAAGGCTGAGATGGCCGAAAAGCTGTTCGACGAAGTGGGTCTGAACAAGCGCGAAGCCAAGGAATTTGTCGACGCGTTCTTCGATGTACTGCGTGAAGCGTTGGAACAGGGACGTCAGGTGAAGCTTTCCGGCTTCGGCAACTTCGACCTGCGGCGCAAGAACCAGCGCCCGGGCCGCAACCCGAAGACCGGCGAGGAAATTCCGATTTCCGCCCGTACGGTGGTCACCTTCCGTCCGGGCCAGAAGCTCAAGGAAAGGGTAGAGGCATATGCTGGATCCGGGCAGTAACCGCGAACTTCCGCCGATACCGGCCAAGCGCTACTTCACCATTGGTGAAGTCAGCGAGCTGTGCGATGTAAAGCCGCACGTGCTGCGCTACTGGGAAACCGAATTTCCCAGCCTGGAACCGGCCAAGCGCCGTGGCAACCGCCGCTACTACCAGCGCCACGACGTGCTGATGGTGCGCCAGATCCGCGGCCTGCTGTACGAACAGGGCTACACCATCGGCGGTGCCCGCCTGCGCCTGGAAGGTGCCGGCGCGCGCGACGAATCGGCGCTGAGCAACCAGATCATCAAGCAGACGCGGATGGAGCTGGAAGAAGTGCTCCAGCTGCTGCGTCGCTGAACCATTTTTCGATCAAACCGGTTATACTCGTCTGCCCGCTGAGAGGCGGGGACAACACCAGCAACATCGGGGCGTAGCGCAGCCTGGTAGCGCATCTGCCTGGGGGGCAGAGGGTCGTCGGTTCAAATCCGGCCGTCCCGACCATTGTTGGTGACACGATCAAGGGTTCGCACTTCTGGTGCGGGCCCTTTTTTGTTTTGGCGGTGTTGCATTGTGCGGGAGAAAACCAAGTTGACGATTGAACGTTCGCGGCCCCAGGAGGGCGAACGCGTCATCGAGATCTGCCGCAGTGCCGTCGACGCGACGCATGGTTACCTGGCTCCTGAGGACCGCCTCGCCACCGACGAGATGTTCGTTGACGGCGATATCGAGCGGGCTGGCAATCTATAGTTGGATTTAGATGCGCTTTCAGCTCTGGTCAATGTTCAGAAGCTGTTAGAAAATCAATTTCTATTACATTTCTTGGCGATGGAATTCCATGAAGAATGACCCTCTTACGATCATTCCGAAGGAGTGCCCCGATGACGCTATCAGGCACGCACCCGTTGGCCGAAAGCAGCAGGGAAGTATGGCCGTGCGGGCAGAGGATATCGCCGAAGCACTGGCCAAAGCGCCTAGCCGCGGGTTCAGCATGAAAAGTGCGCTCGACGCTTTTAGCGACATCCGGCCCAGTCGGAACTGAACTCCACAGAGTGACCCTACGGAACGGGTTTCTCGCGCCAGATCGCAAGCGCTTTTGGCGCCCACGCGTCCCGACGACGCTGGCCAGGATTGCTCATCGCAACCTAATGCACGTGTTAATGAACATTAGCGTTGGGTCACACA
Source organism: Stenotrophomonas sp. SrG (assembly GCF_050031795.1). Taxonomy (NCBI): domain Bacteria; kingdom Pseudomonadati; phylum Pseudomonadota; class Gammaproteobacteria; order Lysobacterales; family Lysobacteraceae; genus Stenotrophomonas; species Stenotrophomonas sp. SrG. Next base: position 59,678 of record NZ_JBNBBE010000013.1, read on the forward strand.
TTCGATGCGCCTGCGTTGCGCGCCACCCTGATTGGAGGTAGAGTTCCCGGCGTTGGTGATGGGCAAAGAGCCGGCGGTGATTGCTTGGTCGATGTTTAAGGCTACATCCGCAGAGGGCCCGGCTACTAAACGACAAGTAGCATTGCAATGATTGCCCAGCTTGGCTGGGATGCTCCGACCCCCCTCCGTGGTGACACGAGAGGCCTGCTAAGGAGATAGCTGCGTCATTGCCGTCCAACACGAAACAAGGCCCCTCACGGGGCCTTTTTCGTTCGTTGCGGACTGACGCGCCCGATTTGAATTCCTTTGCCATCGCGGCAGTAGCCTCCTGACACAACGGAGTAGTGGCTCTCCGGTCGGCTGATGTGTTCAAGGATCACATTGCCTACCCTGAATCTCACTGTCTCCAAGCGCGGTTCCATCTGGTAGAACACCGTGACTGGTCCCGCCAGGCACTCCGCAACGTGCTTTCGCACCGCAAGGAGTGCGACATCGTGGTCCCCGATGTGGTGAAAGTGCGCTTTCCACAGGTGTTCAAATCCGAAACCACGATTAGGGCCACGGTGCGCGCCGTACTTCAGGTAGACGGGACCAGCCGGGAAACGCGGCCCTCGGTGAACCAACATTTCTGGAAGAATCCCGAACACTTCCGAACCGTTGGTAGGGTGTTGGAGTCTTACTTCCTTGTGCCATACCGGATGCTTCACCACAGCTCCATGATTGCCGCACTCGCACCCCGACAATGCGTTCCGGGTGCTTCCTGATCGGATGACCGGAGCCTAGCTAAGCTAGCTAGGCCTGGTCGTGACCGCATAGGCAATTGGACAGATCAGCACGCTGACGCTAGAAGAAGCGACGATGATTGTCGTTTCTCATGCGTACGATGGAGTCATACATGCGCTGGCGTGCCGGGCATCGCGTCGAATGCGCTAGTGGCTGATTGGCGAGTCGTTCTCTTTCATCGGAGAAGGAGCGAGTGGTTCTTCGTCGATGTCGACGATGGCGATCAGTGCGAGGAGATTCTTGACCGGCATGTCCTCAACCGTGCCAGGGCAGCGTTCGAGCACATCGATCAGCTCCAGCAGTTCGATGATTCGCAGATCGTAGATACGAAACAGCTTGCGTATGACGCGAAACAAGTCGTGTCGAGAGGGGTCGTGCTGGCCGATCATGCGTTTGACGAAGTTGCCCGCAGCAGGGGAGCTTCCGCAGCGGGTCTCCGCGAGGGCCTGCATGATCTCGCCGATGGTCAGCGAATCGAGCGGTCGCGCGGTGGCAGCCAGGCGCTTCTCGAGGTCGACCCATGCCGAACTGTTCCATTCCAGCGAGTCGGAAATATCACCGAAGTAGTGAGCGAGGTGGACGGCGACGCGGGTCGGGGCTGCGAGGGAGTCATTGGACATTGCGGAATTCCTCAGTAGAAGTGAGATCCACCGCCCTGCGGAATGCCGATGGGCGCTGGTGCGCCTTTGGCTTCGGAACGCCAATTCCGGCCGCCGGATGTGCGGCGACGGACGGATGCTGCGTGTGATCAGGCAGGCCGTCAATGGCTGGGGCGACGAACTGTGCGGTAGGAACCCTTTCCTTGATCAAACTGTGTCTCAGGACGCGCTTGGGTTGTGCGCCGGGTGCATTCTGTGTGGGCGCGCTGCACTGGCTGCGTCGCGCCAGCTACCATCCAGATGTCAGTTTGAAACCGGTTTTCATGGAGGACACCCTAATGGCGGTGCGGCGACTAAGGGCCACAGATCTCGAGCAGGCCAGTGCGGTGTGCATGGCGTCCTTCATGGAGGCGGTGGCGCCGTCGCTGTCTCCGCTGGGGATTGAGACCTTTACCGGCATCGTGTCGATGAACGGGTTCGCCGACCGCATGTCCGACGACAACGACATGTTTGTATTCGAGACCGCCGGGCTGGTTGTCGGGGTGGCCGAGCTGATGGGCGGCCAGCACGTGGCGACGCTGTTCGTGGCGCCGGGGTGGCAGGGGCAGGGGGTTGGGCGGGCGCTGATGACGGCGCTGCTGGAGTGCGCGCGGGGCGAGGTTGTTACGGTGCGGGCCTCGTTGAGCTCGGTGCCGGCTTATGAGCGGTTTGGGTTCCGGATTGCGGGAGAGGTGGGGGAGTATCTGGGGCTGGTGTATCAGCCGATGGAATGTGTGCTTGCTGAGGGGCTAGCGGACTAACAGTCCGCTCTACCGGGCGCGTCTGCCGCCTTCGCTCACAAAGCGCTAACGTGATCCCACTTTCACGCGGCCGCCCCTATGCTTCCCCTAAATGAACAGGGCTTTCTCCCGTGCTGCAGGAACAGGAAGACAACAGCGCCAAGTGGCGGATCTACGAAGCCCTTCTGCAGGCAACTCCGGATCTGTCCTACGTCTTTGACCTGGAGCACCGCTTCATCTACGCCAACAAGGCGCTGCTGAACATGTGGGGCATGACCTGGGATGAGGCGATGGGCAAGACCTGCCTGGAGATCGGCTACGAGCCCTGGCATGCGGCGATGCACGATGCGGAGATCGATCGGGTGATCGCCACCAGGCAGCCCATCCGCGGTGATGTGCCGTTTCCGCACGCCACCGAGGGCGTGCGCATCTATGACTACATCTTTACCCCGGTGATTGGTCCCGATGGCGAAGTGGAGGCCATTGCCGGCAGCACCCGCGATGTGACCGAGCGCAAGCGCCACGAGCAGCACCTGCAGCTGCTCATCAACGAGCTCAACCACCGGGTCAAGAACTCGCTGGCCATGGTGCAGTCCATCACCCGCCAGACCTTCCGCAACGCGCAGAACATCATCGACGCTGGAGAGAAGATCGAAGAGCGCCTGCTGGCCTTGGCCGGAGCGCACGATGTGCTGACCCGGGAAAACTGGCACAGCGCCGATATCCACGATCTGGTCCAGGCCACGGCTGATCTGCACGGCGAAGGCGGGCAGCGCTTCGATATCCAGGGCGCACCCTGCCGGCTCGATCCCCGCCGTGCCCTGGCGCTGGCCATGGCGCTGCATGAGCTGGGCACCAACGCGGTCAAGCACGGTGCGCTGTCCGGGCCCGATGGCCGTGTGCGGGTGGAGTGGGGGCAGCGTCAGGTCGATGGGGAGGACATGATCGAGTTGGAGTGGCAGGAGCGCGATGGCCCGCCGGTGCAGCCGCCGGCGCAGCGCGGGTTCGGCTCGCGGTTGCTCGAGCGCGGCCTCAAGCATGATCTGGGCGGCGATGTGGAGCTCACGTTCGAGCCCGAAGGCCTGCGTTATCGGGTATCGATACCGCACGGCGATGACGCGGTCCAGGTGCACCTGTGAGCCCGCGCGTCCTGGTAGTCGAAGACGAATCGCTCATCGCGATGCTTGTCGAGGACGGGCTGGAGACGCTGGGCTACGAAGTGGTGGGCCCGGTGGGCACCGTCGATGCGGCGCTGCGGATCGTGGAGCAGACGCCCTTTGACCTGGCGCTGCTGGACATCAATCTGGGCGGGAAGCAGTCGTTCCCGATCGCCGAGGCGCTGGAGTCGCGCGGCATTCCGTACGTGTTCCTGACCGGCTATGACAGATCCAGCCTTCCGCTGGCGTTCCAACATCGGTTCGGGTTGCAGAAGCCGTTCCGGATGTCAGCCTTGCAGCAGGCGCTGGAAAAACTGCAGGGAAGCAAGCGTGGCGGCAACGCGCCTGCCCATCGCCCCACACTGGGCCAGTGATGACGGCGCGGCGAAATCAGCCGACGGCGCGAATCACTTCTTCAATCAGCACGACGTAGCAGGCCACGAAGTAGACCTTGAGCAGGGCGGGATGCTGCTTGGTGACGAATGCGCGCATGGCATTGGATGACGTAGTGGGACGTCAGCATTGTGACCAGCCGGTGAAATTGAGGCAACGGTCACACATTCAGTGCGGTGATGAGAGCCTGCGTGAGCGAGCTTAAAAATCAATAACTTGCGCGGGGATGGTCCGAAAAGCCCTCTACCGTTCGTCGGAAAATTCCTACAAGTGCGGCTGAATACGTAGCGAACGTCTTCACATGCGAGGTAGCGATTTCACGCCATTCACGCGCCCCATTCACTGTTGCGGCACGCGCCAATCGCTAGCGTGGAGTCCTGTCAGTCAACCCGCATTTCGGGCAAAGGAACAACATGATCAAGTGGGCCATCATCTTCGCCATCATCGGCCTCATCGCCGGCGCGCTCGGCTTCGCCGGCATTGGCGGTGCTGCCATTGGCGTGGCCAAGTTCCTGTTCTGGGCCGGCATCATCATCGCCGTCATCCTGTTCCTGCTGGGCATGACGGTCGCCAAGAAAGTGACCTGACCTCCAGGGTCGTAACGTGTAACACCGCCGAAGAAGCCTGCGCAGCGATGCGCAGGCTTTTTTGGTTCACTCGAAATAGAACGAAACGCCGAGCCCCGCCTGTACATCGGGGCTGTTGCTGTCCAGACCGAGGTCGAACGACGCGTCCAGCTGAACCCGTCGGGCCGCCATCCACGTCACGCCTGCACCGGCCACCGAGGTCGAGGATTCGCCGTGGGTGCGGGTGAAACCGGCCTCGATGTAGGTGCTCACGGTGTCGCTTACTGCCAGGCTGAGGCTGGGCGACCAGCTGAATTCGTCCTCGCCCGCGCCGCGCGTGGCATTGGCATACAGCGCGCCGCTCCACTGGTCGTTGAAGGTGTATTCGTAGCTGGCGCCGAGGTTGTACTGGGTGCCGCCTTCGCCGAAGTCGCGTGAGCCGGTATCGACGCTGGTGCTGGCCAGCAGTGCGACAGCATGGGTGTCCGAATCGAGGGGAAGGGCGAACTTCAGTGCAAGGCCGCTGTCGCCGGCGCCACGCGTCGTGGTGGTGGGCGCATTGCGCGGGGCTTCGCGCAGGCGGTTCCAGGGGCTGCCGAACGCCTGCAGTTCCAGGTTGGCGCCCAGGCCCACGCGCAGCAGCAGGTCGGTGCCGTATTGCGTGGTGCGCGTGCCGTCGTCATCACGGTCGCGTTCGTAGCTGGGCAGCCCCAGTTCCAGTGCGGCGCCGCCGCGCGGCAGCACCGAGGCTGAGAAACCCAACCCCGGGCGGTCGAACGCCGGTGTTTCCGCATCGTCCTGCTGCGCCCACGCCGGCGCGGCCAGCGCCAGCAACACCACCGCCATCACACCACGCATCGCCACACCTGCTGTTGGAAACAGCTGCAGCCTAGCGAGGCGCCGGCAACGCGCCGTGAGGATGTCGCGGCGGTCAGTCGGGAGCGCGGCCGTCATCCTGGCCTGCGTCTTTCTCACGGCGAGCATCGTCATCGCTGTCATCGAGGCCTTGCCGCATGTGGCGCTGGCCGGGCAGGTCCGCCGACAGGACGCGTGAGGGTTCGGCGACCAATGGGCTGCGGCCCTGCACATGCACGCGCGGCAGGGGCGTGCGCGGATCGGGCAGCACCCAGAAACCATTGCTCAGTTCCGGCCGGCGTGCCACCTCGTGGTCCAACGGCGGGGTGGGCTCTTCCTCTTCCGGATCAAACCACTGCAGGTCCTGTCGCCTGCCGCCTTCTTCATGCTCATGGTCGTGCGCGCTGTCGCGGTCGTCCGCGGACGAGGGCGTCATCGCATCCAACGCGTCGGCCGCTTCCTGCCAGCCCGGCGCATCGGCGCAGACCGCCTCGGCGAGCGGGGTGGGCGATTCAATGCGCGGTGGGAGGGGCGGTGGGATATCGGAAGGAACTCGCATGGGCAGTGCGTCCGCTGCGCTGGAAGGGAAACCGGACAGTGATCCCGCCCACGCCGGTTTTCAACGCAACAAGTCGCAAACTGCCCCACCGTGCGGACTAGGCCGGGCGGGTCAGCGCCAGCAGGCCTTCGAGCAACCTGGCGGCACGCGGCTGCCCGTCATCGTCGATCGGGCAGGCCATGGACTGCAGCCAGAAGCCGTGCGCGGCGCGGCGCGCGGCCGTGAGGCGGTGGTCGTCGCCTTCGCCGGGGTGGCGCAGCAACTGCTCCTGGATCCACCGTTTCAGTGCCTGGGCGATTTCCGGATCCGGCCGTCCGCGCGGCACACCGGCGCCCGGTTCGGGCGGCAGCAGGCACGCACGGAAAATGGCGGTGACATAGGCGCGGGAAAAGCGTCCATGGCGATCCGGATCCTGTTCGATCAGCGCCTGTACGGCTTGGTCGAACGAGACCAGCGCGGCAACCAGCGCCGGTGCATCTGCAGGGTCTTCAGTGCTCAGCATCGGGAAAGGTCGGCTCATGTGGGGGCATGCGGTAGTTGTGGCGGCGTGGTGCCCGCCTGCGCGAGCACCCCATGCAGCAGTTCAATCACCCGTTCGCCCTGGCCGTTGCAGGCCAGTTCGAAGGTGGTGTGGCCGCCCAGGGCGGCCAGTGGGGCATGCAGGATCCATTGCAGTACCTGGGTGCGGTCCGGCTCGATCTGCAGCGCTACGTTGGCGACACGGCGTACGATGCCTTCGCGCATGGTCAGAATCCGTAAGTGAGCGCCAGCAGCGCGGTATCCATGTGGTCGCCCCGGGTCATCGGGCTGTCCTTCACCGCGCTGGAAAGCAGGGTGCGGCGCAGCGATGCGGTGGCGGTCCAGTGCGCGCCCAGCGGCATCAGCGCGGTGACATCCATGTACGGCGCCACGCCGCTGCCGGCCCTGTAACGCGCCAGGCCGCTGCGCTGCGCTTCCTCGGCACTGATGCCGAAGTAGTAATCGTTGAGCGCGCTGCTTGCGTAGTTCACGCCCACGCCGGGAATCAGCACGACCTTGCCGGTTGGAATCGGGTAGGCGTACTTTGCATCGGCCGCGATGCCGCCGCCGTGGCCGCTCACTTCGGCCAGCACGTTGGCCTGCAGCACGCCCCACGGTGCGGTATGGCGCACGGCGGCACCGGCCATCGCCGAGAGGTTGCGGTTGTCGAGCTGGCGCAGCTGCAGGTCATCGGTGTCCTTGCGCTTGAAGCGCATCACGTGCGGCTGGGCCAGCAGCGAGACTTCGGTTTTCTCGTTGTCGAACAGGGTGTAGCCGATGCTGCCGCCACGGAAATGGAACTTCCTGCCTTCGTAATTGATGACCGGTACGGGCAGCACGTCGGTGTCATAGCCGGCGTAGGGAGATTTCTGCGCTACCACGGCCAATCCCAGGCTGCTGCGGGGTCTTTCGCCGGGGGCGGCCTGGGCCAGCACGCTGCCGCTGGCCAGCAGGCCCAGCAGGGTGATGCCTGCCGTTGCTGCCTTCCGTGAACCGATCTGCATGGGTACTGCTCCTGGGGGGACGATCAAACCCCCATGATGTCCCCCGGACATTGTGGGAACGTTGCGCCGGCCAGCGCGGTACCATCGGCGCCCATCACCCCTGTTGCCCGTATTGCCATGCGCATTCTGCTGCTCGAAGACGACCCCGAACTGGCAGGCGCCATCCAGGCCAGCCTGGGCCGGCATGGCATGGTGGTGGACCTGGTGGTGTCGATGGCGCAGGCCGCCGAAGCGCTGAAATCGGGCGTACACCAGGTGCTGCTGCTGGACCGGCAGCTGCCCGATGGCGATGGCGCCAATTTCGTGCGGGTGGCACGCAGCCACATTCCCAACCTGCCGGTGATCATGCTCACCGCGCGCGATTCGGTGGCCGACCGCGTGGTCGGGCTGGATGTGGGCGCCGACGATTACCTGACCAAACCGTTCGCGGTGGAAGAGCTGCTGGCGCGGATCCGCGCGATTTCGCGGCGGCCGGCGCAGATCACCCTGCCGGTGCTGGCGCTGGGGCGGCTGCAGTTTGATTTCGTGGCACGCCAGGCCACCGTGGCCGGTGCGCTGCTGGCACTGCCGCGCCGCCAGCTGCTGGTGCTGGAAGCACTGGCGCTGCGCCAGGGCCGCACGGTGGCGCGCGCGGCGCTGCAGGAAGCGGTGTATGGCTTCGATGATGAGATCCAGTCCAACGCGCTCGATGCACACGTTTCCAAGCTGCGCCGCGCGCTGGCCGATGCCGATGCGCAGGTGGAAATCCACGTGATGCGCGGCATTGGCTACCTGCTCAAGGAAACGGCATGAAATTCCTCAAACCCGGCTCGCTGTCCTTCAGCCTGGCCTGGAAGATCTGCCTGATCCAGATGACCATGGTGGCGGTGGGCCTGACCGGCATGGTGTTGATGTACGGCGACCGCGGCGCGGCGTATATCGACTGGAAAACCAGCCAGTCGGTGGCCGAGGCGATCCATGTGGACGGCGATGCGCTGCGCGTGGATTGGGATGCGGTCAACGAAGCGGTACCTGACCGCCCGGCCACGTTCTGGTTCGCCGCCGCCGATGAGCAGGGCCGGACGCTGGAGCAGGGCACCGTACCGGCCGCGTTCCGCCCACTCGTGCAGCAGCTGCAGCACGTGGAGCCCACCGATGTGCGCACGCGCACGCACGGGGTGGAGCTGGCGATGCGGGTGTGGGTGACCGAGCCCGATGGCGGCCGCATCCACGTGATGCTGGGCGGCATTCCGCATCGCGGCCTGTGGCGGCAGATGCTGGTGGTGATCGGCTACCTGGGCGGCTGGATCACCCTGCCGCTGATCGTGATCACGCTGGTGGTGGCGCCGTGGGCAATTCATCGCTCGCTGCGCGGGGTGAACCGGGTGGCGGCGCAGGCCGCGGCGATCCAGATCACCGAACGCGGGCGCGGCCTGGATACCCACGCCGTACCTCGAGAGATCGTACCGCTGGTGGATGCATTCAATGCAGCCGTGCGGCGCATTGGCGAGAGCTACGATGCGCAGGATCGCTTCCTGGTGGGCGCGGCGCATGAGCTGCGCATGCCCATTGCGATCCTGGCCACGCGCATTGCCGACCTGCCGCCGGGGCAGGTGCGTTCGCGCCTGCAGCGCGACCTTGGCCGGCTGAGCAACATCGCCGAACAGCTGCTGGACCTGCAGCGGCTGGATCACCACCGCAGCCAGCACCAGCGCATCGACCTGGCCGCGTTGACAGGCGAGGTCGCCGCCGATGTGGCGCCACTTCTGATCGATGCCGGCTACGAATTCGCGGTGGAGGCACCGGAGGCGCCGGTGTGGGTGCTGGGCGATCCCGATGCGCTGCACCGGGTGATCAGCGGGCTGCTGCAGAACGCCATCGCCCACGGCGGCGGGCGTGGCCTGGTGGTGGTGGAGCTGCAGGCCGGCGGGGTGCTGTCGGTGAGTGACGAGGGCGATGGCGTGCCCGAGCAGGCCCGGCAATCGATTTTCGAACCGTTCCACCGGCTGCGCCCCAGTGGCAGCGGCAGCGGGCTGGGGCTGTACCTGGCGCGCGAGATCATGCTGCGCCACGGCGGCAGCATCGTGGCCGAAGAGGCGGCCAGCGGCGGTGCACGGTTTGTGATGACCTTGCCGGTGGTATAGGGAAAGTGCGGTGCCGGGTATAGGGCGGATACCAATATCAGACTAATCCGATAGTTCGGTATCGGCTTCAGCCGTATGGTGCGGGTCAGGGATAACCCCCGGAGTGCACCATGAACATTACCGTGAAGCACGCTGACCACCGCTGGTGCGTTCTTGACCCCAGCCGCAATGAAGCCGCCGCCTTCGCCGAAGGCGCGGTGGCCTTCGATTTCGCCGACAACCTGGCCCGTGAGCAGCACGCGGAAACCGGGCGCAGCGTTGGCGTGCGGGTGGAAGTGGAAGACGCGTTTGTCGATGTGGTCCGCTATGGCTGAGCCCGTCGGAACCGGTCAGCTGCGCGTTGGCTAGTTGAATCGACCCTGAAATCAGCGACCTTCGGCCTATAGGCGAAGGGCCTCGCTTGCCTGATCCTGTGCCTATTCACAAAACGGATCGAGGCAGGCATGAGGAACAACGCGATGGCGAATGGAACGCACAAGTGGGTGTGGGCGCTGCTGCCGGCGCTGCTGGCTGCAGGCGCTGCTGCCCAAGCGCAGCAGTACGACCGTTACCGTGACGATGGCTACAACGATGGCCCGGTGCGCTGCGAATCGATCAAGGGCCGCACCCAGCAGTGCCCGATTGAGGGCCGCGCGCGGCTGGTGCGCCAGCTGTCGGGAACCCAGTGCATCGAGGGCGACAACTGGGGCCAGGCACGCAACGGCGTGTGGGTCACCCGGGGGTGCCGCGCGGAGTTCGTGGCCGAAGGCCGGCGGCCCTCGCATGGCAATGGCAACGGCTGGGGCAACAACGGCGGTGGCTGGGGCAATGGTGGGCGCGGGCAGGTGATCAGCTGCGATTCCAACGACAACCGCATGCGCCGTTGCAACGTCAGCATCCGCCGCGAGGCCCGGCTGATCCGCCAGACCTCACGCAGTGCCTGCGTGGAAGGCCGCACCTGGGGCTGGAACCGCGATGGCGTCTGGGTCAACGGCGGTTGCCGCGCGGAATTCGAAATCCGGTAAGGGCGTAACGCTTCCGCGCGGGATTTGGGGTCAGGCGCTCAGCGCCTGACTGCCGAGATTCGGCCAACGCTTCAACACGGCGGCACGGATACCCGCAGCATCAATCCCCGCTTCGGCCAGCAGGTCTTCGCGGCTGGCATGGTGCTGGAAGCTGTCCGGCAGGCCCAGGTGCAGGAACGGGCGCAGCACGTCTTCTGCATTGAGCAGCTCGGCCACGCCGGACCCGGCGCCACCGGCCACCACGTTGTCTTCGATGGTCACGAAGCCCTGATGGGTCTTGGCCAGCTCCAGCAGCAGCGCACGGTCGAGCGGCTTGATGAAGCGCATGTTGACCACGGTCAGGCCCAGCTCGCGGCCCACCGCTTCGGCGGCCGGCACGGTGCTGCCAAACGCCAGCAGCGCGATGCGGCTGCCCTGCACGCGCAGGTCGGCCTTGCCGATCTCCAGCGTGGACAGGTCGTTGCCGGCGTCCACGCCGGTGCCGCTGCCACGCGGGTAGCGCACGGCGGCCGGGCCGTCGTACTGCAGGCCGGTGCTGAGCATCTGCCGGCATTCGGCCTCGTCGGCCGGGGCCATGACCACCATGTGCGGCACGCAGCGCAGGAAGCTCAGGTCCAGGTTGCCCGCATGGGTGGCACCGTCCGGGCCGACCACGCCGGCGCGGTCGATGGCGAACAGCACATCCAGCTTCTGTACGGCCACGTCATGCACCAGCTGGTCGTAGGCGCGCTGCAGGAAGGTGGAGTAGATCGCCACCACCGGCTTGGCGCCCTGGGTGGCCATGCCGGCGGCCAGCGTGACCGCGTGCTGCTCGGCAATGGCCACGTCGTGGTAGCGCTCCGGGTATTCCTTGCTGAAACGCACCAGGCCAGAGCCTTCGCGCATGGCCGGGGTGATGCCCAGCAGGCGCGGTTCGGCGGCGGCGGCATCGCACAGCCAGTCGCTGAACACATCGGTGTAGGTGGGCTTCTTGGCGCCGCCCTTGGCGATCAGGCCCTTGTCCGGGTCGAACGGGCCCACCGCGTGGTAACCGATCTGGTCACCCTCGGCGCGCTCATAACCCTTGCCCTTGGTGGTCATCACGTGCAGCAGCTTCAGGCCCTTCAGGCCCTTGAGCGTCTTCAGCGTGGCCACCAGCGCGGGTACGTCGTGGCCATCGATGGGGCCGGTGTAATGGAAGCCCATTTCCTCGAAGAAGGTGGACGGCACGAACATGCCCTTCCAGTGTTCTTCCCAGCGCTTGACGAAGCGCGCCGACGGGGATTTCTTCTTGTCGCCCAGGATCCGCTTGCCGCCTTCGCGCAGCGCATTGAGCGTGCGGCTGCCGGTTGCCCGGCCGAGCATCTTGGTCAGCCCGCCCACGGCTTCGGAGATCGACATGTTGTTGTCGTTGAGGATCACCAGCAGGTTCGGTTCCTGCTCCATGCCACCGGCATGGTTGAGTGCCTCATAGGCCATGCCGGCGGTCATCGCGCCATCGCCGATCACCGCCACCACCTTGCGGTCGTCGCCTTCAAGCTGGCGCGCGATCGCCATGCCCAGCGCGGCCGAGATGGAGGTGGAGGAATGGCCGACCCCGAAGGTGTCGTACTCGCTTTCCTCGCGCTTGGGGAACGGCGCCACGCCGTCCTTCTGCTTGACGGTGTGGATCTCGTCGCGGCGGCCGGTCAGGATCTTGTGCGGGTAGGTCTGGTGTCCCACGTCCCACACCAGCTGGTCGACCGGGGTCTGGTACAGGTAGTGCAGGGCCACGGTGAGTTCGATCACGCCCAGGCCGGCGCCGAAATGGCCGCCACTCTTGCCTACCGATTCGATCAGGTAGGCACGCAGTTCATCCGCGATGGCGGGCAGTTCGGATTCTTCGAACCTGCGCAGGTCATCCGGGTTCTGGATGCGCGACAGGCGGGGATAGCGTGCGGAATCGATCATTTTTATCGCGCTTCTTCTCAAGCGCCTATTTTCGCCCCCAAACCGGGGTGGGGCAAGCAAACCGCTCCGCCGGTGAGCAAAGGGTGAGGGTTTCCTGCGACAACGTGTCGCAGGTTCAGGCGGCAAGCTTGGAACGTTTGGGCAGCTGCGCCTTCAGGAACGCCATCTGGTCGGCCAGGATGTTGCGGTTGGAGAGGATCATGTGTTCGATCCAGCTGGGCCGGTAAGGCACGGCCAGCAAGGGCATGCCGGCCTGCTGCGGGGTGCGGTCGCTCTTGCGCGAGTTGCAGTGGAAGCAGGCGCTGACCACGTTTTCCCACACGTCCAGGCCGCCCTTGGACAGCGGCATGACGTGGTCGCGGGTCAGCTGCGGGCGGTGGAACTGTTGGCCGCAGTACAGGCACAGGTGCGCATCGCGCGCGAACAGCGCCTGGTTGGACAGGTTCGGGGTGGGATCGATGGCACGGGAACGGGCGTGGCCGCGCGCGGCGATGATCGGGTGCAGGTCAACCCCGCTCTGCAGGCCGGTCAGGCGGTTGATGCCACCGTGGATGTGCAGGCAGGGATCGCCCAGGGTCCAGGCAACGGCATCGCGCGAGTAGAGGCAGGCGGCGTCCTGCCAGTTGATCCAGTCCAGTACGCGTCCATGGGCGTCCAGGGACAATAACCGGACGCTGCCGGGCCGATGCAGGGAAACGATCGGCGATACCTCGGCGACCGGGGCGGGCGAGGCTCCGGTATCGATCAGACCTAAGCTCGTAGTGTCTGTCTCCATCGGGAAAACAGCTTATACCGGATTGGTTACGGTTTGTGTATAGGCGCGGGCGCCTACACCCAAACCGTAACCAATCCGGAACCCCGGGGCATACCTCCTATACCCCGCGCCTGTCGGCGCGCCCCCTTTAACAAAAGGGGGCTCCTGGTCTGTGGGATGCAGCGCCGGCCGCGCGTGATGCGGTAGGTACCGACCGTTTGTCGGTACGGCTCTTAGTCGCCGAAACGGACGTCTTCCATGGCCATGAGCGATTCCGCGCCGGCCTGGATTGCTGCCGCATGGCTGAGCGTGCGCGGCAGCATGCGGGCGAAGTAGAAGCGGGCGGTTTCGCGCTTGGCCTGCTTGAAGGCCTCGCTCTGCGCGGACGCATCAGCGGCGGCCACGCTGCGGGCCCACCAGTACGCCAGCACCACGTAGCCGGAATAGAACAGGTAATCGAAGCTGGCCGCGCCCAGTTCGTCCGGGTTGGTGGCCGCGCGCTGCAGCGTCGCCATGGTCAACTGGCCCCATTCCTGGGCCTTGGCGCGCAGCGGGGCGATGAACTCGGCCAGCGCTTCGTTGCCTTCGTTGGCCTTGGCGAAGGCCTCGATCTCGGCCAGCATCATCTTCAGCCCGGCGCCCTGGCTGGCGGCGGTCTTGCGGCCGATCAGGTCCAGCGCCTGGATGCCGGTGGTGCCTTCGTACAGCGTCGTGATGCGTGCATCGCGGGCCAGCTGCTCCATGCCGTGCTCGTGGATGTAGCCGTGGCCACCGAAGCACTGCAGGGCGTTGTAGGTGTTCTCGATGCCCCATTCGGTCTGGCAGGCCTTGGAGATCGGGGTGAGGAAGCTCACCAGGGTCTCGGCGCGCTCGCGTTCGCCGGCATCGTCGGCGTGGTGCGCCACGTCGATCAGGGTGGCCGCGTGCAGCGCAAGCAGGCGGCTGCCTTCCACCAGCGACTTGATCGAGAGCAGCATGCGGCGCACGTCCGGGTGGACCAGGATCGGGTCGGCCGGCTTGTCCGGGTTCTTCGGGCCGCTCAGCGAACGCGACTGCAGGCGTTCACGCGCGTACTTCAGTGCGTTCTGGTAGGCGCGCTCGGACAGGCCGATGCCCTGCAGGCCCACGCCCAGGCGCGCGGTGTTCATCATGGTAAACATCGCCTGCAGGCCCTTGTGCGGCTGGCCGACCAGGTAGCCCTCGGCGCCGTCGAAGTTCATCACGCAGGTGACCGAGCCCTTGATGCCCATCTTGTGTTCGATCGAGCCGCAGCGCAGCGCGTTGCGCTCGCCGACGTTGCCGTCACGGTCGACCTTGAACTTCGGGGTGACGAACAGCGAAATGCCCTTGGCACCGGCCGGCGCGTCGGGCAGCTTGGCCAGCACCAGGTGCACGATGTTGTCGGTGAGGTCGTGTTCGCCGGCGGTGATGAAGATCTTGGTGCCGGTGATGGAATAGCTGCCATCGGCATTGGGTTCGGCCTTGGTCTTGAGCAGGCCCAGGTCGGTGCCGCAATGCGGTTCGGTCAGGCACATGGTGCCGGTCCAGCGGCCTTCGATCAGCGGCTTGAGGAACGCATCCTGCTGCCAGGCTTCGCCGTGCTGCTTGAGCGCTTCAATGGCGCCATGCGAGAGCAGCGGGAAGTTGCCCCATGCCAGGTTGGCGGCGTTGATCATTTCGTTGAGCGGCACGCCCAGCGTGTGCGGCAGGCCCTGGCCGCCCAGTTCGGGGGCTGCGGTGAGGCCGGTCCAGCCGCCATCGACGAACTGCGCGTAAGCCTGCTTGAAGCCGGGCGGGGTGGTTACTTCGCCGCTGGCCTGGTCGAGCACGCAGCCGATTTCATCGCCCACGCTGTTGAGCGGCGCCAGCACGCTGGTGCTGAAGCGGCCGGCTTCTTCCAGCACCGCATCGACCACATCGGTGGTGGCATCGGCGAAACCCAGGCGGGCAAACAGCGGCTCCACCTTCAACACGTCATGCAGGGCGAAGCGGATATCGGAAAGCGGGGCGGTGTAGCTGCTCATCGTCAGGTCTCGATCAGATGCGGGGATCAGGTGGAAGCGGTGGTGGGGTCAGCGCAGCACGCCGGGCAGGCCGGGGGCCTGGTTGAGGGTGCTGCGGCTGTCGATCTCGAAGCTGCGCTGCTTCTTTTCCTGCGGGGTGGCGGCCACGGTGCCCTTGAGCGAATAGCCCAGGGTGCGGTTGCCGGCCAGGGCGTCGGCCACCACGATGCGCGCGGCCGAGGAGGGCTGCAGTTCCACGTTGATGACATCGGCCGAGACGCCGCCGATGGAGATGGCCGGGCGTACGCTCACCTTGCCGGCATCCTGGTCGCCCACCTGCATCTGCAGCTCCACGCTGTCGAAGGTCATGGGCATGGAGCTGAAGTTCTGCAGGCGCAGGGCCAGGGTCCAGTTGCCGTTGGCGCCCACGGTCAGCTGCTGCACGCTGGCAGCCGGCGGCGAGACGCGCTTGACGTTGGTGTTGCAGGCGGTCAGCGCAACGGCGGTGCCGGCCAGCAGGGCAACGGTAAGAACGGTACGGAGGCGGTGGAACATGGGCGCAAATCCTCGTGCAGGTGCCGCGTAAATAAGAGCATACTACGGCGTATGGTAGTTGTGCGGGTGTAGGGGGTGCGGCTACCGGCCGTGGGACGCAGGCCGGTAGGAATAGACCGTTGGTCGATACGCATCCTAAGACAAGCGAAGGTGCGTTCAGGTTTCAGGCGCGCCGGCGATCAATCCACCGGGGCCATCACCTTCAGGGGCGCCAGGTCATACCCCATCGCTTCGGCTTTGGCCTTCAGGCTGGCGAACAGCGCGGCATCCATCGTCGGCGAGCGCGACAGGATCCACAGGTACTTGCGGTCCGGGTCGCCCACCACCGCCCACTGGTAGTCCGGGTCCAGCGCGATCACCCAGTAGTCGGCCCATACCAGCGGCACCCAGGCCAGCCAGTCCGGCACGAAGCGCACCTGCAGCTGGCCCGGTTCGCCTTCCACCGGCCGCGCCACGCCCTCGGCTGCGATGCGCTCGCCATCGCCGGTGCGGCAGGCGTTGTGCACGCTGATGCGGCCATCGGCGCGCAGCGCGTAGGTAGCGGTGATGTCGCCCACGCATTTCTTCTGGAACGACACGGGCAGGTGCGCGATTTCATGCCACTGGCCCGCGTAGCGGCCCATGTCCAACGCAGGCACTGAACGCACCGGTTCCACCGCGTGGGTGGTGACGGCGGTGAACAACAGTGCAGCAGCAAACAGGGCAGGGCGAAGGCGCATGGGTGTCTCCCGGCAGGAGGCCCGAGCTTAGGGGGGAGCACGCTGGCGGGTGTAAAGGTTTTGTCAGCCGGTGCTGATCAGGGTGCGAAACGAACGTGGCGCGGGTCGCTTACCTGGAGCTGGGTCTGGAAGTAGTACTTGCCGGAGGGCTTGCCGTCGTGGGTGAACGCGATGGTGGTGCGGCGGGCCGTGCCCTGTACCAGCAGGCGACGGTTGACCAGGTATTCCAGCGGCATGCCCAGCTGCTTCTGCAGTGCTTCGCGTTGCGTGGCATCCAGCGACACGTTCAACGCAAGCTGATGACGGTAGTCGCGTTCGCTGTTGAGGTAGATGCGGTCTTCGGTAACGTCGGTGTTCTTGACGGTGAACACGAAGGTGCCACTGATGCCGCGCTGCGGATCTTCGTTGGCGGCGAAGACGGCTTCGGCGGGGGTGATCCAGCCTGGCGTCACCGTCGGCATCGGCGCGTTGGGGGCGGTCATCGCCGTCTGGTGCGCACAACCAACACTGAGCAGCAGCAACGGCAGAAGCAAAGCAACGCGCATGGGACATCCTTGTTCAATGACGGTGTCCGCATTGTGCATGTGCCTGCCTGCAATGCCACTACAGCAATGCAAAAAAAAAGACCTGCATTTCTGCAGGTCTTTTGGATTCATGGTGGCCGAGGACGGAATCGAACCGCCGACACGGGGATTTTCAATCCCCTGCTCTACCAACTGAGCTACTCGGCCACTTCATCGCTGCGTTGCCGCTGGCGAGGACGCGAATAATACGGAGGTCTACGAGGTTCGGCAAGCGTTTCGACAAAAAAATTTCACATTCGTTGCTGCGGCCTTGGCCTGGCGCGTTAAATGCTTGATCGCAGGCGTGGGCCGCGCATGAATTGCTGTTCATCAGCGCGCGTGGTCGTGCGCGTCACCGGGCATGGCGGCCAGCAGCACGATGCCCAAGGCCATGAAGATGGCCGCCAGCAGCAACGACGCCTGGTAGCTGCCGCTGCTGCGGGCCAAGGTGCCGGCCAGCGCCGGCGCCAGGATCTGCGCCACCCCATAGCTGAGGGTGAGGTTGGCCATCGCCTTTGCCGGGTTGTGTGGATAGTGGCGGCCGACCACGGTGAGGGTGAGGCTGACGATGCCGGCGAAGGTCAGGCCGAACAGCAGCGCGCTGCCGAGTCCGGCGGCCAGGCCGCTGTCCAGCAACGGCAGTACGAACGAGGCGGCCTGCAGGGCGAAGGCCAGCATCAGGGCGCGGATCAGGCCGATGCGCGCGGCGATGCGGTCCCAGGCGAACGTGGATGGCACCGCCGCGAGTCCCACCAGCACCCATACCGCGCTGCCGTGGCCACGGAAGGCGGGGGTCTGTTCGAGGATGGCCACGATGAAGGTGGCGCTGACCACGAAGCCGACGCCGGCGCAGAAATAGGCCGCCACCAGCAGTTGGCGCCAGCGCCGGCTGGGCGGGGGCGGCGCTTGTGCGGCCTGTGCGGCAGAGGTCGGGGTGGGGGCCGGCATCCAGCACCAGGCGGGAACCAGGAAGAGCAGGCCAAGCAGGCCCAGCCAGCGCCATTGCGCGCTGGAGTCGGCGTGCCCGGCAAGCAGGCCGGTGGCCAGCCCGGAGACCACGATGCCCAGGCCCAGGCCGGCGAAGTGCAGGCCCAGGCGTGGGCGTTGCCGGTTGCCCAGCAGCCAGTTCAGCACCAGCCCGGAGGCCAGCAGCAGGCCGGCGGTGCTGGACAGACCCGCCACGAAGCGCAGCAGGCTCCACAGCCAGGGCTGCGTAGTGGTCCCCATCAGCGTTGTGGCGGCAACCGCCAGCACCAGCCCAATCCGGTAGAAGCGGAATTTCTGCTGCATGTCGCCCACGCGCGCCGCCAGCAGGGTGCCGAGCAGGTAGCCCAGGTAGTTGAAGGTGGCCAGCCAGCCGCCCTGCGCCGCGCTGAGGCCGGCATCCACCCGCATCAAGGGCAGCAACGGGGTGTAGGCGAAGCGGGCCAGCCCGACGGTGAGCACCAGCGCGCAGATGCCGGCGGCGATGACCTGCCAGGGTTTGCGTGCAGTGGAGGGGGCGAGGGAAGTGGACATGCGTGGAACCGGAAAGGGATGCGTCCATGGTCGATCAGGTGCGTGGCGGCTGTCTTTCGATAGAATGTCGGATCATGTCGATCAGCCGCCACCAAGGCTCGTCCGCCTCCGGCCCCTGGAAGGAAGTCCCGGTGCCGCCGCTGCGCGCGCTGCCTTGGCCGGTGATGGCGCGCAGCCAGGAGTTGGCCGCCGGCGAGCGTTTCCCGCCGCATGCGCATGACTGGAACCAGGTGGTGTTCGCCACCCACGGCGTGCTGCAGGTGACGGCGCGCAATGCGCGGCACGTGATCACCCCGCAGCAGGCGCTGTGGGTGCCTACCGGCATGGTCCATCACACCGGTGCTTTGAGTGCGGCTGCGTTCCGCAACCTCTACGTGGCCGATGATCCGGCGCTGGGCATGCCCGACCGGTGCGCGGTGCTGGATGTGTCGCCGCTGCTGCGCGAGTTGATCGTGGAGCTGGGGCAGGTGCGGCCGGAAGACGATGCGGGCTACTACGCGCATCTGAGCGCGCTGGTCACCACGCAGCTGCGCCGCCAGCGCCAGCATGTGCGCCACCTGCCGTGGCCGCAGGATGCGCGGCTGCAGCGCTGGTGCCAGGCACTGCACGACCAGCCCGGTGATGCGCGCGGCGTGGACGAGTGGGCACGGCTGTTGGGCGCGTCGCCGCGCACGCTGGCGCGGCATTTCGAGCGCGAGACCGGCATGAGCCTGCGCACGTGGCGCACGCGGCTGCGCCTGCTGCGCGCGATCGAGTGGCTGGCGCAGGGGCGTTCGCCGACGGCGATCGCGCATGAGCTGGGCTATGCCTCGGCCTCGGCGTTCAACTACATGTTCCGGGTCGAAATGGGCATGAGCCCGTTGCAATGGCGAAGGGCACGGCAACCGGGCTGAGCGCAGCGGCCTTTCCCCCGCAGGTGCCGGCGCGCCCGGGTGGGGGAGGGAGACCCCGGCGCGCCGGCGGAACGGATCAGGCGCGTTCGGTCAATACGTCAACCAGGCTGTCCACATCGCGGGCGCCGTCGTAGCGCACCCCATTGATGAAAAGGCACGGGGTACCGTTGACGCCGCTGCGCACGCCGCCCATGAAGTCGCGCTCGATGCGGTCATCGAACGCGCCGTTGTCGGCGGCCTGCAGCAGCGCGGGGTCTACTCCCAGCTGCTTGCCATAGGCCTGCAGGTCGCGCGCGCTCAAGGCATCCTGGCGCTGGTAGAGCAGGTCATGCGCTTCCCAGAACAACCCCGCGTCTGCGGCCGCTTCGGCAAAACGCGCAGCCGGCAGCGCGTTCGGGTGGATTTCGGAAATGGGGAAGTTGCGGAACACAAAGCGCATCCGGTCGCCCAATGCCTGCTGCACCGCTTTGAGCATGGGATACGCCTCGCCGCAGTACGGGCATTGGTAGTCCCCGTACTCGACCAGGGTGATGGGCGCATCGGCCGGACCCTGGCTGTGGTCCTGCGCGCTGACGGGAATCGACAGACCTTTCATGACGCTGCTCCTGCGGTGGAGGGAAGTTGCGCCAGCGCTTCCAGGATGCCGTCGGCGCCGGGATTGATGCCCAAGGGGGAGATGTAGCTCCAGCGCACGATGCCCTCGGCATCGATCACGAACAGCGCGCGCTCGCAGACGCCGTCCTGTTCGCGGTACACGCCGTAGCGGCGGGCCACTTCGCCTTTTGGCTCGAAATCAGCCAGCAAGGGAAAGTGCAGGTGGCGTTGCTCGGCGAATGCGGCGTGGCACCACACCCCATCCACGGAGATGCCCACCAGCTGCGCGCCGCTGCGGTGGAACTCGGGCAGCAGCTGGTTGTACAGCGCCAGCTGGTCGCCGCAGACCGGGCTCCAGTCGGCGGGGTAGAACGCCAGGATCACCGGGTGGCCGCGCAGCTCGTCCAGGCTGACGCGCTGGTCCGGGGTGGCGGGCAACTGGAACGCGGGCGCGGGCGCACCAATGGGCAACGAAACGCGGGGTGCAGCGGACATGACAGCCTCCTGCAGGAACGAAACAACGCGTGGATCAGCGGATGGGGAGGGTGCTTTCGAACAGGAACCAGCTGCGGCGCTCGGCCTCGTCGATCCAGTTCTCGATCAGGCTGGTGGTGGCCACGTCGTTGTGGGTGGTGCACACCCCATGGGTGGCCCGCAGGAAGCGGGTGAGCTGGCGGTTGTCGTCGGCCAGCTCGGCCAGCATGTCCTCGGGGGTCACGTAGTCCGCGTCGTTGTCGAGCAGGCGCTGGATGCGGTGGATCTGCCCGATCGAGCGCAGCGTGGTGCCGCCGACCTTGCGCGCCCGTTCGGCGATGGCATCGGTGGTGGCGAAGATCTGCTCGCCCTGCTCATCCAGCATCAGGTGGTAGTCGCGGAAGTGCGGGCCGGACAGGTGCCAGTGGAAGTTCTTGGTCTTCAGGTACAACGCGAACACATCGGCCAGCAGCACGGTCAGGGCGCCGGCGATGTCCTTGCCGGCCTGCAGGCTGAGGTCGGACGGCGTGCGCAGCGGGGCGGTCTGGCGGGACGGGGCGACAATATCGTGCATGGCGGCTCTCCGGTAGCGGGGGAAGGCGGCCCGGGCCGCAGGTGCTGCGGGGGAGCCGATGGATCCAGACTAGGCAGCGGGGGCCGGCGGGAACATTGCGCGATCGTTTCCCCGGCTCATACCTTGGTTTGGGCCACCTGCCGGCGCATCCCTCTTTGGGGGGATCTGCCGCCCCCGGGTGCGGGGGATACTGGGCTCACCCCGGCGCAGATGACTGCGCCCCGCCAGGAGGCCAGACCGTGGTGCCCAGCTCGACTTCCACGCGCCCGCACGCCGCCGCGGCATCCACGTTGCGCGGCCGCACCGTGTTCCGCGCCGCTGCCGCGCTGCTCACGCTGGGGATCTTCCTGGTCGATGTGCTCACCACGCTGGAAGGTGCGGTAGCAGTGCTGTACGTGGTGGCGGTGCTGCTGGTGGCGCGCACCGGGCGCCGCGCCGACATCGTCATCACTGCCGTGGCCGGCATCGGATTGACCCTCATCGCCTACCTGGATTCGCACGGGGTGAACCATGTGGGCGCGCAGACCTTCCGCGCACTGGTCAGCCTCGCGGCGATCGTCATCACCGCGCTTCTGGCGCTGCAGTACCAGGGCGCGATGCAGCGCCTGCGCGGGCAGGCAACGCTGCTGGACCTGTCGCACGACATGATCTTCGTGCGTGACCGCAGCGGGGTGATCACGTTCTGGAACCGCACGGCCGCGCAGGTGTACGGTTGGTCGGCCGAGGAATCCATCGGCCGCGTGGCCGATGTCCTGCTGTCCACCCGCTATCCGCAGGCACGCGAGGCAGTGGAAGCCACCCTGCTGCAACTGGGCAGCTGGGAAGGCACGCTGGAGCAGCGCACCCGCGACGGCGCCTGGCGCGTGCTGGAAAGCCGCTGGGTGATCCAGCGCGATGGCCTGGGGCGCGCAACCGGCGTGATGGAAACCCACACCGACGTCACCGAGCGCCGCAGGGCCGAGGATGCCGCGCTGCGCGCGCAGGCCGAACTGGCGCACGCCACGCGCGTGGCCACGCTCGGTGAGCTGACGGCTTCACTGGCGCACGAGGTCAACCAGCCGCTGATGGCGGTGGTGACCAACGGCGAGGCCGGGCTGCGCTGGCTGCACCGCGACCCGCCGGACCTGCACGAAGTGGAGGCCGCCATCACCCGCACGGTGAGGGAAGCGCGCCGTGCCAGTGAGATCGTCAAACGCGTCCGCGCGTTCCTGGCCAAACGCAGCACGCCGCGCGAACCGCTCGATGCCTCCCTGCTGATCGAAGACGCGGTGCGGCTGGTGCAGCACGAACTCAACCGTGAGGCAGTGCAGCTGCACGTGGCAGTGACCGCCGACCTTCCCGCCGTGCACGGTGATGCGGTGCAGCTTCAGCAGGTGCTGGTGAACCTGCTGATCAACGCCAGCCAGGCCATGGCCGGGCAGGCCAACGCGCGGCAGCTGGTGGTGGAGGCGCAGCCCGGCGCGCCCGGCGAAGTGGCCATCAGCATTGCCGACAGCGGCCCGGGCATCGACAGCGCGCACCTGGACACCCTGTTCCAACCCTTCTTCACCACCAAGCCGGACGGCATGGGCATGGGCCTGGCGATCTGCCGGTCCACCGCCGAAGCCCATGGTGGGCGGCTGTCGGTGGAGAGCGAACCCGGCCATGGCGCCACCTTCCGGCTGGTGCTGGCCACCCATCCCACAGGAGCACGCGCCTGATGAGCCTACCCACACCGCCACTGGTCGTGGTGGTCGATGACGATGCCGCCGTGCGCGACGCGCTGGACAGCCTGCTGCGGTCGGTGGGGCTGCAGACCCGCGTGCTGGGCGCGCCTTCGGAGCTGCTGCAGGCGGTGCTGCCGGACGTGCCTGGCTGCATCGTGCTGGACGTGCGCCTGCCGGGCATCAGCGGGTTGGATCTGCAGGGCCAGTTGGCCGCGCAGGGCATCCACCTGCCCATCGTGTTCATGACCGGGCACGGCGACATTCCCATGACCGTGCGCGCGATGAAGGCCGGGGCGGTGGATTTCCTGGCCAAGCCGTTCCGCGACCAGGACATGCTGGATGCGGTCAGCGCCGCGATCGAGCGCGACACCCGCCGCCGCCAGGACATGGCCGCGCGCGGTTCGCTGGAAACGCGCTACGCCACCCTGACCCCGCGCGAGCGCGAGGTAATGGCGCACGTAGTGGCCGGGTTGATGAACAAACAGGTGGCCGGCGTGCTGCACCTGAGCGAGATCACCGTGAAGATCCATCGCGGCAACGTAATGCGCAAGATGGGCGTGCGCTCGCTGGCCGACCTGGTACGGCACGCAGAGGCACTGGGCGTGGGCACCGGCACCGCCTGATCCGGCCGGCACAAACCTGTGTATGGTTCCGGCGCGCGGCCGGATCGGGCATAAAGGCCCCATGAAGCCGAGTTACCGCATTGCGATCGTCGATGACGACGACGGGGTCCGCCAGTCGTTGTCCAGCCTGGTGCGCTCGCTGGGCCACGAAGCGCGCACCTATGCCTCGGCGGCGGCGTTCCTGGCCGACGCGGGCGACGCGCCCGACTGCCTGCTCACCGACATGCAGATGCCGCAGATGAGTGGCGACCAGCTGCAGGCCGAACTGCTCGCGCGCGGGTGCGCGTTTCCAATGATCTTCATGACTGCGTTTCCGACCGATGCGCTGCGCGCGCGGGTGATGGAGCGGGGCGGTCGCGCGTTTCTGGTCAAGCCGGTGGACGGCGAGGCGATGCTGCGCTGTATCGAGGAGGCGATCACCTCATGACCACTGCATCACGCGACCACCGCTACGGTGCAGCCATGCCCAAAGGGGCAGGCCACCACGAGCACGCACATGAACACTGAAAAGCAGCCCGGCAAGCAGCAGGGCGTTGACGAAGCCAAGCAGGACCGGAAGCAGGAAGACGCGGCCAAGGCCCGCCCGGGCCAGACCGATGAGAGCGTCCGTCAGTCCGAAAGCCGGCGCCCGCCGATCAAGGACAATCCGGACGCATGACACAATCGGCGTTCCGCTCCTGCAAAGGTGTCTACGCCGATGAAATGTTGGGTTGCCGGCTTGTTCTGGCTTGCTGTAACAGGGTTCAGCGTCCCGGCACAGGCGGCTGAGCCGCCGGGCCCCGCGCCCCACAACCGAGCCGAGGCAGTGAAGGTCATTGCCGACCTGCGCAAGGTCGTGGCCGACGACGGCATCGAGCGGCTGCAGAAGGTCCGCGTCGGCGGCATCGACCAGTGGGTCTCCATCCGCGGCAACGACCGCCGCAACCCGGTGCTGCTGATGCTGCACGGCGGGCCCGGTTGGGTGGCCATGCCCACCAGCTGGTATTTCCAGCGTGGTTGGGAGGAGTACTTCACTGTCGTGCAGTGGGACCAGCGCGGTGCAGGCAAGACCTACGCGGCCAATGACCCTGCGGTGGTCGCTCCGACCATGACCCGCGAACGGATGATCGCCGACAGCGAGGAAATGGTGGCCTGGCTGCGCAGCGAGTTCGGCAAGGAGCGGATCTTCGTGCTGGGCCAATCGTGGGGAAGCTACCTGGGTCTGGAGCTGGCCCAGCGCCGGCCCGAGTGGCTGCATGCCTACATCGGCATCGGGCAGATCTCCAATGCGCCGGAAAGCGAGCGCCGTGGTTTTGCGTGGACCCTGCAGCAGGCGCGGACCGATGGCAACGCCGAAGCGGTGGCCGAGCTGGAAGCATTGGCGCCCTACGCACAGGGAAACCAACCCGTGCCGCTTGAGAAGCTGTTCAAGCAGCGGAAGTGGCTCAACCACTACGGCGGCATGGTGCACAACCGCAGGGGCGGCGATGCCGAGGCGGCCGCGATCAGGCTTTCGCCGGAGTACACCGACCATGACGTGGCCGAGGTGTGGAAGGGCAACGACTTCTCGATGCAGCACCTGCTCAGCGAGGTGCTGACCCTGGATATGACCACGGTTCGGGAACTGAAGGTTCCGGTGTTCCTGTTCGAAGGCCGGCACGACCACAACGTCTCGTCCGAGCTCGCGGCGGAGTGGCTCCAGGGCGTAAAGGCGCCGGCCAAGCAGCTGGTCTGGTTCGAGCAGTCCGCGCACGAAGTGATGATCGAAGAACCGGGCAAGACCCTGCTCACCCTCGTACAGCAGGTACGCCCGATTGCCGAGCGGGCAGGAGACGGCCCCGCTGAGACACCTTGACGGCAGAGCCACGCAAACGAAAAAGCCACCCGATGGGTGGCTTTTTCGTTTGGCAGCCATCAAGAGGACGGCGGCGGGAATGTGGTGGAGCCAAGGGGAACCGCTGAAACTTCGGAAACCCTTGCGACACAATGGGGGCGACGGGGCCGTTGGTGCAGATGCCCCCACATATGCCCCCGCTCTCAAGCTGCTTTCGGCAGGTCCTCCGAACTCCCGTCCCGGGCAGCCAATTTGGCCTCAATCCAGGCGTCGATTTCGTCCTCCGACCAGGCGACACAGTTGCCGCCGAGGTCGATTTGCGCAGGAAACTCCTTCCGGCGGATCCGGTCGTAGATGGTGTTCTTGGCCAGGCCCGTCCGGGCGGTGACCTCCTTGAGGCGCAGCAGGTTGGGTACGCGGCGCGGTGTGGGGGTGGTATTCATGGGGTCTCCTTCGCCGCGGTGCGCGGCTGATTGGGGTTCTGCTTGCGGGTGCGCGGGCAACTGTCCCGGGCGGCTTCCATGACCTTCAGTGCTTCGTCCATGTCGCCGGCGGCGAGGTGGTGGAGGGCCAGGCCCCGGGCCTCCCAGAGGCGGACGGTGGCAGGGCCTTCCTGGGCCAGGTCCACGCCCGACATGCCGGCCAGGTCGTGGGCAGTGCGCTCGACGGTGTCGGCGAAGCTGAGCTGCAGACCGTCAGCCATGGGCTGCCCCCATGGCACAATGCCGCCGCACCCATATGGAGATGGTCCGATGATCGCCGCCGAAGTGATGGTTCCTTGCATCTCCGCCGCATCTAGTTGCCGTCTCGACTGGACGGCCTTGTCCGCGGTAGGCGGGTGGGCGGCGGCCATCGCCACCTTTCTCGCGGTATACGTGCCCGCGCGGAACTACAAGGCAGACAACGAGCGACGGGCAAAGCGGGAACGACAGATCTCCTTTATTGAGATCAACCGGGTGATCCCGAAGGTTAGAGACATTCGCGGCCAAGCGCGCTCGATACAGGAGAACATCATCCCGGCGCTCCCCGAAGTTCTTAGACGAGCGAAGTATGACTCCGCAGATGTCGCGGGCCTGCTGCGAGTGAAGGGTCAGGTGCCGTTCGTTATTCTCTCCGAAGGATTGGAGATGATCTCCATGGCCATTTCGAACCTTCAGACGAACCTCGACACTGCTAACGACTACCTTGATGCCGGAGCCGCTATACCGCTCTACGAGAACCATCAATTTCACAGAATTGACGATTTTCAGCACGTCTTGCACAACATCGAGGTCGCCGCCACCAACGTGCTCTTGGCGATGAAGAAGTTCGCCGGGATTGATTTCGTCGGCGAGGAGTAGTGCGCGGGCAAGACTCACGGCATAGTCTCCGGCTGCTCGAGGCGATATCCATCGAGCAGCTCCTGCACCTGGCCCTGCAGCCCGGCGGCCATGTCGCAGAAGTTCGGCACCACTGTGGTGGCCATGACGTGCAGCTGGTCGCGGATCCGCTCAAGCGCTTCAAGCGGCACGGCGACTGTCCTGGACAACTCAGACATAGATCACCCCCGTAGCTACCAGGGCAGCACGTGTCCCGTCCCAGTCGCCTTCGTGCTTGATGGCGACGCCGCCGGCTTCGGTCCAGGCTGCGCAGTTCTTGCCCCAGTCGTCGATCAGGATGTCGCCCGGCTGGTGCATGAAGAGCGGCTTGTGCCTGCCGCCCAGTACGGGCAGGACCAGGCACGTCTGTGAGAGGTGCTGCCGGACCCATGCACGCTTCTGCGAAGCCACATGCGCGTAGTTCGACTTCGGACACGCGGTGAGGATGACCGGCTGCAGGTGCTCCACGGACCGGAAGAAGTTGATCGCGCCAGTCATTGGCGGCAGGTCGCGGAAGAAGGATGCGTGGCTATTGATGTGCCCCCACATTTCCTCGTCGGCCAACGAGCGGTGGTCGAGCCCGAACACAGCTGGAAACGCGCCGTCGAAGTCGGCCATTACGCCGTCCAGGTCGATGTAGAGCGTGCGCGCCGGCCTCACCTGCACCTGGCCACCGGGCTTGACGGTCGCCAGCGTCATAGGGCGGAAATGATCCACCGCCGCCCAGAAGGCACGCGCGGCGTCGTCGAGCTGGGCGCCTTCGGCCAGCAGCACGCTGCCGTCCGGCTGAATCCGGAAGATCTCCTTGCCGGGGCCGAAGATGAGCGCCGGCGTGGAAAGCTGGGCTACGCCGTGGACCCCGCTCCAGTTGAGGTGCGGTGCATGAATGGCGCTCTTCTCGGGTTGCTGCGCATTGCTCATGGCTGTTGCTCCTTCGGTTGCTGGGGCGCGCGTGCGGACTGCAGCGACGCCCAGGTGAGGGGAAATGGGCCGCGCTTGGCCCAGGTGGATGCGGTTTCGATGCTGGTGCCGATGGCTTCGGCGATCTCGCGGCTGGTGAGCAGCTTCCCTTCGACCACGTGGGCGAAGAGCCGAGCCCGGGCCAGGCCTGCGCGGCGGCGGTGGTGGCATCGGGGACGCGCTGGGTGGGTGGCCATCACGGGCGCCCCTGAGTCAGCGCCGGCGCCTGCTGCGGTGCGCCGACAGCGGTGGCCAGCTTGCCTGTCTCGTCCATCAACCGGATCGCGTCCAGCTCGACCTTCACCGCACCGATGTAGGTTGTGGCCACCATCGTCGTGGTCTTGGCGCGCTCGATTACCTGGTTCATTTCGTCGGCGCTGAGGTTGTCGTCGCCGAGGCGCTCCAGCATGGCCACCAGGTGGTCGCGGACGTCACTGACCTTGTTCTTCATGCTGCTGCTCCTTCGTGCGTTTGTTGATCCGGCGAGTAATGCGCGCCTTGAGGTAGATGAGTTCTTTCACTTCGGCGGGATAGCGGTTGTGCAGCGTGTTGCGGCGCATGTTCTCGGCGAGAGTCACTACTTCCAGCCGGTCGGCAGTGATGTCGGCTGCGGTGAAGGTCTTCATGCCCGGCCGGAAGATCACGATGTGGCCTGCCGGTACCTGTCCCTTGGCTTCCTCCCAGACCATCACGTGTACCGGGCGCCAGCGTTGGGCCGGGAATATGGATGGGTCGTCTGTGATCTTTCTCATCAGCACATTCCGCTTCCGGTCGATCTTTTCCGTGCCGATCGGGACGTAGTTGCGGGATTCGCTCGCGAGACGGCCCTTCTTGAATTGCGTGGTCGCCATGCGCCCGGATGACCAGCCAGGACGCCGAAGGCCCTTGTTCGGCGGCACCTGCCCGGGCTTGAAGCGCGCCGCGATGGAGGCCGGATCCTCGGTGCCGTTCCACAGCCTGGCCAGCGGCTGCGTTTCGAAGTCATCGGCCTTCTTGAGGCCAAGCTGGCTGGCACGGCGGTAGACAGACGCGCGGCCCCGTTTCAGCACGTGAGCGATCAGGAACGCGGGGAAGCGCGGCCAGTTGATCCGCAAGGTCTCGTCCTCGTCAGCAGTCCAAGTTCGGCCGTTCATCAGCGCCCTCCGATCAGGGCGGCGCGCAGCGTTTGAACCCTCGCGCGGCATAATTCGATGGTTTCGTCGCTGGTGCTGCGCAGCGTTTCGTGGTGCCCTAGGCGGGCTGCCGCTTCGACCAACTCGGTCAGCAGCTGCTCGCGCTCGGTGCTGGTGGTAGCGCCGTTGGCGCGCAGCTCGGTGAGCTCCGCCTGCAGCTGCTCGGTCCGCTCGGCGGCCAGCACCAGCCAGTGGCGCAGGGCCGCCTTGGTCGGCTGCTTCATACGGCCAGGGGTCGGGCCGGTGGCCGGCGCCAGCACCAGGGCACTCATCAGCGGGCGTCCCGCCGCGCTTCGGCCAGTATCTCGCGGAGGTCTTCTAGAACCTTGCGGTCCTCGCCCTGAGCGGTGGCGGCGGCCAAGGCGCGTTCGAGGGCGTAGGCGCGGTCGTTGGGGTGGATGCAGTTCATGGCAGAATCGGCTCCTACAGGGAGGGGACATGGACTTTCAGCAGTGGATGATTTCTGCCGATTGGGACGACATTCGGGAATGGCTGTCGATCTTCATCGCTGCGTTCGCAGCGGTGGCCGCGACAGTGGTCGGGGTAGCGGCGGCCATCGGCACAATCCTCGTGGCGGTCCTGGCTAACAGAACGAGCATGCGGGCCACTCAGATTGCCGAGGAGGCAAAGGGAATCGCAAAGATGCAGCACGAAGCTGGTGAAGCCCTTCGAAAGGCGAACGCCAAAATCCTGGGAAGGCTTCTGCTGCTGGAGGTGTCGACCCTTCCGACAATTCTCGCTGCCCTGACAAGAGGTTGGACCCAGGCGATAACCATGGAAGATGGATCTATCGGGCTCGCTGATCCTCAAGCTTTTGTCCAGATTCTGGTTGAGGCCAAACTTCCACTGACCCCCATGGCTCGGTCGGCCGAAGATCGAATTCACAATCTCCCTGACGATCTCGGCGCCGAGCTTGCGAGTTTGATAGCGGCTTGCATCGCTTTGAACGATATAGCCGGCCGTTTGCACACCAAAGTTCGAGTCGATGGAAAAGATGGATCGGTCGGCTACGCCGGAAATCAGATTGAAATGATCCAATTTCGTCAACAATTCAAAGCGGTGCTTGCTCGAAGCGTGAGGTTTGCCCGGGAACTGCAGGTGTTCGTCGGTATCGAGGCCGACAGGTACAGCGAGATAGACGACGTTCTTCAAGCGAGCTGACCCGTGGTAACGTCTCACGCCTCCACCCCCAGGGACCGGAGGTCCAGCTCGTCCACGCGATCGCGGAGTCGGTGGCACGCGGCGCGCAGTGCGATCGCCACATCGCGGCGGTTGTCCTTCGGGTAGAAGTCCAGCCCCTCGAAGTGCACTGCTCCGGTCAGGTCGCGGCGGAACAGCCGGTAGGCGATCACGCCGGTGTCGCCCATCGGGTACCGGCCCCAGGAGAAGCCGCCGTTGCGCTTCGGCGCGCGGCGGGAGATAGGCCGGCTCATGCAGCCTGCTCCTTCCGGCTGGGCGAGGGCAGTCGCCCCTCGATCACCTGACGACGGCTCTTCGCCTTCTTCAGCGGCGTGTCGCCCAGCACCTGGACGCGGCCGCCGGCTTTCTGGAAGGCCGCAATGTCGGCCTCCAGCTTCTGCTGTTCGGTTTCCTTCTGGCGCCGCGTGGGGCTGTCGTAGAAGGGGCGGGCATGGATGTCGGTCATGCTGCGATCCTCAGCGGCGCGCGGCTCACCGGCCCGTGCCACAGGTTGAAGGTGTTGTTGATCCGGACCTGCACCGGGTCCGACTTGATCGCCGGCAGCGGCGTGCGCAACCGGCGCGTGTCGTTGGTGCACATGGCGCAGGTCGACTCATGCCCCCGCTTGCCGGCGCGCGGGAACGAATCCAGCGGCAGGCAGCGGTGGCACCCGGTGCAGGTCCGGCGTTCCATCAGGCAGCCCTCTGGACCCAGGCGTTGCCGGCTCGCAACGCGGCAGCCGACAGGGCATTGCAGATGTCGATGAACTGCGCCTGGTCGTACAGCTTGGCGGAGCCCTTCTCGGGCAGGGCGTTGAAGCCGAGCTTGGCCAGGCCGTCGGCGGAGATCGTCAGAGGCGCGATGTGTGCATTGATGTCACCCAGCTTCATCTTGACCACCTCGCGCGGGGCCGCGGTGGCCGGGGCTGCCTGCGGCGAGCGCACAAGCACCGGGGCAGGACGCGCGACCTGCGCAGGCACCTGGTGTTCCACCACCACGGGCGAAAGCGAAGCTGCAGCGGCAGCCTCGGCGGCTTTGGCGGCGTCCTGCTCGCGCTGGATGCGGTCGGCTTCCTCCTGGCGGATCTTCTCCCGCTCGTCTGCCCGGCGCTTCTCCTCGGCCTTTTCGTGGTTGCTGATCCGCGCCGCCACCAGGTTGCGCAGGTCTTCCGGCGCCTTGCTGGCGCACAGCTGCACGCGGTCGGCGAACAGGGTGGAGTACTCGGGCCGCTCGCCCAGGATCGCCATGTTGGCGCGGATCCGGTCGGCGGTCTGGCTGGCGGTGATCTTGGCGTTCGTGGCCACCGCGTCGACCGCGTCCTGCATGCTGGCGAAGGAGCGCTTGCCCTTCATGGCCGCCTGCAGGTCGGCGATCAGCGTGATCGGCATCGGCACGCCGTGTTCGCCCAGTGTCTCGTTGATGGCGCGGACGTGATCCTGCACCGCGCGGCGGGCGTTGTTGCCGATCTCGGTGCGACGCTCTTCCTTCCGCTTCGTGACCAGCTTGTCCAGCGCCAGACGCGTTTCACGGGCCTGCTTGCTGATGTCGTCGATCGTGCGGAACAGCAGGTCGATGCTCTCCGTCTGGCTCAGTGCATGCTGCTTGGCGCCGGCCAGCTGGCCTTCGATATCGCTGCACCACTTCACGGTCTTCTCGGCATCGGCGAAGTCCTGATCGGTGACCAGGTCCTGGCTGATGCCTTGGAACACCGCGATGGCCTGATCCTTCCAGTCGGCGAGGTTGGAGGCGGTAACCATGCCGGTCACCTCGATCCTGAGCGCCGGCATCTGGTCTGGAGCGCGGCCGGCGGCGGCCGGCGCTGCGGCCACCGCCGGCTCGTAGTCGGCCACGTCGGCTTCCAGCTGGGCCCAGCCGGTAACGATACGCGCGCGGAGTTCCGGGTTCGGCGTGTACCAGCAGTGGCGCTCTTCTACCAGTCGCCAGCCGTCGCCCTCACGCGCCCATTCGGACGCCATGAAGAACACTCGCTCACACTGGGAGACCATCGCCTGGTGCTCCATCTGGACCTGATACATCAGCGGCAGGTCAGTACCGGTGCAACCGTCGAACATGGCATCGCGCAGCGTCTGGTTCAGCCGTTTGTGCTCCCAGGCGGTGTCCTCCAGCAACGTCAGGCCGTCGAAGCTGGCCGAGTACTTTCCCTGCGAGCCGGTGATCGGGTACAGATCCTCGCCAATGAGGCCTTCAGCGACTACACGGGCCTGCGCTTCAAACTCATGGCCCGGATCAATCACCCGTTCCTGCACAAAGTCGCTGAACTCGCGCGGCACGCCGGCCGCCAGTTCTCGGATCAGGTCTGCACGGGTCTGGTTGGTGGAAGCACCGAGCATTGCCGGCGCGTCGCTGGCGTTCAAGTGCTGGGCGCGGTGAGCATGCCATTCGGGCGTGCCCTGGATGAGGTTGATGGTGCGCATGATCAGCCCTCCACCGCAGTCTGGGCGGTGCCGCCGCCATCGCCTTGGGGCTCACCTTCCTCCACGTCCTTCGGCGGATTGCGTATTTCTTTCAGCTGCTCGGCCGTGAAGCGGGCCTTGGTCTGAAGAGTCGCGATGAGGTCCTCGGCGGACTTCTTGCGACTGGCGATGATGTCCCACCACTTCGGCAGGTTCGCGCTGAAATCGGCTTCCGAGTACAGCGGGAGCGCCTTCTCGGCCGCTTTAACCGTGCCTTCGATCACCCCGCGGTCCGGATCTCCGGAGCCCGGGATATCCATGATCTCTTCCGCGATGGGCATGCCGCGCAGCACGTCCGCGAACACGTCGCGTAGCGCAAAGGCACGTGCGCGCATCTGGCGCATGCGCTTCGGGTACTGCGTCCACGGCCCAGCCTTGCCGAGCAGGCCGGCCACCTTGGCCTCGTCCATGCTGAAGGTGCGGACCTCCTCGGCTTCGCCGCGGCGCTTCACCCGGCAGACCGCGGTATGGCCGTCATCCGCTTCGGAGATGTACTCACACAGCGGTGAGCTACGCACCAGCGCAATCACGGCATCGCCCCAAAGCGCGGGCCGGCCGTTGATGATCGCCAGGTTCTGCAGCGCTTGCAGGGGCTTCAGTCCCAGCTCGGCGCCCCACTGCATCGCAATTAGGCAATTGGCCGGCTTGCCCTTGAAGTCCTTCGGCACCAGGTCGCTGTCGGCCAGGTAATCGGCGAAGGTCAGGGCCTGTTCGAACGTCTGCGGGCTGAGGTCGAATTGCTGGCGCGGCTGGGGTGCCACCGCGACCTGTTGTTGCACTTGGGCATTCATGGATTTGGATCTCCGGCCGGCGTGACCGGCGTTGGTGGAATAGGGGTGCCGGTTACGTCTCCGGCGCGGGGCTCTCACCGCCGTACTGCCTCGGCACCTGCATGCCGGTGTCGATTCCCTGCTGTGCTTTCACGCCCAACTGTGTTGCCAGGGCTTCCAGGCGGCGGTCTTCCCCGGCTGCCAGCGGCGTTGCATCCGCACCACTCGTTGACCCAAGAGCTTTCGCTGGGGGCATGCTGTGAGGGCATGCCAGCACTGACGGTTCACTCCGCATTTGATTCCGCTGCAGGAACCGACAACCCGCCAGGAATGCGGTCAGGCGGCCTTTTGCTCGGTGACGTTGCGGTAGGGGTACTTCAGCGGGAACGGCTTGATGTAGCCGCCGAAGTGCTTGCCGATGGAGTCGGCGTTCTTAAACGCCTCGAACTCGGCCGCGCTGAAGTTCTCGTAGTGGTAGATCGACCCCGGGCCACGGGCGACACCACTGCCGCGCTTGAAGCAGATGGCCAAGGTGTTGGTGTCGGGGTCGTGGCCGATGCTGTGGATCTGCGAGGAATCGACGTCGATCAGCTGGATGCGGCGCGGGGCCGGCGTGGTGCTGGACATGTTGTGCTCCTGGGCGGAAAGAGGTGCCCGTCTTTCCGGGCTGTCAGCGCTGCGCTACAGGGGAGCGCGCAGGGCAGGGGGATCAGTAGCCGCTGCCGGCCAAGAAGCCGGGTTCGTCTCCGTGTTCGATCAAGAACTGGCGGATCGAGGTCATTTCGCCGGTGGCCACTTCGTTCTCGTCGAAGGCGGGGATGGGCTTGTCCAGGTCTTCATCGGAGAGTTCAACCGGATAGCCGACAGCGATATCCACCTCCTCCCCGCAGTGATCGCGGTAGACCCGGATCGCCTCTTCGGGGGAAGAAGCGGCGTAGAGATCGCTGTCGTCTACGGCATAGGCTTTCAGCACGTTCTTTCTCCTTGGTCAGGCGGCTAGGTCTCCCTGCTGCTGCGATTCTTCGTTGGCCTTGCCGGGCTGCAGCGTCAGAACGACGGATTCACGGATGAGCGCTTCGGTCAGCTCTGCCACTTCGTCCGGGTCGACATTTGCCGACGCCTTGAAGGACAGCTCAACGCTGCCGCCTTCCTTCGGGGCGATGACGAACTTCTTGAGCTTCACGTCGACCAGGAAGATCGGCTGAGTGCCATCCAACTCGCCGTCGATCTGGAGCTCGTAGCCTTTGAATTCATGGCCGACCTTGAGCGGCTCCAGGCTCGGGATCTTGATCTCGGTCAGGTGCTCGCCGATGGTCGGCAGCGACTGCTGCTCGCCCGCCTTGGGCTTCCGGAACAGCGCCTTGCGCAGCTCCTTGTCGAAGTGATCCAGGACCGTGTTGCCGGTGCTGGTGACGAAGGTGACGTCGACCGCAAGGGAGCGCTCGTCACCGTGCCGCTCGATGCGCACGTTGACGTTTCCGATCACGGCGGGGTTTTTGTCCAGATGGAACATGGGAACCTCGTAGGTTGGGCCGGCCGCGCCGGCAGTGGTTACTGCAGGTCTTGGGGAACGGCGGGGATCGTTTCGGCGGCGGCAATTCGGCGGCTGGCCAGCGCCTTCTCTGCGCGCTGCCATTCCAGAACGGTCTGGTAGACCGACGCAGCCAGCACGCCGCGCATCACCAGCAACGCGAAGAGGCTGTCGTGCATCACGGCCAGCACGCAGCCGGCGGCGGCGAAGCCGCAGAACAGCGCCCACATGGCCAGCGGGGCCAGGATCGGAGCAACGGGCCGGCTCACTGGAAAACTCCCTGCACCGCCAGCGTGCCGACGATGCCCAACACCAGGCCGACCACCCCGCCGTACACCATGAACTCGCGGGACATGGACCGGTTCTCCTTTTCGATGGCTTCTTCGAAGCTCATGCGGCCTCCGGTCCGGACGGGCCGGTGAACTCGTCCTTGAACTGCCGGCGCAGGCGCAGCGCGTTGTTGAGGACGGAGAGCCCCCGATTGCCCTCGCGCTGCTCAGCGTTCAAGCGGCGGAACAGCGGGGCAGGGTTCAATCCGGTGCTGGCGATCGCGTCCCGGACAGCGCGGAACTCGCCGATGTGGCGGACGTTGGTGCTCATGACGGCTCCTTGGAGGTCGTGATCTGGATGCGACGCAGGCCGGCCAGCAGCTCTTCGCTGACGTTTTCTTCGGTGCGAGCAAAGCGGCTGTCGCCCACGTCGAGCTGCTGCAGGTAACGGCCGGCGTTGGTCATCGGCTCCGGAGCGGGGCAACGGCCAAAGCCCATCAGGCCGCTGAGCAGGCTGAAGCGAGGCAGACGGTCGCTCACGCGGCACCTCCCTGGACGCGCGCGAGGGCGGATGCGGCGCGCCGCTCTGCCTTTCTGAGGGCGGAGTCCAGCATGGTGGAGGGGTACTGACGCATGCGCCCCATAAGGTCGTGATACGCGGCGTCGGCCTCGACGAGACCGGCGATGGCGGCGCGTGCTTCGACCAGGTTTTCAACGTTGCCGGTGTCGCCAGAGGCGCGGCAGTCCGCAATCTGGGCATCGATCACAGCCAAGGCGAAGGCGGTCATGCCGCGCGCTCCAGGTCGGCGTTGTCCAGAAGCAGCTCGCTATCGGCATGCGGCTGCTGCGCCGCGAAGGGGTTGATCAGGGCGCGGACGCGGTCGATCTCGGCCTGGCGCGCTTCGCGGCGCTGTTGCAGCGCCACGGTGGTCATACCAGAGCGGTCGCTACGGGCATCCCGTCCGGTCGGGACGATGTCGATCGCATCGCCCAGCATCTGCAACTGGTGCCGGCGGGCAGCTTCCCAGGCCAGCTCGCAGTCGCCGTCGGTGGCCCAGTGCGCACCGAGGTATGCGACTTCGCAGCCCGGCATGGTCAGCCCGTGGCTCAGCAGCTGGGCGGCGAGGATGGATGCGAGGTGACGCTGGAAGCGGATCTCCTCAGCGGGGTGGGCCGAGGGGTTGGAGTTGGCAGCGGGCTGGTCCATGACGGTCTCCGTCGCCCTTCCTCGGAGTGAGGTTGCTTGGGCGTTGCCGCATTAAACACCCCGTTTAATCCGCAAGTCAACACCATGTTTACAATTTGGGCAAAAAAATCCCCGGGAGGCCAAAGCCGCACCGGGGTTGGTAGATCAGAAGGTTGGTTCTATGACCGGCGGCGACTCAACGGAGGGGAAGGTCAGCCGGTATTTACGGGTCACTCCAGTTTCCACGAAGACCTCAGTGGAGCGACGGCGGGCGAGGGTGGACTTGGTGTTGTTAAACGAGCAAAGGCCGGGCCCGTCGATACCCGTCACCGTAAGCAGATGCCGCCCTGGCCGCAGGGCAAAGGACACGCTTTCTGCCGTGTTGAGATGGGCCGCCATCTTCTCGTCGACCATCACACCGAAAGCGCACTTGCTTCCGACCGCGCCGATGTCTCTGGTCACTACGACGGTTCCAGTTTCACTGCCCTGGTCCGGCAGAACAAACACGCGCTCGGCCGGGGCTGGGTGCACCGCCTCGGCGTCCGGCTGTTTCGTCGGCATGAAGCATCCGGAGATGGCAAGGGCTGCGATCGCGGCGACGGGTAGCTTCGCGGCCCGTGCAAGCAGCAAGGGTGTCATCCGAAAATCCCCTTCTTGGCCTGGAACTCCGGGATCGCCGGGTGCGCCGGCGTTCCGGCGTGATCCTTGCCCGCCAGAATGGCGTTCGTTCGCTTCTGCTCAGCCAGGATCTGCTGCAGTAGCCTCTTGATGGCGAATATCGCAAAGGGCACCAGAAGCCAAAGCAGGCCCAGTGCAATCCAGACAATTACCAGTGCGCCGCTTCCTGACGTCATTCTGCTCTCCTATTCAATGCCGACATCGAGGCTGCCCCTAACGAGCCCTGCGTCGTCGAAAGCAATGCCCTCGACCCGGCATTCTCGTCCGCGTTCCATCTTGACCAGTAAGGCATCGAGCTCGGCGTCGGTCAGGCATTCGACGATGCCGTGCACGTGGGTGGTCTCCTGCCTGACCAGCCACATCAGCCAGTACATTCGGCCGAGATCTCTGATCCTTGCGTAGAGCACGTCGCGCTGTAGCGCGTTCAGACCTGCTGGCTCGGCGCTGTCGGGCGTGACGACGGTCAACCTTCTCGGCCTCTTCCCTGTCCGTGCCCCCAAAGCCGAGGCAACGGCTGCCGCCATATCCTTCATCTCACGCTCGCTTACCGACATCGTTCATCCTCCTGATCGGAACTTGGCGATGACGTTGCGTCCAGCTGCAGCCAGGTCCTTGTCTCCTTCGATCCCCTGCGCCCAGCGCTCCATGACCTCCGCCGTGGCGACGTCGATCAGCCTTTCGCGATCTTCGTCGGGGATGGGATCAAGGACCATGTCGTTCACATAGTCGATCAACCTCACCGTGGTGGCGATGATCGTTCGCTGCAGTCCCGCAGGCTGAGACTGACTCGGACGCTCGCCGCCGACGAACATCGGCAGCGATCCTTCAAGGATCCATGTGGAGCTGATGCCCAATGCCTGCTGGGCTTTCGAGGCACCACCCGCGCTGACCCCCGTCGCCCGCGACTCCCAGTTCTTCACGGTCTGTGGCGACTGGCCAAGGGCGCGGGCCAGGTCGGACTGACCCCGGATCTGGGGATCAAGGCGCTGAGCAGCGTCGTAGAGACGCTTCATGGAGGGGTGCATAGAGGCCATGCGCCATTGTCCCGCCACTAAACACGGCGTTGTTACACGTGGTGTTGACTGTGGATTAAACATGGCGTGTAATGCCGTCATGAACGCCAAAACCCTGATCGAAGTGCATCCCGACGCCCAGCTGATCGAACAGCTGGGTGGACCGGCCGTTGTGGCTCGAGCGCTCGGCTTCGAAATGCCGGGTGGGGTCCAGCGGGTCCACAACTGGAAGACCCGGGGCATTCCTCCCCTGATCAGGCTCACGCGCAAGGACGTGTTCGAGCCCGTGCCGGCTGACGAGGCCGGGCAGGTGGACGTGGCCGCGTGAGCCACTGCTACGCCCCTTCCCAGCCGGCCCGTGCGTGTGGTGACCGCGGGCCGGCTGGGTGGGGCACCCCTTCCTTGAGTTGATCGTTTCCATGGCGCCCATCGTGCGCCGCCGACGCCCAGGCGTCTCCAATCGAGAAGTCCGCCCATGAATGTCACCGATGCCGCCTACGACACCGTCCATGAATACCCCGGCGGCAGCGAATCTCTCGCGCCCCGCATGAGCAAGGGCATGTCTGCTGCCACGCTTCGCGCCAAGGTCAACCCGAACACAGACCGCAACCTGCTGAGCCTGCAGGAGGCCGACGAGCTGATGGGAAAGGCCGGCGACTACCGAATCCTGCACGCCCTGGCGGCAGCACACGGCTTCGTGCTGCAGCGGGTCGACGCCCCGGACAGTGGTTCCATGATCGGCGCACTGCTCACCGCAGCTGCCGGCCATGGCGATCTGTCGCAGGTCATCGCCGAGGCATTGGCCGACGGCAAGGTCACCCCGAATGAGGCCGACGAGATTGGTCGCGTCTGCGCACAGGTCCAAGCCGCGATCGCGCAGGTTGGCCAGCACGCCGACGCCGCAGCGGAGCGGGGCGGGGTATGACAACTGCCCGCGTTCTGGGCGCGGTTACGGCACGCAATCGGCGCGCCCGTGCTACAGCATGGGTGTCCGCCCAACGAGGGGGACACCCCATGAAAGCAAGACCCGAAACCCTGCGGCAGCTGCAGTGCTGCTTGGACGTCCTCGCCCGCAGCGAGCCCATGACCGATGCCGAGCGCGTGGCGCACCAATGCCGCTGTGCGGACGAGCAGGCGAAGGCGGAGGCTCGTCGTGCCGGCCGCGCGGTAGACCTCCTGGGAGAGCTGTAATGGCGCGTATCCGCTCCATCAAACCCGAGTTCTGGTCCAGCGAGCAGGTCATGGAGTGCTCGCCGATGGCTAGATTGCTCTTCATCGGCCTGTGGAACTTCTGCGATGACGGCGGCAACCATGTGGCCAGCGCCAAGACGGTCAAGGCCGAAATATTCCCAGGTGACGATATCGCCTCGACAGACGTGCAGCGAATGCTCGACGAGTTGTCGTCGAATTCCCTAATCGCCTTCTATACCAACGGTGGCAAGGACTATTTGCACGTCACAGGTTGGAAGAAGCACCAGAAAATTGACCGTCCGACCTTCAAACATCCTTCGTTCTCGAATGATCATCGTCGAGCGCTCGACGAGTCCTCACCCCCGGAAGGGAATGGAGAGGAGGGGAATGGAGAGGAAGGGAAAGAGCATTCCTCGCTTCGCTCGGAGTCGTCCCCGCAGCTGGCGCTGACGGGTGACCCCACGGCACCTGCCGACCTCAAGGCTAAGCGAGCAGACCGGATCCGCCAGATCGCCGAGGACGCCCGTACTGCCTACAACGCCATCCTGGCCAAGCCACACGGCCAGCTGCCCGCCTGCACCCTGCTGAACAAGTCGCGGATCAAGACGGTGGAAAAAGCACTGCCGACGGTGCGCCAGCTGTGCCAAGCGATGTTCGGCAGCGAGAAGGTGACGCCGCAGTTCTGGGAGGCCTACTTCGAGACGGCTGCCGGCGACGACTTTCACAACGGAAATGGCCCCTACACTGCGCCGCACGGAAACTGGCGGCCAGACTTCGAATACCTGCTGCGCGAGACGGTCATTGCCAAGCTGGCTGACCGGGCGGCGTCGGAGGATGCAGCGTGAGCGGGCTTCGGGACGAAACGGATCGCCTGGCCGGCCTGTACGGAGACCAGCAGGCCCTGCGCCTGCCGCCGCACAGCGTCGACGCTGAGCAGGCAGTGCTGGGCGGCCTGATGCTGCGCCACCACGCCTGGGATGACGTTGCTGATCTGCTGAGTGCGGACAGCTTCTACCGGCATGACCACCGGCTCATCTGGCAGGCGATGGAGGCCATTCGCCCGATCGAGTTCGATGCGGTGACCATTGGCGAATGGTTTGAGTCGCGCGGCAAGCTGGACCAGGTGCGCGATGGTGCCTACCTGATCGAGCTGAGCTCCACCACGCCGTCGGCAGCCAACATCGTTGCTTACGCGGAGATCGTGGCCGAAAAGGCGAAGCTGCGTGCGCTCATCGATGCTGGGCACGACCTGATCGACGCTGCGTACAGCCCGGAAGGGCGCAGCGCGCTGGACCTGGTGGGCCAAGCACAGAGCCGGATCGGTGGCTTGCTAGACAACGAGCCCTGCGATCTGGAGCCGGCGGCACCGGTGATGGCGCGTGTTTTCGACCAGATCAGCCGGGCTTCCACGACGCCGAACGGGATCACCGGCCTGCCCGTGGGCATGTGGGACCTCGATGTGATTCTGGATGGCCTGCAGCCTGGCCGACTTTACGTTCTGGCCGCGCGCCCGAAGATGGGGAAGACCACGCTGGCGCAGAACATCTCGGAATACGTGGCCCTGCGTCTGGACCGCTCGGTTGCCTTCTTCAGCTTCGAAATGAAGCCCGAGGAGCTCGGCAAGCGGATGCTGTGCAACCAGGCCGGCATCAGTGGCAACAAGCTGCGCAGCGGCAACCTGGACGAGATCGACTGGCAGAACGTCACCGACTGGACGCGCAAGATCGGCGAGGCATCCATCCGCATCAGCCGCCCGCGAATTGCCAAGGTCCATCATGTCTGCGCACAGGTACGCCGCGTGAAGGCGCAGGATCCGAAGCTGGCTCTGGTCGTCATCGACTATCTGCAGCTCATGCACGTGTCCGGCGACAACCGCGCCTCCGGCATCGGTGACATCACGCGCGCGCTGAAGCTGCTGGCCAGCGAGCTGGATATCGCCGTGCTGCTGCTGAGCCAGCTCAACCGCGACGTGGAGAAACGCCCTGGCGACAAGCGGCCCATCGTTGCTGACCTGCGTGACTCGGGTTCGATCGAGCAGGACGCCGATGCCGTGATCTTCATCTACCGCGATGAGATCTACCACAAGGACAGCCGGTGGGAGGGCACTGCGGAACTGATTGTCGCGATCCAGCGCGACGGCGCGCCCGGCATGGCCAGGGTTCAGTACCAGCCGGAGTACTTCCGGTTCTCTACGCTGCCGGAATGGTGGCAGCCGAAGCAGACGACGGCCAATGAGGATAGCCCTGGGGCAGCGCCGCGGAAGAAGCGCTCCGGCCTGGCCGCTCACCTACCTCAAGCAGGTGCCGCATGACCGCGATGACCGCTGCAGCGAAGAAGATCCGGGCTAAGCACGCCCGGCGGCCGATCTACCTGACGGTAAAGAAGCTGGTGGACCCCGACACCGGCGAGCTGGTCGGCGCGCTGGTGCCGGCGCACGACGTCGATGCGCGCCTGCTCCGCGAGCGCAAGTACTACACCGGCCGCGAGGTTCGCGCGGAGCTGAAGCAGCCTCGGGAGGGCTGGCAGCACCGGCTGATCCACAAGATCGGGCACCTGGTCGTGGACAACGTCGAGGGGTGGGAGCAGCTGGACGCTCACGACGCAGTGAAGCGTCTGCAGCGCGAGTCCGGCGTCTGCTGCGAGGAGATCGAGATCAACGTACCCGGCGTCGGCCGACTGATGGTCAAGCAGGCCGAGAGCCTGTCGTTCGACGAAATGCAGCAGGACCGGTTCCAGGTGCTGTTCGACGGCATCACCCAGCACATCGGCAACCGCTACGCGCATGTCCTGCTGGACGACGTGCGCGCGGAGTTCTGGCAGATGGCCGGGCACAACAGGAGAGCGGCGTGAACGGATCAGTTATCACTACTCCCCAGAAAAGCGCGAATAGCGCTGAGTGCCATGCTGCAGCTCGTGGCAGCATGGTCGATTTGTCGTGCAAATTCATCCCGGTCTCTCCGAGAAAGAACGCCGTGGGAGATCAAATCTTGGGCGTCTTCAAAACTATTTATCGCTGTGAAGGCATTGCCGCCTGCGTCAGGCATGAGGTGAAACTCCTGCTCAAGTTCGCGAACCTCCTGAGGCGTTGCGAGCCGACCAATTGCCACATTTCCTACGGAGTCGCTTCCGTCGTTGAAGGCTTGTGCGCTTTCAAAAATCAGCTTCTGGAATCGTCCGAGTATCCGGTTCGCTCGCACATATCGAGCAACACGTTCTGCTCTCGCACGTTCAGCCAGGTCTTCCCTCGAGCTATGCCGCTCCCAGGCGGCTATCCCGATTGCCGAGAAGATAGCGACGACGCTCCCGACGGCTTGGACCCAAGCCGGCCAGTCAATGCCAGCCGTCTGGGCTGCGCAGTTGTAGATGCATTCCATGCGAGTTCCCCCGTGTTTAGGGGGCAAGCATGAAGCGCGGCCATTCCACCGGCAAGCCCACTGTCTCCCAGGAGGCCCGCATCGACTCGATCCTTGAGATCGGCTGCATTGTTTGCGATGCGCTAGGGCACGGGTACATGCCCTGCCAAGTCCATCACCTTCTGGTGGGCGGGAAGCACGGTCAGAAGCGGCTGGGCCACGACTTCACTATTGGCCTGTGCTCCTGGCACCACGTCGGCGAGCCAATGGCCGGGCTGAGCCACTCGGCCTGCGCTGACCGGTACGGCCCCAGCTACGCCCGGGAGCCGCGCCGGTTCCGCGAGGAGATCGGCCGGGACGACTACCTGCTCGACCTGCAGGACACCTTGATCGAACAGCATTTGAAGAGGACTTCATGGCGACCAGCCGCCTGATATTTGCAGTTGACCCGGGCCTTCGCGGCGCGGTGGCGGCCCTGGGCGATGGATTCCCCTGCGCAGTCCTGGACATGCCGACCATGGAGGTGGACGGGCGGACCGAGATCGACGCCCGTGCCATCGCAGTGTTCATCCGGGAGCAGCGCGCCGCGCATCCGGGCGCTGAGGTTCTTGCCTGCATTGAGCGAGTCCGGGCCATGCCGGCTCAGGGCCGGAAGCAGGGTGCCCAGTCGTCCATGAACTTCGGTGACAACTACGGAAAGGCTAAGGCGGTGCTGGAGCTCCTGGGCATCCCCACGATCCGCGCGGAGCCGCTGAGCTGGAAGCGCCGCTTCGGCCTGGTCGGCCAGGACAAGGACGCGTGTCGGCTGCTGGCCATTCAGCGGTTCCCTGCCGCTGCCCATTACCTGACCCGAAAAAAGGATGACGGACGTGCCGATGCGCTGATGATCGGCCTCTGGGCCGCGCACCAGGTGGCGATGGGCAAGGCCGCATGACGGCAGTCATAGGAGATCTCCGCCTGCAGAAGCGGTACCGCGCCCAGCTGCGCCGGCACGGCAGGTGCTGGGCCTGCCAGTTCCGGCAGCAGGTCGTCGATGCGTACCACTGCAAGGGCTACACCGAGCGGCAAGGCAGCTGCGACACCGATGGGCGGCTGCCCGTTTTCCGATTTGACCCCGAAGTACTGGAGGCCCTCCGCGATGCGCAACAATGATCCCTTGACCGAAGACCTGCGCCGCTGGGGTCGTGCCCAGGTGAACCGCTACGCCTTCAGCCATGCCGAGCGCGGCGTGCACGTACTGCAGCATGCCCGGGATCTGGCGCCCGGGACGCGGGAACGAGCGGCGCGGGAGCTGGTCGGGCGGGATGGAGGTGACCGCCGGCGCTTCATGGGTGCCCGGTCGGGGGTCGTCGGTATGCACACGCTTCCGACGTGGGCAGTCAGCCCGGTCCGAGCCTCGAACGATGCGGACAGGCCGCACGACAACCCCGAGATTGCGGTCGACCTGGGGACACCCGACGAGCTGCGGTGGGTGGACAGGGCGCTGGCCTCGATGCAGCGCCAGTTCCCGCTTCGGGCGCTGATTCTGCGGACCGAGTTCACCGTGTCGGCCAGCCAAGCAGTGAAGGCCCGAATGGTGGCCGAGCAGTACGGAGGCTCCTTGACGCTACGGCAGTATCGCTACGAACTTGGGAAGGGCATAGACTGGGCGAAGGGCCGCGCCGCGGCCTAGCGCGACAAGGAGATGTCATGACTAGCAAAGACGACGAGACTCCGGAAAGACTGCCAGACGCAGCCGCGACGAGGAAGAATGCGGAGTTAGGGCCCTGGCGTCGTTTCGGCAATCTGATCGTTGAGCCGTGGACGTTGATTCTTCTGCTAGTTTCGGTGTTCCTGTTCGTGATTGGGCAGAAGACGCTCGATCCAAGTGTTTCTGCACTCGTGCAAATCCTGCTGGCAGTCTCCTCCGGCGTGTTGGGTGCGAGGGTGACCAATCAACTGGAAACTGCTTCCGGGAAGAGCATTCTGGAGGCGAGGGGAAAAGTCGCCGTCCGCGGTCTCAAGTTGATGCTGGTCCAGACTGCAGCGTTCCAGAGGCGGCTGGGCCAATTCTTGGCGAACCGAGTACATATCCTTCAGCATCCGGAGGTCACAGAGCGAAATTATGAGGAAGCGATTGAGTTCTGTAGGCGCATCCAGGAAGAGGCGGCAAGCGCGATGGAGACCTGGGGCGACATTGTGCCCACTGCTGACCTCAGCTCGCTTATTGGCCGAATAACCGAGGCGGAGGACCAGCGGGATGCATTGCAAGAATCTTTAGAGCTAGCGCGAGCTCAGCTGGTTGATTCTGCCGGCAATGCGGAGGAGGCTGCCAGGCTGCGTGAAGTTGTCCAGACTCTCGAGGAGCAAGCTAAGAACTCAGATCGCAGGGTCAATAACCTACTGCACAATCTGGGGTACGCGCACCTTAACGATGCGGCCGCTGGCACTAGGGCTGCCGAGAACTTGGGTTTCCCCACGAAAGGAGTGATGAAGATTGGGGGTGTAATCGGGCGCAACAACATAGGTGGAGCGCTCGGGCGCACGGCTAGCAACAATCCGAATCTTGACAAGTGACGTCATGAAA
The DNA here is from genome assembly GCF_050031795.1 of Stenotrophomonas sp. SrG. Classification (NCBI taxonomy): domain Bacteria; kingdom Pseudomonadati; phylum Pseudomonadota; class Gammaproteobacteria; order Lysobacterales; family Lysobacteraceae; genus Stenotrophomonas; species Stenotrophomonas sp. SrG. The sequence goes on from NZ_JBNBBE010000013.1 coordinate 104,437, forward strand.
TGATTTGATTCTGTCACTGTCAAGAATTGTCCCTGAAGCCCCGGCCCTGCGTCGGGGCTTCTGCGTTCCTGGCCCCCAACACCGATCGATCACCGCGCGAACAGGCCCTGCAGCACCTCGCCGTGAGGCGACACGGGCCGGCACCGAGACCTCCGGGCGGAGGGTAGCTGGGTCCATGACCCCGGCGGTGCCTATCCAGCGGTGGTGATCGGCCTTCTACGCCCGCGGCCCCCCGGACCAACCACGTAGCCACGCACCAGCCGGTAGCGGGGCGGGCACCTATGCAGGAGACACCATGGTGAGCACCGAGACAGTCGCGGCTGCCATGGGCGCCGGCAAGTACTCGCAGGCGCTGGAAGACGTCTGCATCCGCTTCGGCATCGTGTCAGCGCTGGAGAAGTGCCACTTCCTGGCGCACATGGCGGTCGAGTCACAGGGCTTCACCCGCGTGCGGGAGAACCTTTCGTACAGCGCGCCGCGCCTGCTGGAGGTTTTCCCTGGCCGGAACGGCCTGACAACGCTGGCCCAGGCGAAGGCCATCGTCGCCGGCGGGCGCGATGCGATCGCCGAGGCCATCTACGGCGGCGCCTGGGGCGCTGCCAACCTCGGCAACACGCAGCCCGGCGACGGAGCGCGGTTCTCTGGCCTGAGCCTCATCCACCTGACGGGCCGAGCCAACGTGACGGCGTACTCGCAGGCGATGTACGGCGACGACCGGGTGGTGCGCGACCCCAGCATGTTGGAGAAGCTGCCCGACGCGGCGCTGGCGGCCGGCTGGTACTGGGTGTGGCGCGGTTGCGGTGAGCCGGCACGGCGGGACGACCTGCGTGGCAGCACCCGCAAGGTAAACGGCGGCCTCAACGGGCTGGCCGACCGGGCGATCAAACTGGCCCAGGCCAAGAAGCTGTTCGGCATCGCATGACTGCGGCAAAGAAGAAGCCGGCGAAGCTGTCGCCGATCAGCCAGCTTCAGGGTGTGCTGCTGGTGCTGGACAACCGCAGCGGCAGGCCGACGGCGGAAATGCTGGCCAACGTCCGCGAGATGGTCGGCGATGCCCTGTCGGTGCTGAATGAGCCTGATCCGGTAAAGCAGCGCATCGGCTTCGTGTTGCTCGCTATCCAGCAGTCCACCGAGGTGGTGGTTAAGACGCTTCGCGGCAAGCGCATCACCCGCGTGACCGTTGTTGATCAACCCCTCTACCACTGGGCTCTGGAAGAGATCCACGCACTGGCAGGTGCCACATGACCTTCGCAACCCGGAATATTGGCGCGGCCCGGATCGGTATCGCGCTGATCGTGATGGTGCTCTATGGGGTGGCGGTCGCGGTACTGGTAAATGTGGAAATCCCCCAGGCCAACAAGGACGTGCTCATGCTGTTGCTGGGCAATCTCGGCCCACTCATGGGCGCAATTGGCCAGCACTACTTCACCTCTACACCGCGTAGGAACCAGCCGTGAATCGGATCGGGATTGCGTTGATGGCACTCGCCATCTGGACTGGCCTGGTGTTCTGGGCCGGCTCCACTTTCACGGGGCGAGGTGCTGACCTCAAGGCGTCCAAGAAGGAGACGGCCCAGGCAACCGCGGTGGTGGACCAGGTGAACCAGACCCGCGCCACCGAGCACACCCAGGCCGCGACCATGGCCACCATCGGAGCGAAGCATGAAGAAGACCGCGCTGCGGCCCCGGCCGTCGCTGATGCTGTTGTGGCTGGGGTGCGCGATGGCACTCTCCAGCTGCGGAACGACCTCGCGACTTGCCATACCACCGTCCTGTCCCGAGCCGTCGCCGGCGCCGTCGAACGTGATGCGGGCGCCCAACTACGAGCAGAGGTCGCGGCAGACCTTGTTCGAATCGGCCGTGACGCCGATGACCAAGTCCGAGCCCTCCAAGCCGTCGTCGCCGCCGACCGTGCCGAGGTGATCCCGTGAGCCTTTCCGAACGCCTGCGGCGCATTGAGCTGCAGCAGGAAGAGCAGCGGCAGACCAGCGCCCGCTTGGAGCAGAAGCTGGATGCGCTGATCAGAGCACTGGCCGCCGAGGGCGAGGAAGAGCCGCAGGCTCCCGGCACCAGCCTGGACGGTGATGCGCTTCCGGGTGAGCGGAACCAGTCGCAGAGCTTGGGCTGATGGCTATCGTCACGATCATCCCGCCACCGGCGGACGAAGGCTCGGGAGTCACGTGGACCCAGGGTACGAAGGTGCTGGTGGACGGGCAGGAGCTCAAGGGCGTCACCCGCGTGGTGCTGGTGGCGGAAGTCGGCGACGTGTGGCGCGCTCGTATCGAGTGCATGGCCCAGGTGCAGGCTATGCCCGGCATGTGGGTTGAGGTGCACGAAGGGCCCCGGCTGACCTGGTGGCGTCGCCTGCTGCTGAGGCTGGCTGGTGTCAGCGTGGATACCACGGACCTTGGCAGCGCCGCGCGGACGTACGAGAAGCCCTGATGGTTCGCCTGCGGATGTTGGCCCCGAGAGTGGAGAGCCTGCCTGCCCGGGTCCAGACCATGGCGCAGGTGGTACCCACCTATGGCCACGGGCGAGGCGGCAGACCGTGGCGCCGAAAGCGTGAGGCGGTGTTGAAGCGGGATGGGTATCTCTGCCAGCCGTGTAAGCGGGCAGGGCGCATCACCGAGGCAACAGAGGTGGACCACGTGGTCAACTTGGCCGAGGGTGGGACCGATGACGACACCAACCTTCAGGGCATCTGCACCGACTGCCATAAGGTGAAGACCCAGGCCGAAGCACAGCGCGGCGCCCAGAGATCGTGGTGATGGCTGCATGCCTCGCCTGCGACCAAAACATAGGGGCAAACGTGTCCGGGGGGGAGGGGAAACAATTCCAGACCCTTACCTCGGACACCGGCCGCCCCCTCATTCGTGAGAAAAATTCCGAGAACGAGGTAATCAGCAAATGGCCGGCGTGAAGGGGCGAAGCGGCGGGCCGCGCGAAAACGCCGGCGGGTCACGTCCAGGCGCAGGGCGCAAGCCGGCCAAGCCGAAGAAGTCGAAGGCCAAGGCGTACCAGACCACGGATCCGGACGAATTCCTGCGGGCGCTGATGGCTGACCCCAACGCCGACTTCAAAGACCGGATGGCGGCGGCTATGGCCCTGAAGAAGTCGGGGAAAGAGGTAGGTCCGCTTGGCAAGCGTGAGCAGTCGCAGCAGGCTGCGCAGGCATTGGTATCCCGGTCGCTGGCGCCTTCTGCGCCGCCCACGCGGCCGAGGCTGGTAGCGGTCAAGTGAAGCCCACCTGGACAACGGCGTGCCCGGACTGGGAACGCCGGTTCAAGGCAGGCGAAAGCCTGATGCCGTGTGGACCGATCTTCCCTGCCTATGCCGAAAAGGCGATGCAGGTGTTCGAAAGCCTGCTGGCGATGGACGTGGAGAACCCTACCGGCGAGATGGACCCGGAAACAGGGCTGGCGGTGCCACCGACCTACGGGCAAATCTCCCGGCAGTGGCTGCTGGACCTGGCTGCCGCCATCCTCGGCTCGTACGACGAAGAGACCGGGCAGCGCCTGATCCGGGAGGTGCTGCTGAAGGTCCCGAAGAAGAATTGGAAGTCCGGGTTCGCGGCGGGGGTGATGCTCACGCTGATGATCCTCAACTGGCGCTCCTCCAACGGCGCGGCAATCATCGCGCCGACGAAGGACACGGCCGACAACTGCTTCGATCCCATGAAAGTGGCGATCGAAAACGATCCCGAGCTCGCGGCGCTGTTCCACATCCAGCCGATCAATCGGAAGATCACCCACCGCGTCACCAAGATGAGCTGCCGTGTGTATGCGGCGGATACCGACGCCATCTCGGGCAAGAAATGGGCCTTCGTGATTCTCGAAGAGCTCTGGCTGCTGGCAAAGCGTAAGGGCGCCTCGGACATGGTCCTCGAGGCGACCGGCGGCCAGGCGTCGCGGCCGGAAGGCATCGTGATTTCGATCACTACCGAGTCGGATGAGGAGCCGGTAGGCGAGTACAAGGCGAAGATCGAGTTCGCCCGTAAGGTCCGGGACGGCGAGATCGACGCACCGTGGTTTCTGCCCCTTCTGTACGAGTGGCCGAAGAGCATGATCAAGTCCAGGGCGTACCTGGACGTAGCCAACGCGTGGCTGGTGAACCCGAACTTCGGTGCCTCCGTCGATCCCGAGGACTTCGCTCGGAAGATGGAGGAAGCAAAGGAGGCCGGCGGCGAGAAGCTGCGGGTGTTCCTGGCCAAGCGGTTGAACGTGCCCCCGTCCGAGAACATGGGAGGCGGCTGGGCGGGAGCCGAATTCTGGAACCGCCGGGGCGACCGCACGCTGACGCTGGAGAGTCTGCTGGAACGCTGCGAGGTGGCGACGGTCGGCATCGACGGCGGCGGCTTGGACGATCTGCTGGGGTTGGTGGTGCTGGGCCGCGAAAAGGGCACCCGCCGATGGCTTTGGTGGGCCCATGCCTGGGCGCACGAGATCGTGTTGGAGCGGCGCAAGGACATCGAGCCGCAGCTTATGGGCTTTCAGAAGGATGGCGACCTGACCATCGTGGAACTGCCGGGCGAAGACGTCGACCAGGTCGCCGACATCGTCTGCCGCGTGGACCGTGCCGGGCTGCTTGCCGAAGAGCAGGCCGTCGGTGTGGATTCCGCCGGCATATCGGCCATCGTCGACGAGTTGACCACCAAGGAGCGGGGCATCGAGCAGAGCCGGATCGTGTCGATCGGGCAGGGATGGAAGCTCAACGGATGGACCAAGACCACCGAGCGCGCGCTGGCTGGCGGTGACATCGTGCATGCCGCGCAGCCACTGATGGCGTGGTGTGTCGGCAACGCAAAGATGGTGAACGCCGGCAACGCCAGCTACATCACAAAGCAGGTTTCGGGCAGCGCGAAGGTGGATCCGCTGCTGGCGGGCATCAACGCGGTGGCGCTCATGTCGCTCAACCCGAGCCCGCGCAAGCACAAGAAACTCGTCCTCATGACAGTGGGTGGAGCCCGATGAACAACGAGAACCGCGCCTACAGCTTGCTGGAGGTGAAGAACTATGACGACGACCAGCAGGTGATAACCGGCTGGGCAACCACCCCCGAACCGGACCGATACGGCGACGTGGTCGAGCCGCTGGGTGCGAAGTTCGCCGCTGAGCTGCCGCTGCTCTGGCAGCACCGTCACGACAGCCCCGTCGGCATTGTCCGCTTCGGCAAGCCGACCAAGGATGGCATCCCGTTCACGGCGAGCGTCGCCAAGATCGCCACCGCCGGCGCGCTGAAGGACCTGTGCGACCTGGCCTGGCAGTCAGTGAAGGAGAAGCTGGTTCGCGGCGTCTCCATTGGCTTCCGCGCGCTGGAGTACAGCTACATGGACGGCGGTGGCATCCGCTTCACCGAATCCGAGATCTTCGAGCTTTCCCTGGTCACCATTCCGGCCAACGCCGCGGCGACCATCCAGACCATCAAGGCCATGGACACCGCCGGCGGCCGCCGCTCGGCGAACTATGGCGTCCCCCTCATCCAGCGCCAGGCGGTACCGGTCGACCGACCGGCCGGCGGCGCGGTGAAGTTGCTGCGCTGAAGTACTTGGCCAAACGGCCCTGCGGGGTGGAACCCGCTTCCTTATTGCAGGCATTGCCCGGGGTGGAACCCGGGCCGAACGGCTGCGCCTACGAGAGAGCACTGAAAAATGAACATCGCAGAACAGCTGGAAAAGCTCCGCGCCACCCGTGCCGAGCTGGAGCGCAAGCTCAACACCGTCGTCGAGAAGTCCATGGGCGAGGGCCGTTCGATGAACACCGCCGAGCAGGAAGAGTTCGATTCGGTCAAGGATCAGATCAAGACCCTGGACGGCGACATCGAGCGCTTCGAGCAGTTGCAGGCTATCCAAGCCCGCTCTGCTGCGCCGGTGGTGCCGATTGCCGCTGACAACGCACAGCAGCCGGTCGGCGCCGTCGTGCATCAGCGCGGCGCCATCCAGGTGCGTTCGACCGAGAAGCTGGAGCCGGGCATCCTGTTTGCCCGTCACGCCATGTGCGTTTTCGCCGCGCGCGGCAATATGCGCGAGGCGTCGTACATCGCCAAGGAACGCTTCGGTGCGGAGAACCCGATTGCGAAGGCTCTCGCCTTCTGCGGCTCGCAGAAGATGGAATCCATCCTGCAGGCGAACGTCACCAAGGCCGCAGTGGACGCTGCCACCACCACCGACGCAACCTGGGCGGCGCCGCTGGTGGCTTACAACCAGTACACCGCAGACTTCGTCGAGTTCCTGCGCCCCCGTACCATCGTCGGCCGCTTCGGCCAGGGCGGTATCCCGTCCCTGCGCCGCATCCCGTTCAACGTGCACATCCGAGGCGCGACCTCGGGCGGTACCGGCTACTGGGTCGGCCAGGGCAAGCCGAAGCCGGTGACCGCGTTCGGCTTCAATGACGTCTACCACGGCTGGTTCAAGGTGGCTGGCATCACCGTTGCGACCGACGAGCTGATCCGTTTCAGCGACCCGGCAGCGGAAACCTTGTTCCGCGACATGCTGGTGGATGCCCTGGTCGAGCGCATGGACACCGACTTCATCGATCCGGACTTCGCGGGTGTCGCGAATGTGGCCCCGGCGTCCATCACCAACGGCGTGACTGCAATCCCCTCGTCGGGCAACACCGCGGCGGATATCCGTGCGGATCTGAACGCGCTCTGGGCGGCATCGGACGACGCCAACCACGTGTTCACCACGCCGGTCTACATCATGCGCGCGTCCACCGCCCGCAATGCGTCCTCGCTGGTCAACCAGCTTGGCCAGAAGGAGTTCCCGGACCTGACCCCGCAGGGTGGTGCGATCGATGGCGTGCCGGTGATCGTGTCCAACTACGTGCCGGCGGATTCGGACGGCAGCTACGTGGTGCTGGTGGATGCCACCAACATCTACCTGTCCGATGACGGCCAGGCGACCGTGGACTTCAGCAACGAGGCGTCCATCCAGATGATGGACAACCCGACCAACGCGAGTGATCCGGCCACGGCCACCTCGCTGGTGTCGATGTTCCAGACCGACAGCACCGCGATCCGGGCCCACCGCTTCATCAACTGGTCGCGTCGCCGCCAGACGGCGGTTGCTGTGCTGTCGGGCGTGAATTGGGGCAACTGACCGGAGCAGGGGAGGGCCACTCGGCCCTCCCCGATTCCAGGAGATTGAAAGATGAAGAGCACCGTCATTTATCGTGGGGAGCCGGTCGAGGTTCCCTCGTTCCACGCTGACCGGCTCATCCGGGCTGGCAAGGCCACGCTGCCCAAGGCAAAGGGTCCCCGCACCGCGCCTGTACCCGACGCGCCTACGGCTGGCGATTCGCCTTCTGATCCCTCCATCGCGGCTCCGCAGTCCCCGGTGACGCAGGAAACGCCGGCGGCTCAGATTGCCCCGAAGCAGGATGCTTCTCCCGTCGCCAAGGAACCCACGGCACGCCGCCGCTACACCCGCCGGGACATGAAGGCACAGGACTGACATGCGTATTTTCGGGCTGGAAGTTACCCTGGCGAAGAAGGCACTGACTCCAGTCCCGCAGCGTAGGGGCTGGCGCGCTTTGGTGCGTGAGCCCTTCGCTGGTGCGTGGCAGCGGGACTTGGAAGAGGACAGGGGCACTGTCCTCACCTATCCGACGCTTTACGCGTGCCTCAATCGAATCTCCACGGACATCGGCAAGCTGCCGTTTGTACTGAAGGCAGAAGGCGACGACGGTGTCTGGCGGCCGGCGTCGAGCAATACATCGTATTGGCCGGTGCTCAGGAAGCCCAACGGATACCAGACGGCACAGCAGTTCCGCGAGGCTTGGATGCTGTCCAAGCTGACGCAGGGGAACACTTACGGGCTGAAGGGGCGCGATGAACGCAGGGTCGTGAATCGGCTCTGGATCATGGATCCCTTCTCGGTGCAGCCGCTGGTCTCTGAAAGCGGCGAGGTCTTCTACCAGCTCAACTACGGCACGGGATCGAATCTGTTGCCCGAAAACTACCCGGGCGGCCAGTTGATAGTGCCGGCCAGCGAAATCATCCACGACCGGATGAACTGCTTCCACCACCAGCTGATTGGTGTGCCGCCGTTGTGCGCCGCGCACTGGCCGGCGGTGAAGAACCTCAAGATTCTGAAGGACTCGACCAGCTTCTTCTCCAACGGTGCGAACCCAGGCGGCATCTTGACCGCCCCCGCGGGCATGTCGGATGAAGACGCGCAACTGGTCAAGGACTACTGGAACACGGAGTTCCAAGGCGCCAAGGCCGGCAACGTTGCAGTCGTCGGCGCGGACATGAAGTTCACCCCGTTCGCGTTCAAGTCCGCCGACAACCAGATGGTCGAGCAGATGCGCTACTCGGATGAACAGATCTGCCAGCCGTTCGGCATCCCTCCGTTCAAGGTCGGCATCGGCAGCATTCCTGCCGGGACCAAGCCGGACGAGGTGAACCAGATGTACTACGGGGATGCGCTGCAGACCCACATCGAGGCGATGGAGAACCTGCTGGACGAGGGTCTGGGCATCTCCCGCCCGATGGGAGTGGAACTGGATCTGGGACCGCTCCTGCGAATGGACGTGGGTAAGCAGGCCGAGGTCGAAACGACGCTGGTGAGCGGGAACGTCAAGACGCCGAACGAAGCGCGGCTGGCCTTCAACCTGGCGCCGCTGGAGGGTGGTGACACCGTCTATATGCAGCAGCAGGACTTCCCGATGGACCAGGTGCGGAAGAACAAGATCGACCCCGCACCGGCGGCGGCCGAGCCGCCGGTGCCTGACGACGACCCTGACGACAGCGAGGAACTGAAGGCGCTGCAGCAGGAGAACTTTATGTTGAAGGCCCTCGAGGCCGCGCGAGCCGAGGTGTTCCGCAATGAGTGACCCCATCGACTTCGGCAAGATGTTGGGCGGCCTGGTCCGCGACGCCATCGCACCGCTGATGGTGCGAATCAAGCGGCTCGAGGAGCGGGAGGTGCCGGAAGGTCGGCCCGGTCGCGACGCAGACCCTGAGATGGTCGCCGAGCAGGTTCGCACCGCGTTGGAGGCCATACCCGCGCCCGCCGACGGCAAGGATGCCGACCCGGTGAGCGACGAGCAGATCGCCGCGCAGGTCGCCCGCCATCTGGAGGCGAATCCGGTACCTGCTGGCCGCGACGCGGATCCGGTCGATCTGGAGATGCTGGCCGACCTGGTGGTGGACAAAATGCTGGCCTCGCCGCGGCTGCTGACGTTGGTCGACCTGGCCACCGTCGACGCAGTGTCCAAGCACTTCGAGGCGAACCCGGTGCGGCACGGCCGCGACGCAGACCCGGCGGTGATCGAACTGGCGGTAAAGGCGGCTGTCGATGCGCTGCCGGCGCCGAAGGATGGCCGAGACGCCGATCCGGTCACCGAGCAGCAGCTGGCCGCGCAGGTCGCCAGGCACCTGGCCGCGAATCCGCCGCAGCCCGGTGCCGACGGTGTGGGCCTGGCCGGCGCAATGATCGATCGCGGTGGCGAGCTGGTGATCACCACCACCAAAGGTGAGGCGGTCAGGCTGGGCAAGGTCGTGGGCGAGGATGGCCAAGACGGCATCAGCTTCGAAACAGCGACTGGCGAGTACGATGCGGAGCGCGGCTTCGTCATCAAGCTCGGCGCAGGCGAGCGCCGCACCGAATTGGTCCTGCCGTACATGGTCCACCGCGGCTTCTGGCGCGAGGGCCTGGGTACGAAGGCCGGGCAGTCGATCACCCACGATGGGGCGCTGTGGATCGCGAAGCGCGACAACGCATCGAAGCCTTGCCTGGAGAATGAGCAGGATTGGGCGCTGGCTGCGCGCAAGGGCCGTGACGGAAAGGACGGCAAGAGCGTCCGCGTGCCGGCCGAGCCGGTGAAGCTGGGAGCCGGCAATGCGTGAGTTCGTCACCCCGGAAGATGCGCGCGAGCAGCTGCGCATCGACAGCGACGCGGATGACCGCTGGCTGGCTATCTGGATCCCCGCCGTCTCTGCCTCAGTGGCGGCGTGGCTGAAGCAGGAGTGGCGGCTGTACGTGTTGCAGCGCGATTCCAACGGGGAGGTGGTGACGGACAGCTCGGGCGTGCCGCTGCCGGTGCTGGACAGCGACGACTTGCCGGTGCTGCAGCCGATGGTGATCGCCGCCACGCTCCTGGAGCTGGCGTCGCAGTACCGCTATCGGGAAGGCGAGGGCGACAACGCGGTGCCTGCAGATGCCGGGCACGGGTACGTGCTGTCCCGAGCGGCGACGGCTCAGCTGGCACCCCTGCGCCGCACCACGGTGGCGTGATGAGCAACGTTGCGGCGGGTGACCTGCGGCACCGGGTGCTGATCCAGCAGCAGGTCACGACCAGAGACAGCGACGGGATCAAGCAGATGAGCTGGGTGGACGTGGCCACGGTGTGGGCGTCGGTCGAGCCGCTGTCGGCCCGCGAGTTCATCCAGTCGGGCCAGACGCAGGCAGCGGTAACGGCCCGTATCACGATCCGGTACCGCGCCGGCTTGTTGCCTTCGATGCGCCTGCTGCACCGGGGCCAGGTCTTTAACATCGCCGGCCTGCTGCCGGACAAGGCGTCTGGGCTGGAGTACATCACCATTCCGGTATCGGCCGGGGTCAACGACGGCCAATGATCGAGATCGACCTTCTGGGACCAGGCCCGAGCGCATCGCTGGACTTGGCCGGACGACTGCGCGGGCGACGGGTCGGGGTTGTCGGCAATGCCTTCGAACTGGCGCCGTGGGCTGAGTTCCTCGCTGCCAGCGACGTCCAGTGGTGGGACAAGCACCCAGCGGCCATGGCGTTCTGCGGTGCCAAGTATGCACCGCATCGCAAGGCGGGACTGCAGCAGCTGCCCGGCGCGAGGACGAACTGGAACAGTGGCGTGCTTGGCCTGGCCGTTGCGGTATCGCTGGGCGCCACGCTGGTGCGGCTGCACGGGTTCGACCTGCGCGGCTCGCACTTCTTCGGCCCGTATACGAACGGCCTGCGCAACACCGCGCCGGCCCGTCGAGAGATCCATCAGCAGCAATTCGCCCAGTGGGCACGCCAGAACCCCCATGTCCGGGTAGTGAACTGCACCCCCGGCTCAGCTCTCAGGTGCTTCGAATTCGATGAACAGATTGCCGCTTAACTCCGTGCGCGGCCGCATCCGCGCGCACATCGAGCGCTATGCCGGCGCCCTGGGCGATGACGTGCTCGAGGTCGGCAGCCGGATCCACGATCCTGCCGCGTGGTGGTGCACCAACCGGGATCTCGCAGCTGGCCAGTGGACCGGAATCGACATGCAGGCGGGCGACGGCGTCGACCAGGTCGCCGACATCCACGACCTGCCTGCGGAATGGTCGGGCCGGTTCACCGGCATCGTCTGCTCAGAAGTGCTGGAACACGTAGCCCGACCGTGGCTGGCTCTGCCGGAGCTGCGCCGCGTGCTGCAGCCGGGCGGCCTGCTGGTGGTCACCACGCTTTTCGCATTCCCCGAGCACGGCTACCCGGATGACTACTACCGCTACAGCCAGAGCGGGCTGCTGCTGCTGCTCGCCGATGCCGGCTTCACGGACATCGCCACCGAGTACGCCGGCGATGTGCCGCTCGAACTGAATGACCACGGCGAACGCGGCGTTGCCCGCCGCCGGCTGCCGATGCACACGTTCGCGGTGGCGCGGTGCTGACCCTCCTCACCGCCACTGGCGCCAGGCCTGCCGCCTGGGCGTTGTGCGAGCGCTGGATGGCCCGGCAAGACTACGCCGGCCCCGTGCGCTGGGTCATCGTGGACGACGGCCCTGAGCCGCAGCCGGTGGCCTTCCGCCGGAATGGCTGGCAGCTGGTGCTGGTCCGCCCGTCGCCGCACTGGGCGCCCGGCCAGAACACGCAGGCACGGAACCTGTTGAAGGGTCTGGCCGCCGTCGGCGCTGACGAGCGCCTGGCCATCATCGAGGACGACGACTGGTACGCGCCGGACTGGCTGACGACCGTTGATCGCGAACTGGACCGTGCGGAACTGGTCGGCGAACACCGGGCGCGCTATTACAACGTGCAGCAGCGCTGCGGCAGGCAGCTAGCCAACACCGGCCATGCCAGCCTGTGCAGCACCGGGATGCGCGGTAGCGCGCTGAAGGACTTCGCCGATGCCTGCCTGGCACGTCCGAAGTTCATTGACCTGGACCTGTGGCGCCGTACGCAGGGCCGGCATCTGTTCGGCGGCAATCGCGTCGTCGGCATGAAAGGACTTCCCGGCCGCGGTGGTATCGGAATGGGCCACGACGCAGCATTCAACGGTCAAGCCGATCCTGATGGTGCGCTGCTGCGCTCCTGGGTGGGTCTGGATGCAGAGGTGTACCGGTGAAGGTGGAATTCAACATCGTCGGCATTCCGGGCATCATCCGCACGCTCAACAGCCTGCCGGCCGAGATCGTCAGCAAGAAGGGCGGTCCGGTAAAGCTGGCGCTGGCCAAGGCAGCGCGCCTGGTGCGGGATGAGGCGAAGAGCAACCTGCAGCGCTCCATCGAGTTGCGCGGCGCCGACAGCACCGGGACTACGGTCCGGTCCGTCATTGCCAGCCGGGGCAAGGCGCCGAATGATGGCAATGGCGAACGCTACCTGGTGCGGGTGAAAAAGCGCTCCTTCGTCAACGCCCGGGGGCAGAAGACGTCGACGCGCATGACCGCCAACCTGCTGGAGTGGGGGTCTGGGCACCAGCCCGCTACCCCGTGGCTGCGCCCGGCGGTGACCAGCAAGGGCCAGGAGGCCATTGACGTGATGGTGACCGACCTGAGCCGTCGCATCGACTTGATCGTTCGGCAGCTGGCCGCCAAGAACGGGAGCGCGGGCTGATGTTTCCAAAGGTCTACCGCACCATCAACACCGCGGCGGTTGCCGCCATCGTCGACACGCGCATCGGCCGGCACGGCGAAGTGTCCCAGACGGAGCAGCGCCCTTACATCACCTGGCAGATCGTCACTGGGCTGCCATACGACAACCTCAGCGCGGCGCCGGGCGGCGACTTCACCGCGGTGCAGCTGGACTGCTACCACCCCACCGACGCCGGCGCGGAACAGCTGGCGCTCGCGGTGCGTGCTGCCTTGGACGCGGCCCTGATCTGCAATCGCGTCGTGCTCGACAACCGAGATCCGGACACGAAGCTCTACCGGGTCGGCATGGAAGCCGACTTCATCGACCAGCGGTGAGCCGCTGGCACCACCCCCAACCCGACCGCCGCAAGGCGGTTTTTCTTTGACCAGAGGACTTTGCAATGACCGAGGGCGTCATCAAAACCCAGGGGTCCGAGCTCTTCACCGTGGACAAGCTGAGTTCCAGCGTCGCCTCGGTCCTGAAGTTCGAGTGCCCGACTGGCATCACCGGCCTGGGCGGCGCGGCCGACCAGATTGAATCCACCTGCCTGAGCACCGTGGGCGACAAGGAATACGAAGGCGGCCTGGGCAACCCCGGGCAGGTCAGCGTGCCGTTCAACTTCATCCCGCGCAGCCAGTCCCACCAGATCCTGTTCGAGCTGAAGGAATCGCGCGAGGTCGTGGACTGGCTGATCGGCCTGAGCGACGGCGTGGCGGTGCCGGCCCTGGACTCCAACGACGATCTGGTGGCGCCGGCGTCGCCGCTTCGGACTTCAATCGGCTTCCGCGGCTACGTGTCGGATCTGAACATCGACATCGCGACCAACGAAATCGTGCGCGGGACGCTGACTATCCAGCGCAGCGGCAGCGTCATCCCGTACTGGAACGGGCCTTACTCGGCCTAACGGCTTTCGCAGCACCCTTTCGGGGTGCCGGCTCTGCGCGCCCAGCCGTCGCGTATCCGGCACCCCAACTACAGAGAACGGCTGATGGACAAGAGCAGAATTCTGACCAACGATGCCCCCGTTGCACGCGAGGTGAAGTTCAGCGACGGCACCACCGAGACGGTCTACTTCAAGCAGGTCAATGCTGGTCAGATGCGCCGCTGGCGCGCGGCGGAACAATCGGACGCCGAAGAGGTGAAGTACTTCGCCATGCAGAGACTGGTCGCGGCGAGCATCTGCGATGCACGCGGCAAGCTGGTGCTGACGGAGGCCGAATCGGAGAATCTGACCCCGGCGGGCCTGACCGACCTGTTCCCGCACGTGATCGCCGTGGCGGGCATCGGTGACGATGCAAAAAAGTCCTCGCCGAGCGCGGACGCGAGTACTTCAGCTGCATCCTAGGCCTCGCGCTCGGCAAGACCCTCGGGGAGATCGACGAACTCCCCGAGCATGAGTTCCAACGCTGGCTGGCGTTCTACCAGCTGTATCCCTTCGATGACCTCCATCGCTACCACCGGCCCGCGGCCTTGGTTGGCGCGAGCTTCGGTGGGTCGACGATCCAGAAGAACCTCGAGTACCTGCAGCCGGTTCCGGTTGCCCACGAATTCCCCGATGCCGATCTGCGCACCCTCGCAGCGTTCGGCCTGAAACCACCGAGAGGCTGATCTGATGGCAACTGCCGGCTCCATCGTCGTCGACCTGCTGATGAAGACCGGGTCGTTCGTGACGGACACCCAGCGCGCAGAGAAGTCCATGAAGGGGCTGGAGCGCACTGCGGCCGGCGTCAGCAAGGGCATCGTCACCGGCTTCACGGCCGTGGCCAGCGTCATCGGTGGAGCGGTGGCGGCCTTCGCCAGCGTGGACCTCGCGATCGCCGGGCTCAGCAACGCGATCAACGCCGCGGACAGGATCGACGAGCTGTCGGCCCGCTTCAGCATCTCCACCGAGACGCTGTCGGGTTGGGGCTACGCGGCGAAGATGACCGGCTCCGACCTTGAATCGCTGGTCGGCATCATCCCGAAGTTCTCCAAGAACATCGCCGATGCGTCGAAGGCCGGCAGCGAGGCGGACAGGACCTTCAAGGCCCTCGGCATCTCTGTCAAGGACCAGGCTGGCAACCTGCGCAGCTTCGAAGACCTGCTGCCAGAAGTGCAGAACCGGTTCGCGGGCATCAGCAACGAGACGACGAAGACCGCGCTGGCCATGCAGCTGTTCGGCAAGTCCGGTGCCGAGTTCCTGGAGTTCCTGAGCTTGGGCGCGGATGGGCTCCGCACCATGGAGGAGCGTGCACGGGCGCTGGGGATCGTGATCGATGCCGACACGGCAGGCGCCGCGGCGGAGTTCAACGACCGTGTGGACGACCTACGCGCGGCAACGCAGGGCTGGTTCACCCAGCTGGCAGCCGAGCTACTGCCGACCCTGACCGACCTGACCACTCAGCTGGTGGACATCGCCCGGGAGGGAGGCGGGGTTCGGGACGTGGCCACCTCGATTGCCAGCGCCTTCCATGAGATCGGCAAGGCCGCAGAGATCTTCGGCGTCGTGGAGAACTGGCTCGACCGCCTACGCGGCGGGCTGGTGGCAGTGGAGAAGCAGGGTAACGCGGTGGTGAAGCTGGTCACCGGCCAGTACAGCGGCGTGCTCGGCTCGCAGGGTGGTGGCTGGGAGGGCTTTGCCAGGGACTATCAGGCCGGCACCGCCTACGCCGACAACGGGTGGAAGGCGATGCAGGGCCAGGCCGCCGGTATCCCTGAGGGCGCCCGCAGCGGCCCTCGCGGTCGGCGCACCCAGGCGACCGCCGAGGAGATCCAAGCCACCAAGGACCAGACCGAGCAGCTGCGCAAGGCTGCCGAATGGGAAGGAAAGCTGCAGTCGCTTTGGGGCGAGAGCGCGGAGAAGGCAACGCGGGCGTCGAAGGCCAAGCGCACCGGCATGTCCGAGGAGCAGAAGGCTGCCGATTCGCTGGCCAAGTCCTACGACTCGCTCAATACCAGCATGGACCGCCGGCTCTACCTGTTGGAGCACGGCGACAGCGAGTCGGCCGCCGTCCAGTACGACCTTGAGCGCGGCGAGCTGCAGAAGCTCAGCGACGAGCAGAAGGCGAACTTGCAGAACATGGCCCAGGTGATCGACGCCATGGAGGACTACAAGGCCATCTACGGCGACGGTATCGACTCGATGGCCGGCAAGACCAAGGAAGCGACGGATTCCATGTCGACCTTCGCCGACCAGGCCGCCCGCAACATGCAGAGTTCCTTTGCCGACTTCCTGTTCGACCCGTTCGAGGACGGGTTCGATGGGTTGGTAAAGGGGTTTGCCGACGCCCTGAAGCGGATGGCGGCGGAGGCGGCGTCGGCCGAAATTTTTAAAATGATCGGCAACTGGGCATCCAACTATCAGGGCGGCGGCTCGAGCTGGATCAACACCATCGGCCAGGTGATCGGCAGCTACGCCGGCGGCCGCGCCGGCGGCGGCCCGGTGTCGGGCGACAACGTCTACCGGGTAGGCGAGGGTGGCCGGCCGGAACTGTTTCAGCAGGGCGGCAAGTCCTACCTGATCCCGGGCGATGCCGGCTCCATCGTTCCCGTGACGGCCGGCATGCAGGCATCGAGCGCGACGGGCGCCGGCGGCGCACCGGTGACCGTCATCACGAACGTCACTGTCACCGATGGCGGCGCGCAAACCACGACAAGCGGCAGCAATGATCGAGTCGGGCAGCAGCTCGGCACGCTGGTCAGCAACCTGGTGAAGAAAGAAATGGTGCAGCAGATGAAGCCCGGTGGCCTGCTGTCGGCAGCGGGGGCACGCTGATATGGCAGACGTCTTCACTTGGTGCGTTCGCACCGACCTCACCGGGACCGGCACGTTCGATGTGGCGCAAGCCAAGTTCGGGGACGGCTACAGGCAGACGACCCCGCAGGGCTTGAACAACGAGAGCCAGCAGTGGCCGGTCTCCATCGTGGGGCGCGAGGCAAAGGTGGGGCCGGCCCTGGCGTTCCTCCGTGCCCGGCAGGGTGGCATGTCCTTCCTGTGGACGCCCCCGCTGGGTGTGCAGGGGCTGTATCTCTGCAAGTCCTACAACCTCACCGCTCATGGCAACGGCGTCTACACGCTGAGCGCCACGTTCGAGCAGACATTCCAGCCGTAAAGGGACACCCATGGCACGCCAGATAATCGACACCACTACCAACAACGGAGCGTACATTGGCGATCCTGCGAAGGTGGCTTTCGGCAAGGTCAATGACAATTTTGAAGAGCTCTATCAGAAAGCAGCCGACCTCGCTCAAGCCGTAGCAAAGTCCAGCAACCTTCTCATAAACGGTGATTTTCGCGTCTGGCAGAACGGAACAGGATTTGTGGCAGACGGTTACACCGCTGACATGTGGTCGATTGCCAGCTCGGGTGCTTCCTATAACGCGTACCGCCAAGCGTCAGTAGGCGAGGGCATTTCGTCCGGCTTCGCCCTAGCCGTAGCAGTCAGTGCCAGCGGCACAGGCCTGAACGTCCGGCAGCGAGTCGAGAACATCCAAACGGTAGCCGGTGGTAGGTACACGCTGTCCTTCAAGGCGAAGGGAAACTTCGGCGGCATGGGCCTGGCATGCAGGTTTACTCAAAATTTCGGGAGCGGCGGCAGCGCGTCAGTCGGCATTCCTGGGGTCACGTCAAACCTGACCACCTCGATCCAGAAGTTCAGTTTTACCTTCGACGCACCCTCCGCTGCAGGAAAGACCGTTGGGGCAAACAGTTTCTTCGAAGTTATCTTCGACTTCTTGGGAACGGGGACCTACCAGATCTCCGACGTGAAACTGGTGCCGGGCGAGAACGCTGGCGACTTCGACAGCCTAGGAGACGCGTACGAGACGCTCCGCTGCATGCGGCATTTCCAGAAAAGCTACGACCTTGCCGATGTGCCTGGAACGAGCACCCGCGTTGGTGCTTACGTCTCCGGAATACTGAACGGCTACTTCCTGTCAGCGCCGATACCACCGTTCTTGGTTCCAATGAGGGCAACGCCTGCGGTGACAATTTATGCCGCGCGAAATGGCCAGGCTGGCAACGGGTCTGAGGTTAACGCTGGCGGAGTCTTCGTCGCAAACCGGGTGATAACGGCAGGCAACATCGGGCAGAAGAGCTTCCAGGCTGGTGGCGCGAACACGCTCACTGCCGGATCCACCATCGAGTTTCATTGGACCGCGAACGCGAGGCTCTGACCATGTATACGCTCACCGCCAACCCGGACGAAGTGATCTTCGAAGGAACGACCATCCCTCGCGGGAACCCACTGTGGGATGTGTTCGAGCAGTGGATGGCGGCCGGAAACCGTCCGGCACCCTTACCTCCCCCCTACGAGCTGCACAGTCCACAGCACTACCAGGCGATCCGAGAGGCGGCCTGGGCCTGGATGATGGCTTACGTGCAGGAACGGCGATATGACTCAGTGGAAAGCTGCTGCAGCTACGCCAACAGCACTGTGCCGCGCTATCGGGCCGAGGCCATGGCCATGATCGCGTGGCGCGACGATATCAACCAGGCGCTCGAAGCGCTGGTGGTGGCGCCACCCGACGGCATCGAGACCTGGGAACAGGTCAAGGCCGTTCTGCCGCAGCCTGAGCAGTACTCATGGCCCGCGCAGGTCGAGCTGCCTCTGGGCGTTGAGGCTGGTGTGCCGCTGGAATGATCACCGCAGACGCACAACAGCTCGAGCCGGGTGGGCGAATCACCGTATACGAACTCGACGCCAGCAGCTTCGGTGCTGACCAACTGTTCTTCCACCAGCACTTGCAGTCGGGTGTGATCTGGTGGCAGGGCCAGGAGTACGGCGCCTGGCCGATAGAAGCCACAGGATTCGAACGTACCAGCGACCAGCCGCCGAACCCGCGCCTGCGCGTGAGCAACATCGATGGCCGCATCGGTGCCCTGTGCCTGCTGTTCGATGACCTCGCGGGTGCGCGCCTCATCCGCCGGCAGACGCTGGTGAAGTACCTGGACGCGGCGAACTTCCCAGGCGGGAACCCGACGGCTGACCCGGGCGAGCATTTCCCGGACGAGGTGTGGTTTATCGAACGCAAGGTCTCGGAGGACTTCGAAACCATTGAGTTCGAGCTGACCACAGCGATCGACCTGAACGGTGAGCAGCTGCCCGGCCGGCAGTGTCTGCCTTTTTGCAGCTGGATCCTCAGGGGGGGGTATCGCGGCCCCTACTGCACCTACAACGGCCCACCGGTGGCGGACATCAACGATCAACCGACGGACGATCCCGCAAAGGACGACTGCAGCGGCTTGGTCCGCGCCTGCAAGATGAGGTTCGGCGAGAACAACCCCCTGCCGCATGGCGGTACCCCGGCGGCCGGCCTGCTACGCACCTGACGACCTACCCCACCTGCACATTCCCGCTGCACCTGCAGCCCCCAGCCCGCCTCGTGCGGGCTTTTTCATGGGCGACACCATGCGACAGAGCACCCTGCAGGCCATCCAGGCACACGCCGTGGCCGAGTACCCCCGCGAGTGCTGCGGGCTGATCGTGGCCACCGCCGAGGGCGAAGTTTACGTCCCCTGCCAGAATGCCGCCTCGACGCCGAGCGAGCACTTCCGCCTCCCTGCCGCAGACTATGCCGCGGCTGACGACCTCGGCGAGATCCGCGCTGTTGTGCACAGCCACCCGAATGCGGCAGCCACCCCTTCGGACGCAGACCGTGTCATGTGCGAGGAAAGCGGCCTGGTCTGGCACATCGTGAGCGTTGGCCAGGTTGCCGACGCGGCCCCGGAGTGCGCCGACCTCCAGACCATCCAGCCTTGCGGATTCCGAGCTCCGCTGGTGGGCCGACAGTTCGCTCATGGGGTGCTCGACTGCTACACGCTGGTCAGGGACTTCTATGCCACGAAGCTCGGCGTGCGCCTGTCGCAGTACGAGCGCGAGGACGACTGGTGGGAGAAGGGCCAGGACCTCTACAGCATGGACCGCCTGCTGGCGGAAGGATTCGAGCCGGCCACCGGTGAGCTGCAGCGCGGCGACATGATTTTGATGCAGATCAGGTCGACGGTGACCAACCATGCCGGCGTCTACCTCGGCGACGGGCAGATGCTGCACCACCTCCACGGCCGGCTGTCGGAGCGTGTGCCGTATGGCGGTATGTGGGCGGAGCGCACCCGCTGCATCGTCCGCCACCGCGAGGTGCGTTATGACTGAGCGCGTACGGACCGTGATCCTCTCTGGACCATTGGGCCGGGAGTTCGGACGCGAGTTCCGACTGGCGGTGAACAGCCCCGCCGAGGCCGTGCGCGCCCTGTGCATCATGGTGCCCGGTTTCCAGCAGTTTCTGGCCAAGGCCAAGGACAGGGGGCTGGAGTTCGCCGTGTTCATCGGCCGTCAGAACCTCGGCGTTCACCAGCTCAAAGATCCTCCTGGCAAGGACGTGATCCGCATCGCGCCGGTGCTGGTGGGAGCGAAGCGCGGCGGGGTGCTGCAAACGATAGTTGGGGTGGTGCTGATCGTGATCGGCGCCGTGATGAACGTCTATGTTCCCGGCAGCGGTGCTCCGTTGATCAACCTGGGTGTGAGCATGGTCATCGGCGGCGTCGTCCAGATGCTATCGCCCCAGCCAAAGGGGTTGGGCGCGAAGGACAGCCCAGAGAATGCACCCAGCTACAGCATGAACGGAACCGTCAACACGCAGGCTCAGGGCAATCCCGTGCCCCTTGCCTACGGCGGACATGACACGAAGGGAATGCTGGTTGGCTCTGCTGTCATCAGCGGCGGCATTCTGGCGGAGGATCAGCAGTGAGTCTTCCTGCAGCCTATGCGTTTCCGGGAGTCGAGCTCGCCCTGGCCAAATCGTGTCGGGAGCTTGTTGGCGCTGGCGGTAAGAGCGGCAGCAACGCGCGGACTCCCGTTGAAACCCCGGACAGCCTGCGCTCCATAGCCCGGGCCCGCATCCTTGATCTGGTGTCTGAGGGAGAGCTGCGCGGCCTGGTCGCCGGTAACCAATCCATCTACCTCGATCAGGTTCCGGTGCAGAACGGTGACGGCTCCTTCAATTTCGAAGGGGTCCGGATTGAAACTCGCTCGGGCACGCAGGACCAAGAGCACATAGCGGGATTCCCGGCGGTTGAGAACGAGATCGCCGTAAACGTCGAGCTGCGCGACGACAACCCGGTCGTGCGGAGCGCTACCGGCTCAGACCTGTCTGCAGTTCGACTCCGATTCGGTGTACCTGCGCTGCAGCAGATCAACACCGAGAACGGCGACACCAACGGCTACGCGATCACCTATGCGGTCGACCTTGCCGTCGACAGCGGCCCATACGGAAACGTGCTGGTCGACACCATCCGTGGCAAGACGACCACCCAGTACGAGCGAAGCGTCCGCATTGACCTTCCCGCTGGCTCGCAGTGGCAGGTTCGGATCCGACGACTGACGCCCAATGCGAACAGCTCGACGGTGTCCGACACCATGAACGTGCTGTCGATGACTGAGGTGATCGACGCCAAGCTACGCTACCCAAACTGCGCGCTGGTGGCGGTCGAGGTCGACTCAAGCCAGTTCCAGAACATCCCGACCCGGTCGTATCGGGTGTGGGGCCGGATCGTTCGGATCCCCAGCAACTACGACCCGATCACGCGTACCTATTCGGGCATCTGGGACGGCACCTTCAAACCCGGCTGGACCAACAACCCGGCTTGGGCGTTCTTCGACATCGTGACGAATGACCGGTTTGGCCTGGGCCATCGCATCACGATGGACCTCGTGGACAAGTGGCGCCTCTACCGGATCGCCCAGTACTGCGATCAGCTGGTGAGCGATGGGCAGGGGAGCATGGAACCCCGGTTCACCTGCAGCCTGTACATGCAGACACGGGCCGATGCCTACAAGGTCCTGCAGGACATGGCCTCGATCTTCCGGGGCATCAGCTTCTATGCCGCCGGCCAGGTCATGGCTTCGGCAGATATGCCTGCGGATCCTGTGTTCACCTACAGCCAGGCGAACGTCATCGACGGCCGCTTCACGTACGAGGGCACGGGCCGGAAAGCTCGCCATACCGTCGCGCTGGTGTCGTGGACTGATCCGGATGACTTCGGGCGGCAGAAGGTTGAGACGGTCCAGTACAAGGCCGGCGTACAGCGCTACGGAATCCAGCAGACCGAAGTAACTGCGGTCGGCTGCCACTCGCGATCCCAGGCCCAGCGCATCGGCAACCACATTCTCTACACCGAGAACTTGGAAACCGAGACCGTGGCGTTCAGCGTCGGCCTCGATGTCCTCAACTGTATGCCGGGCGACATCATCCAGATCGCGGACCCGGCACGGGCCGGGCGCCGTAACGCAGGGCGCATCAAGACTGCCGGTGTAGATAGTCTGGTGCTGGACAGGCTCCCTGAAGTGATCGAGCCCGGTGACACGTTGAGGGCCACGCTGCCCAACGGGCGCACTGAAGCCCGGACGGTAGAGCAGGTGGTTGGCAGCACGGTGACCGTCACCGCGCCGTGGTCGGCCATCCCGGTGCCGCAGTCCATCTGGTCGCTGGAAAGCACCGAGCTGGCGCTGCAGCAGTTCCGTGTGCTGGCGATCACCGAGAACCCTCCGAACGACGAGGAGGGAATCACCTACCGGGTCACCGCGCTAAAGCACGTGCCGGGTAAGTACGCCGCGATCGACGACGGCACGCGCCTCGAGCAGCTGCCGGTGAGCATCATCCCGCCCAGCGTCCAGGCTCCACCCACCAATGTGCACCTGACTTCGCATTCGGTGATCGACCAGGGGATCGCGACCCATGTCATGACCATCGCGTGGGACGCTGCACCCAACGCAGTCGCCTACGACGTGGAGTGGCGCCGGGACGACTTGGACTGGGTTCGGGCCGGCCGGGTGGCGGCCGCCAGCATCGATATCCGCGGCGTCTATACCGGCAACTACATTGCGCGGGTGCGTTCGGTAAACGCGGTGAACGCCGTGTCTCTGCCGGCGATGAGCCCGCTGACGGCCATCGAGGGCAAAACGACGCCGCCGCCCCAAGTCACGTCGCTGACCACGACCAGCCTTGTCTTCGCCATCGGACTGGAGTGGGGATTCCCGGCCGGAGCGACCGATACGCAGCGCACGGAGGTCTGGTATAGCCCGTCGCCGGACCGCGCTGCGGCCACAAAGCTCGGGGACTACGCTTACCCCCAAGACCGCCACCAGATCAACGGGCTCGCAGCCGGCACGCGCTTCTACTTCTGGGCGCGTTTGGTGGATCGGAGCGGGAACATCGGCGCCTGGTATCCGGCGGGCACTGGCGTGATGGGCGAGGCAAGCACGGACCAGTCGGATTACGACGCCTACTTCTCAGGCCGGATCACCGAGAGCGCGTTGGGACAGGACCTGCTCACCAAGATTGATTCCATCGACCAGATCGTGCCGCTGGTTTGGGACCCCGATGCGACTTATGAGCCTGGCCAGACCGTGATCTACGGAGGCAAGATCTGGTCCTGGCAGGGTTCTTCGCCGGGCAACGAAGAGCCACCTGGCACTGAATGGCTGGACGTCGGTGTGGCGATCAGCGAGGCCGGGGCATTGGTGGGGCGTGTCGACCAGATCGAGCTGGAGATCATCAACATCGATGGCGAGGTGACCGCGCAGGGGCAGAAGCTCGACGGCCTGTTCGTTCAGCTCGACGTGAACGCAGCCGGCGACACGGATTGGGGCGCCGGCGATACCAATGTCTACGCAGGTACCATCACGATCCAGTCGGTCATCGCCTCTGGCGATCTGGCGCAAGCCAAGCGCGTGGACCAGGTCAACGCCGGCCTGTCCGGCCTCACCGCTACTGTGCAACAGGAATCGCTCGCTCGCGTGACTGGTGATTCCGCGCTGGCCCAGAACATAACCACTGTGCAGGCAAGCCTGCAGCAGACCAACTCGGATCTTGAGGAGACCACGGCTTCGGTATCGCAGGTCTCGCAGGCGGTCGTAACCCTCAATGGAAAGGTCAGCGCCACCTACACGATCCGCGCCCAGGTGGCGTCCGGCGGCCAGATCTACGCCTCGGGCATGGGCCTGGGCGTCGAGCAGCAGCCCGACGGCAGCTATCAGTCCCAGATCCTCATGCAGGCCGACCGGTTCGCGGTGATCAACGTCGCCAACGGCAACATCACCTCGCCGTTCGTGATCCAAGGCGGCCAGACCTTCATCAGCCAGGCTCTCATCGGTACGGGTTGGATCCAGAACGCCATGATCGGCGACGTGATCCAGTCCACGGCGGTAGGGGCTGGCGGCCTGCCGCGGTGGAAGCTCGACAAGAACGGTACGCTGACTATGCGCGGGGCCAGCGCCGGTAGCGGCTTCATGGATCTTTCGGATCAGGCTATTCGGTTCTGGAACCCGGCAGGGACCATCGCCATTTGCGAGTTCGGGGAGCTCCTGTAATGGCGCGAGGAATTCGCCAGCGCGATCCCAATACCGGTGCGATTCTCGTCGACGTCACGTCCAGGCTGCCCAAGATCATCGGCCGTGTGACGCTCTCCGCAGGCGTCGGTGGTTTCGTGGATGTCCCTGTGATGGGAAACAACCCGGCAACGTTCTGGTTCAATGCTGACACGTCTCAGCCGGACTACAACACGTCACCGATCTTCACCTACGACGGCGTGAACAGGATCAGCTGGCAGTATGTGTCGCCGAATCCGCTGTATCAGCGGGGTGGTGTTCTCGTCTACGGGAGGTATTGAGGATGGTCGCGGGCGTGCGGATCAGACCAGAGGATGGATCGCTAATCCAGATTGATCCGACGTGGGAATGCCTTGCGATGAAGACGCAGGGCTCCGTCGTCTGCCCTCTCAACGGAACCACCGGGCGGGGTACGATCATCGTTGGCGGGTGCAACGAGCCAATTCTCGCGATTCGCTGTAATGGTTCTTTCGTCGGGATCCTGTCTAAAACGCAGTCTGGGAACACCTTCACCTGGACTCTGGTGACAAGCGTCCCAGATGCGACGGTGGAGTACTGGGTGTTCGACACCACTGACGTAGCGCAGATGGCGTTCAACACCACCAAGGGTATGCGCTTCCGAAATTCCGCGAACGGTAGGGTGCTGTTCGATTCGCGCTACAAGTACATGCGAATCCTGCAGATGATCAATATGGACGCCGGCACCGGGTCGGTGGATGTGGCGATACCACTGACGTCAGGTTACGCGGTGGCAATCAGCAATTCTGGGTTCTACACGACGGTAGTCGGTGGATCGACTACCCCCGGATTCTGGTTTATTCAACGAGCTGGCTTCGTGGCCGGAATTCGAACGAACACGAACGGCACTGTAAGTGTCGGGCTCATCCAGCTGGCGGCGAGCACTCAAGAAGGGCAGGGCACGCCACCAGCCACCGGTCTCATGGGCAACCGCAATTTGCTGGCCCAAGTCCTGGACATGCGGAACTACTAGCGCACCGTGCGGGGACGCTTTTGCCAGCCGTCCTGGTACTTCACCGACCAAGGTGTCACGAGATAGCCCGGGCGCTGCCAGTTGACCTGCGAGAAGTAGTTCTCCCGGACGTCGACGGCAGTTCCGTTCACTAGGACGTAGGGCTGGGCTGTCTTCGGCAGGTCACAGGTGCTCAGGAAGCCGTCGGTCTTCACCTTCACCAAGTACGGGCCGCTGCCTTCCAGTTGGCCACAGACGGTCGCGCGGGCGGTCTTCGACGCTTCGACTGCGCGCGGTGCGATCCGCACCACGAACGCGTCAAGGCTCTCGCCCGGGTTCGATTGTTCCTGGTACAGGTCAACGGTTCGGGCGTGGATGACTCCGGTATCAGCAGCCGCGGCGGTGCCGGCGGCGGCGATGGAAAAGATGGTGGTAATCAGCACTGCGCGCATAACGCTCTCCATGTGTGATGTCGGAACACCACCAGACTAGCGCCCAAAAATGGCCCTCGCCTGTGAGAGAAGCATTCGCGTTTGGTCTACTCGAATGTCTGCGAACCCTGCCCGCGTCGGGCGCGGCGACGCGTTACTTTCCGGGAACCGACTTACCGTCGGCCATGCATTTCTGCAGCTTCTTTTCGTACTCGTAGCTGTAGGGGTGCAGGCCGTCAAAACCCTTGCATATCCGGTTGTCCTGCTGGTGATACATGGTACTTCCCAGCACGATGGCGGTGATGATGGTCGCAATCGCGATACCTGACTCGCCCACCACCGGGGAAAGATCTGCGTCAAGCCAATCTGCGCTCATAAGCCCTCCAGGATGTGGAACCACCTTGGCAGAGGCTTTGCTGCTCTTCCAGTCGGGGTTTCCCCGACAACCGCTCAGCCTTGTGGTTACACGGGCTCCAAAAGCGCCTCGGCGTTGCTGCGCGGCGTGATGACCGCGCGGCTCACGCGGTAGGCTTCCATCGCCTGAGGCCCGCTGGTCAGCACGTCGCCATGGCGCCGTCGGCGGCGGACTTCATCCACTCTTCGGCTTGTCCAGGGGCCAGCCTGGTGGTTCAACTATTATTGTGTGCTTGGGTTTCCTAAGGGCGAGCTACTGCGCTTGCCCCACACCGCCGCAAAGCCACCCATGCCGCAGGGCGGTGGGCGAGGCTTACTTGGCCGGTTGGTTCGGAGCGTCATTGTCCTGAATGACCAGCTGTGCGCAAGCTGGCGGGTCCTCGGCCCCTCTGCATGCCAGCTGCATTGCTTCACGAGCGGCCGGCAGTCGTCCGGCGGCGCGGAGGGCTGACGCCACGGCAGTGCAGAATGCGGCGCTGGGCTGCTGGCGGCACAGCTTGGCCACTTCATCCAACTCCGCATCGGGCAAGATCGGTTCGCTGGGCATGTCTTTGGTCAACGCAAATGCCTTACCCACGGCCTTTGCGCGCTCGGTATCCTCCGCGTGGCGGCAGGCCTCGGCATCAAAGGCCTCGCTGTCTTCCACGCACACCGCTGGGGGGCTGGACGGGATGCTGTCGTTGGCCATGACCTTGGCGATCACCCACGCGCTGCGAGCTTCGCTGCGGTAGTCCTCGAGCAACCGGTTGCAGGCGGCGGAAACGCCTTCGCTGCACCATCGCCTCCAGCTGTCTGCGCCGGCCCACGTCATCTGGCCGAAGCAGGTAGTGATATCGGCGCGGCAACTGCCGGCTGGAAATGTCGGCGCGGTCTGGCAGCCAGCGTCGGCGTCGAGCGCGTAATGGTGAGTTTCGTCGCTGAGGGTGCGACCATCGCCGCTGACCGCCAGTGTCACCATCCTGCCGCTGGCAATATTGGCCGCTAGCAACTGGTCGCCGTCGTGCTGCAGGTGGTACGGCTCTGCGGCTTGGCCAGGCAGTTGGCCTTCGCCCTGCACCGCGCTGTATACCCGAAGCACGGCGCCGCTGGGTGGGTCCGTGAAGGTGCCACAGGGAGGCGACTGCGCGGCAGCAGGCAGGGCCAGCATGGCCAACAGAGTGAACAGGGCAGCGCGCCAGCGGCGCAGGCGACGGGGGGCAACGGCAAGAAGCACAGCATCATCCTTGATCAGAGAAAAAAATGACGCGGGACGGACCTGCGCCGTAGATACGCAGTAAGCATAGGGCCAGTCAGGCACTTGCGTCAGCCCGCTCCGTACGCTCGGCCGCTTAGGTGCGTTGCTGCGCGGGGCGTTGACGGCGCGGCTGACGCGGTACGCCTCCATCGCCTGGCGGCTCGATGGCCATCACCATCGCCAGGGCACCCACCGGTTCCGAACCCAGGCTGGGCGGGATCTCTAATCGGGCTCTGGATGAATTTTCCGCGCACACAGCAACCGTACTCCCCAGTCAGCGCAAAACTCGGCGCTTGTGGTACATGTGGCCGCCAAGCCCTGCTAGCCTTTGTAGCTCGGGGGGCCGACATTTTAGGAGGGCGGTAAGTGCCTCTTGAAGCACTTGTTTACTGCAGCCGAGTTGCCACTGGTATCACCGTCGACCAGATAAATCCCCTAGTGACGGACGCGGCCTCGCATAACTTGACGGCCGGCGTCACGGGCGTGCTGTTCTGCGACGGGTTGAGCTTTCTTCAATACATTGAGGGGCCCGCAGACGGGATCGCCGCCACCTACGCCCGGATCCTCGCAGCCACCAGCCATACAGCAATTGAGGTGCTAGGTACGCGGAGTGGAGGCGCTCGCCGGTTCCCCCATTGGTCGATGCGCTGGCTCCCGCTTGAACAGGTCGATTTTCGGATCACAAGGGCTAGTGAATGGCGCGATCTAGCGCGACGGAGAGAAGGAGCTATGTTCCAGGTGCCAACCGGGGTCGACAGAATGGCCACGCTGGTACGGCCGTACTTGAACTAATCGCCGAGCCGCCCGCGCACTGGAACCATGGTTGCACGATGTCTCTTCGCGCGGCCTTCACGGGACGCAGAGGAAATTTTGTCCTGGAACTTGGGGGAGGCATCCGTGCTGCATCGGGTGGCTCATGCTGTGCTGAAGTAGTGGTTGCAGTAGCAGCTCGGGTTATGCAGGCAGGGCAATAAGATTGGCTGAGAACCGGTCGCCTGCGTAGCCCGGGCTTTTGCCTAATTGTGACCAGAAGATCGGGTGCGCAAAGGTGGCGTGTCGCCTGCCGGGCCTGACAGCGCAGCGGCCGCCTCAATCTGATCGCGCAGGATAGATATTCCTTGTGTTATGGCGGCGCTATACATAGCGTCGTCGTCCAAGTGAGCGGAGGTGGCGCGGTGTTCAAGACCTTCCGAGGCCGCAATCAAAACTTCTGGGTTGGGGTGGGTGGCTATCAGCAGTCGCAGGCCGTACTCCATAGCCTTGAGGTGCCCCAATATCGCTTGCACTTGAACTTCAAGCGCTTCAATTCGTTCGAGTTCCGGACTACTCACCTTCTTGGGTCTCCTTCCGTTCAGCCTCGCCGAGGGCCGGCTGATGCATGGGTCTAATCCTACGATCATGCTCGCGGGAGCTTCAATCGCCATTGTCGACGACCATCAGATCGTAGCGCAGGCCCTGCAGCTACTGGTCGACGGTCACGGTGCGACTTCGGAAGTGTTCACGTCCGGTGAGGCGCTGCTGAAGCGTCTGCCGGAGTCAACTTGGCACCTCATCCTGTTAGATCTCAGCATGCCTGGCATGAGTGGGCTCGAAGTCCTCGAGGAGTTGAGGTCCCGCCGGTGCGACATTGCCGTCCTCGTCGTTTCGATGCACGACAATCCGGCGTATGTGCGGCGAGCCTTGGACTTGGGCGCTAGAGGGTATGTCCGTAAAGACGCTTCGGCCGACCAATTGTTGGAGGCTATCGACAAGGCCACCCATGGCCTGCCTGCCATTAGCCAGGACGCAGCAAGGTGTTTGATTGCGCGGCAGCGTGGCACCAAGCCATTCCCGTCCAGGGCGGAGATTCTGGTTCTGCGGGAGGTTCTCCAAGGTCATCGCGCGCGCGACATCGCGGTGGCCCTTGGGATATCGAAGCGGACGGTCGAGTCGCATAAGGCACGCCTCATGCAGTACTACCAGGTCAGGTCAACACTGGAGTTGATCCGGTGCGCGGAAGATGATGGCCTAGTGCGACCGCCCGCATCCGCGAAAATGAACGTTTAAGAATGCACGGTAGGTCGCGATTTCGTTGGCCGATATGATGTACCGTTCAGGGCAAAGCCCCATTAAGGATTCATCGTGCCGTTGCTCGCCTTTGCTTACGCCAGCCAGGCCACAGAAGGTCTTCCTGCCGACAAGATCGAGCAGCTGAGTCGTGACGCTGCTTCGTTCAACGCGCTAGCAGGGGTTACTGGCCTCCTGCTTTTTGACGGTGCGCGCTTCCTGCAGTACTTGGAGGGGCCCGACGATGGGATCGAAACCGTCTACTCCCGAATCCGCTTCGCGACCAGCCATTGCGATCTGGTCGAATTGGCGCGCGGCCGGGTCAGCAAGCGGCGGTTTCCGTACTGGTCGATGCGCTGGATTCCTGTAGAGGTAGCGGCTTTGCGCGAAGCGACCTTCAGTGACTGGACAAGCCTCGCTCAGCGTAAACCTGGGTCGCGGACCCAGCCCACCGGCGTGGACCGTTTAACTGAACTTGCCGCGCCATACATCATCTGATTCCGGGGTCAGCCTGGCGGATCAGACGCCCGGGAGCGGTCGCGTCCCACGAACAGGTCGAAACGGGCATTGCTGATGGCCTGGCGGGCGCCGCACCCTGAGCAGCAGAGGACGGTCCCGCCCTTGATGTTCTCGAGTTCGGGTAGACCCTTTGCGTGCAGGACCGTTTTGCATTTCAGGCATGTCGCGCGCACGGCAGTGATGAACGTGAAATGTTCGGGCGTTCCTTCGCTTTGTCCCGAGACTTCGTGTAGATGGAAGGAGCCTGTGTTGGGCATGTCGGCAAAATTTATTAACCACTCTTTAACGTAGCAATTTCACCGGTAAAGCCACCGTGAGCGCGCTGTCGCGACTTTGTCGTCCTCATCGTCGCAGGATTTGAGAGCGGGACCCGTAGGATTCCGCGCCATGCTCCCGCCCGACTTCCACTGGCGCTCCGTGGCCTCCCGCCCCGACGGGAAGGACGACAGCGTGTTCTGCGACGGCACGCAAGTGCTGCGGCTGTCCGAGCGAATCAACGGGGGAGGGTGGTTTGCCAACCTCAACACTCAGCGGCCAGAGCGGGAGCGCTGGACCACGCGGGAATGCACCAGCTACGAGCAGGGAAAGGCAGGCGCGGTGCTCTGGGTCATCCGACACCAGGCCCGGCTACGGGCGGAGATCGACCGGCTGCGGGTTGCCCGCGCTGCCGGCAAGCGGTAACCCCAAAACTGACCCCACGTCACAGCTAACCCCTTAATTCCGCAAGAGCGCACGTGATCGCGGCAGATCGGCTTAGTCGTTGTTTTTGTTGATCCTCCGCGACCTTGACATGGTAGGGGATTGCCGATCGGTCAAATGCTACGCTTGCGAGGCGTTGTCCTTGCTGGAAGTGAATATGGAAATCCAAGGCCATCAATCTGATTCGTTAGTAGATCCGTTCTCTATAGCGCTCGCAGTACCTCTTGCTCAGGCCTATGCAGATATGGGTTTACGGCAATACAACGAGTTAGCGGAGATGTACAAATCGAACATGGAGGGCTCAACCAACTTCATAATCGACGGAAGCGCTGCCATCGCCTCTGCTACTGTGCTAGCTCTGTCTGCCGAGCTGTTGCTAAAGATCGCGAATTTTCAGGCAACGGGCAGGTATCCAAAAGGCCATGATCTTGCCGCGCTGGTACGATCGCTTCCATCTGAACAGACTGATTTTTTGAGTTCGGCGTACAGCCAGTTGGTCGCGGCTAATCCGAACTTGCTTTCTTTCAAAATACAGTTGCTTCCTTCTGGAACGGAGTCTCCAGCAGGGCCGGGAGAAACTAGGGCGCCAATGACTTTTGATGACGCCGTAGCGCAAGCGGCACCGCTTTTCGTAAAGCTCCGATACCTATACGAACAAGTAACCAAAGGGTTTGATTCGACAATAGACTTTCGCGGCCTGCTTCCTTTGGTAAACGGTCTACTGGGCCTCGTAGCCGCACCTCGATCAGGCCCTCGATGGACCATCTCGACAGGAGAGCCGAGCACGAAAGGTTACTCAATTGACCGGGGAGACTTTTGAGTTAGAGCTGGACAGCGCCGCACAGGCCGGATCGTGGACAACTTGTCCATACTGCGCGGATCTGCCCCCCACGCGCAGACTATCGAGGTAGTCCGCCCAGTCCTGCATCATCCGCGTCCGCTCCACTAGGTGCGTGGTGCGGTTGTAGGCCCGGCCATTCGGATCCTTGACCGTGTGGGCCAGCTGGTGCTCGATGATGTCGGGCCGGAACCCCAGCACCTCGTCCAGAATCGTGCGCGCGGTCGCCCGGAAGCCGTGCCCCGTCATCTGGTCACCCTCAAATCCCATGCGGCGTAAGGCGCTGTTGACGGTGTTCTCGCTCAGCGGGCGGGCGCTGCTGTTGCGGCCGGGGAACACGAACCGGCCCCGGTTCGTGAGCGGGTGGATCTCGCGAAGGATCTCCATGGCCTGGCGCGACAGCGGCACCAGATGCTCCGTGCGCATCTTCATCCGGGAGGCCGGAATCAGCCAGAGGCCGGCGTCCAGATCGAACTCCGACCACTCCGCCTGTCGCAGCTCCCCGGGGCGCAGGAATACCAGCGGCGCCAGGGCGAGGGCCCAGCGGGTGACCGCACGCCCGGTGTACGCGTGGATGGCGCGCAGCAGCGGCGCCAGGTCCTTGGCATCGGTGATTGCCGCGTAGTGGCGCTTCGGCTTCGGCTGCAGGGCGCCGCGCAGGTCGGCCACCGGGTTTCGCTTCGCGATGCCCGAGGCGATGGCATACCGCATGATCTGGCCGCAGTTCTGGATTACCCGGTGCCCCGACTCGATGGCTCCGCGGCGCTCCATGCGCCGAGCGATCGAAAGGAAGTCGGGCGCTTCCAGGTCGGCTGCTTGCCGGGACCCGATCCAAGGCAGCACGTCGTTCTCCATCCACGCCTCCACCTTCACCCGGTAGGACTCGGCCCAGATCCGCCCCTTCATCCACTCGCGCGCGATCACGCCGAACGTGAGCGCGTCCATGCCGGCCTTGGCGGCCGCGGCATCCTTCTTCTGCTGGCCGGGGTCGGTACCGGTGGCCAGCAGCCGCCTGGCATCCTCGCGGCGGTTGCGCGCAAGCTGCAGCGAGACCTCGGGGTACACCCCCAGCGCCAGTCGCTTCTCCTTCCCGTTGAAGCGGTACTTCATCCGCCACCATCGCCCACCGGCCGGGGAGATCTCCAGGTAGAGACCGCCGCCGTCGAAGAGCTTCTGGGTTTTGCCGGTCGGCTTGGAGCGCCGAATCGCGAGATCGGAGAGTGGGGGCATCGGTTTTGGGGGCGGAGGGCAGGTGCCCCAAAATATGCCCCCACTGTCTCACCAGCTGCAACGCTACGGACCGGTCTGGACCGGCCAATGAAAAAGGCCGGAAGCCCTGTTTTTGCAGGTATTCCGGCCTTCTTCGCGCCCCCTCGGGCGAGTGTTTGGTGGAGCCAAGGAGGATCGAACTCCTGACCTCGTCATTGCGAACGACGCGCTCTCCCAGCTGAGCTATGGCCCCGATGTAGTGCAACACGGCTTGGGAACCGCGATGCGATCAAGTGTAGCGCCGTGCACCCCGGGCTGCCAAGGCCCCGCGCTGCATCTGCCCACTTGCGTTACTCAACCCAGTGCCGCCAGCGCGATCTGCTCAACCTTCGCCTTGTTCAAGGAACCCACGTTTCCGGCCTAAGGCCCGGGACGGGAGTGCCGTTCGCGGCAGCACCCCTCTGAACTTGAGGAAATTGCCCCGCTTTCTGAACGCAGCTGCGGCTTTGTGAAGATGCGCCCGGGAGACATTGCTTTGAAATCAATCGCTTAGAGAAAACGAAAGGTCCAATCTTTTTGTCTTCTTTTACGTAAAGAGGACCACTTCGGTGCCGATAAGAAATGTGACGTAACTCTCAATCCATCCTCCCCCTCGAGTACCAACGATGACGACCCGTGCCGCCACCGTTTTCTCTACCTCCATCGGCGCGCGCCTGGCGCTGTTGATGGGCCTGATTACCACCGTCGCCTTCGTGGCGCTGGCGGTGCTGATCTACCGCCAGGCCGCAACCAGCTACCAGCAGCGTGTTGAAGCTGGCCTGCAGTCGTCCACCGAGTTGATGCGCGACTCGGTGGAACTGTACGACCGCAGCCTGAGCGACAGCACCCAGCGCATGGCCGGGATCTTCCGCGGCATGCTGCCCGCCGGCGATGTCAGCGTTGACGCGGCCAAGACCGTGACCGTGGGCGAGCGGCAGACCCCGACCCTGCAGTTCGGCACCGAGGTGCTCAACCTGCAGGAGGCCGTAGTGGACCGCTTTGCCGAGGCCACTGGCGGCGGCGTAGCCACGGTGTTCGTGCGCGATGGCGACGATTTCGTGCGCGTGTCCACCTCGGTGCGCAACGCCGAAGGCGCACGTGCCATGGGCACGGTGCTCGACCACGCCAGCCCGGCCTATGCCAAGGTCATCGCAGGTGAGGGGTACACCGGTCCGGTGCGGCTGTTCGGGGTGGATTACATGACCCACTACATGCCGATCAAGGATGCCGCCGGTGAGGTTGCCGCGATCGCCTTCGTCGGCCAGAACTACACCGAAGGCCTGGCGGCGCTTAAGGCGCGGCTGCGGGAATCCAAGCTGGGCAAGCAAGGTCACTTCCTGGCAGTCAACACCAAGGCCGGCGACCAGTTCGGTACGGTGATGGCGTCGTTCGCCGGCGAAGGCGAGCTCCTGTCCTCCCTGGTGGACCCGGCCGACCAGGCCACGCTGGAGGCGCTGCTGGCCGGCAAGGCCAGCCAGGCAACGCTGCACCTGCGTACCGCCAAGGACGCCGCGCCGCAGACCTATTTCGTCAGCGCCCAGGCCTACGGCCCGTGGCAGTGGACGGTACTCGGCCTGGAACCGACCTCGGTGCTGCAGGCCGTGCTGCACAAGTTGATGCTGCAGATCGGCGTGGTGTCCGGCCTGGGCCTGCTCGCGGTGATCGTGGCGCTCATCGTCGTGGTCCGTCGCGTCATCAGCGCCCCCCTGGCGCAGGCCGGGCAGGTCGCGCGCGACGTCGCGGCGGGCCGCCTGGACCAGCGCATCGTGGTGCACAGCCAGGACGAGGTCGGCCGCCTGATGGGCGCGCTGCAGCAGATGCAGGCCAAGCTGCGCGAGATCATCCAGGCGCAGAACGAAATGAGCCAGCGGCATGCCGAAGGGGCGATCAGCCACCGCATCGATGCCAGCCGCTTCGAGGGCGAGTTCGGCACCATGGTGACCGGGACCAATGAACTGGTTGCCGCGCATATCGGGGTCAAGATGCGCATGGTGGACCTGGTGCGCCGCTACGCCGATGGCGACCTGTCCCAGCCGATGGAGCAGCTGCCGGGCGAAAAGGCGCGCATCACCGAGGCAGTGAACGGCGTGCGCGACCGCCTGCAGGCGATCAATGGCGAGATCAAGCACCTGGTGGCGGCGGCCGCCGCTGGTGACTTCAGCGTGCGCGGCAATGCCGAGGCCTACCAGTACGACTTCCGCGTGATGGTCGAAGGGCTCAATGCCCTGATGGTCACCGCCGACCGCAACCTCAGCGCGCTGTCCGGGCTGCTGCGTGCGCTGGCCGAAGGCGACCTGCGCGGCCGTATCGAGGGTCAGTTCCAGGGCGTGTTCGCGACCATGCGCGACGATGCCAATGCCACCGTGGCGCAGCTGACCCGTATCGTTGGTGGGATCCAGCAGGCGGCCGTGTCGGTCGCCACGGCGTCGGCGGAAATCGCCGCCGGCAACGACGACCTGTCCAAGCGCACCGAGCAGCAGGCCGCGAGCCTGGAGGAATCGGCCGCGTCGCTGGAAGAGCTGACCGCTGCCGTGAAGCAGAACGCCGACCATGCACGTCGCGCCGACCGCCTGGCGGCAGAGGCGGCCGAGGTGGCGGTGCAGGGCGGCAACGCGGTGGCGCAGGTGGTGGAGACCATGGGCGGCATCGAAGCGTCCTCGCGCCGCATCGCCGACATCACCACCGTCATCGATGGCATCGCGTTCCAGACCAACATCCTGGCGCTCAACGCCGCGGTGGAAGCGGCGCGCGCGGGTGAGGAAGGCCGTGGGTTTGCCGTGGTGGCCTCGGAAGTGCGCGCGCTGGCGCAGCGCTCGGCCAGTGCGGCCAAGGAGATCAAGGCGCTGATCGACGCGTCTGCGACCCAGGTGGCCGACGGCAGCGCATTGGCCAGCGAGGCGGGGCAGACCCTGCAGCGCGTGGTGGCATCGGTTGGGGAGCTGGGCGGGCTGATCGAAGAGATCGCCAACGCCAGCCAGGAACAGGCGGCAGGGATCGAGCAGGTCAACCAGAGCATCGTGCAGATGGATGGTGTGACCCAGCAGAACGCTGCCCTCGTCGAGGAGGCTTCGGCCGCTGCGCGTGCATTGAACGCGCAGTCGTCCGAGCTGCAGCAATCGGTCGGGCAGTTCCGCCTGGCCGACGCGCAGCCCGCGCGCAGGGAGCGCGTTGCGGCCTGATCGGGTGCGGTGGCGGCAGCGAGGGGGAGTCGCAGACCCCAACCCCCGCTCAAAATGAACCCGTATGGCCCGGTCAGCAAAGGCTCCGGCAACATACG